>PBKF01000033.1 GCA_002722105.1 Fidelibacterota bacterium
CAAAAAAAGGACGACATACAAAGTCCCAGTCTTGAGCAAAATACCATGGTTAGGTAAAAAATTGTTTACATCGAATGGTATCGTTGAACGTAAAACAGATTTAATTATTCAAATAACACCTAAGATTGTTGTAGATGCATATACAGGAATTACAAAGTCTGAAGATATGGTTGAATTTGAAGATTATGTGATCAAAGGGCCAAAAAATGATAAACGTGAAGATGATGATAGTCATAGTCAACAAGATCATGATGAATCTGAAGAAGATTCTGAATAAGGAGTGCAGCATGTTTAAAATTAAATCAAAATCTATTTATCCCATTTTCTACGGCATTATTTTTATGAACCTTGCTTGTGATGAAAGACTGCCTGAAGAGACCACAAACCCGAATGCTACACTGACACTTAATTCCTTACAGGCTGTTACAAATGATGGTACATCAGTTGGTGAAGTTGTATCTGGCTCATCTAATATGCGTATGGTGTTTACACTGAATAATTCAGACGGAACTCCGATAAAAAATGAAAGCATCACATTTTCAGATAATGGTGGCGGTGGTGGAGACTATACTAATGGTAGGTCAGTCAATACTGATGAGAATGGAGAGGTGGTGAACACGTTTAAACCAAACAGTTCAGAAGAAATGGTTGACAGGACAACAACGCCTGATTATGAAGGTCTAACTGTTACTGCGACATATGCAAATACAACTATCACGGCAAAAGCTCAATTTAATGTTTATCAGGAAAAGGATGATGTGTGGCCATATACACTATTCGTTTCATCGGACGTGGACAATATCAAGTTAGACAATGGCGCTACTACGGCAGAAATAGAAGCGCGACTGTTGAATAAATCAAATATACCGCTTCAAAATGTTATCCTATCATTTGATACAGATCGGGGCTTTATTGATTCTGAAGGTGAAACAGATAGCACAGGAGCAGTTACCTTAACTTTTCAGGATAATGGGGTTCCAGAAGATATTGGACCAGCAAATATTGTATGCACATTTACCCACGAAGGTTTTGATTTGTCCATATCTGATTCGGTCCAAGTTATCATTGGAACCGATAATGGACTCTCAATGGAGATCTTACCGGTCTCATTTGATGAATCGAATAATACGGTCGTGGTTGGTGAAGATATAGCAGGAGATGCATCTCAAACCAGGCTGATTGCAACTGTTACTGATACAGCTGGAAATCCAATATCAGGACAATCCGTAGAATTTGTTGCCACATCAAGCAATGTTGATGTGGGTACAATAAATTATCAGAGCAGTGTATCTAATTCAGATGGGCAGGTCATTGCTCATTTTGATGACGGCGGTAATACCTATAAAGATAATCCTGGAACGCCAAATTTTGAAGGGGTAACTGTAGTCGCAAAATTTGGAGATAAAATTACAGAAGGTGAAAGATTCAATATCTATTCTGAAGATGATGTGTGGCCCTACAATCTTTTTGTTACTACAGACACAGATGTAATTGCCCTTGATGGAGGGGAGACAGTTGCAAATATAGTAACGCGACTGCTCAATAAGCTCGGGAATCCCGTTGGGAATGCTCAAATCAATTATGAAGCCACCCTAGGTTTCATTAATGCTATAGGTTTAACAGATACTGTAGGTACTGATACTGCTATATTTACAGATTTAGGCAACCCGGAAGATGTTGGTGTATCCGATATTTCGGCGACGTTTTCTCACCCAGGGTTTTCATCAACCTTAATCCAAGATTCACTACAGGTCTATATAGAAGATCCATCTTTTCAAACCTGTGCGTTTATGGAGATTCCAGCGTCAATACCAGGTGATATTGTTGTTAGAGATGGTGGTGGGCTTGAGTCGACTTTTATTAAGGCAGAAGTCTATGATGATAATGGAACACTAATAAACACACCAACCCCAGTCGTCTTCACAATTGAACCTTTAGTTGGTGACGCTTACTTAGAGACACCTGGGCAAACATCAGCTACAATTTATACTGTGAATGGTGTGGCGACTGTTTCTATTAATAGTGGGTCCGAACCAGGACCAGTAAGAATTGTTGCTACATGTGACTGTGACCAGGATGGTAGCAATGATCTAACTGTCATTGATGTACCTGTAACAATTGCTTCTGGACAACCTCATCGTATAGAAGCTGAATATGATCCAAACAGTACTGAAGCTGTAGGTGGAGGTTTTTATCGGACTGAGTGTGCCGCACTTGTTTCAGATATACATGGTAACCCCGTAGAAGATACAACCTACGTTTATTGGTATATTGCTCCTCTGCCTCCTGATACAACTATTGATGCTGTAGTTGAAGGCGTAAGTTTTACAAATAATGAAGGTGTTCAAAGTGGTGAAGCAACTGTTGGTATGGCAAGATCATTTATAATTTATTCCACAGATGCTATTGGTGATATTGGAAAAGTTAGGGCAACAACAGCAACTGGTGATTTGGATGGTGATGGTGAAAGTGATTTTCTATCGTCTTACATTAATGAAGGTGAAGGAGATGCTACCTTGTTTTTCCTTCCAGGAGCAGTGACACTTACATCGAATGCAACTTACCATGATTTCAGTATACCATTTCCTACAGACTCAGTTGATATCACAGTTACAGCGATTGTTATTGATTATTATGGAAACCCAGTAGTAGGTGCTCCAGTGTCATTTGTAGGTACAGGTGTCAGTCGCTGGGTTGAAGTAGGATATGAAGTCTACGAAGATTGGGGGCTGGATACTTTGGAAGACTCAGGAGATATATTAGCTGGCGAAAATGATGGCTGTTTTTCATGGAGGGATTATGGGGCTGATGATGACCCTGAAACCATAGATTGGGGGAATTATAACAATATCCATGATGCAATTGACACAACAGGTGATGGTGAGTGGGATGTATCTGAAGTTTCTGAGAATTTTGATGATTTTGGTCTAGATGGTTTAGAAGGTACAGCTGATCAGGGAGAAGGTGACGGAGAATGGAATGGCTACTCAATGATTGGATGCGAACCAATTGTTCTAACTGATGAAGATGGGTATGCGAGTATATCTGTTCGATATTTGAAAGAACTTTGTAATCTGGCGAATACATCAACTGATGATCCTCCAATCTGCAGTTATGATGATTTTACATCAAGTATCAGCGCTACATTAATGATTCCAACTATTACAACGAGTGATCCATTAGATATTTTATTGGTTCGATCTCCAGTAGAGTGCGATTAATACTGAAAGGAAATATTTTATGAATGATTTTAACCCACAATTTTCAAAATTAGGTGAGATACTTCTTCATAATGAAAAAGTCACAGAAGGCCAATTAAATGAAGGGTTAGCACAACAAAAATCAACTAATGAAAAAATAGGCGTTACTCTTATTGAGATGGGTATCATTGAAGAAGATGATTTTGTAACGGCTTTTGCTCAACAGTTAGGATACCGCAAAGCAGACAACTTTATTTTACTGGAAGCCGATGCCAATATTGCTGCCATGATACCTGAAGATTTTGCCAGAACGAACAGAGTATTGGCAGTAAACAAAAATGATTCAGCAATTACCGTTGCCATGGAAGATCCTGAAGATTTAGTGGCTATTGATTCCATCAAGCGATTAACAAGCCTTAACCCTGATATTATTGTCTGTGGACATGAAATGATGGAAAAGTCACTAGATAGAGTTTATGGAGAGATCCAAAAAACTGCAGAAGTGAGTGATGTATTAGACAATATTACAGTTATCTCTGGTGATGAAGGATCTAAAGAAGAAGTTAATCTATCTCCGGACAAAGCTTCAGAAGAAGATGCTCCTATTGTAAAGTTAGTTAATTTGATTTTACAGGAATCCATTAAAGAGCGTGCGACAGATGTGCATATTGAACCTATGGAAAAACAGCTTTATGTACGAATTCGCATTGACGGTGTACTCCAGACGATTATGACACCACCAGTCACATCCTTAAGTGGTTTAGTAACCCGAATTAAGATTCTGTCAAAATTAAATATTGCAGAGAAAAGATTACCCCAGGACGGTAGATTTTCAATAAAGTCTCCTGGAAAAGAGCTCGACGTTCGTGTCTCAATACTGCCAACCGTTTATGGGGAAAAGATTGTAATGCGTCTTTTAGATAAAACTGGATTTGATTTCAATTTAACTTCATTAGGTTTTCCTAAAAGAAATCTTGGGGTTTTTAAAAAGGTAATTAATCAGCCTTACGGTATGGTTGTGGTATCCGGCCCAACAGGCTCCGGTAAATCGACAAGCCTATACGCTGCTTTAAAAGAGATCAAAAGTGAACGAACCAATATAACTACTGTTGAAGATCCAGTGGAATACCAGTTAGATGGAGTGAACCAGGTACAGGTATTTGAAGATATTGGACTTACATTTGGTTCAACGCTGCGTTCAATCTTGCGCCAAGATCCTGATGTGTTGCTTATTGGCGAAATCCGTGATGGTGAAACAGCGGATATTGCGGTAAAGTTTGCACTGACTGGTCACTTAGTCTTTTCAACGGTTCACGCAAATGATGCTCCGGGAACATTAACACGTTTGCTTGATATTGGAATTGCACCGTTTCTGGTTGGTTCTTGTTTAAATCTGGTTATGGCCCAGCGTTTGGTAAGGCGTATATGTAAATCATGCAAAGAAGAATATAAACCATCAAATGAAGAATTAGCATTGGTTGGCTTAGAATCAAGCCGTATAAAAGGGCCGCTTTACCATGGAAAAGGGTGTACAGAATGCCGAAATACGGGCTACAAGGGACGATTAGCAATTTTTGAAATGATACCAATGGCAAGAGAACTCAGAAAACTTGTTTTTGACAATGCTAATGAAGATGATATAAGACAGGCTGCCTTAGATAATGGAATGGTAACATTGAGGGAAGCTGGGTTAGAACGTATTTTGGATGGTACAACATCTATAGAAGAAGTTATGAGATCAACAGTTGAAGATTTATAGTGGCTATTTTTTCCTATTTAACTAAAAATTCAGAAGGACAGCGTAAGGAAGGGGAAATACGTGCAGACTCTCTGGACTTAGCCATTCAAAAATTATCGGCAAATGGCCAAATGGTCATCACATTGAAGGAAGTGGATGATTCATTTGATTTTCTAGGACCATTTATAGATGAGATACAACTTTCTATTGAAAGGGCTAAGAATAGAATACCTCTTTCAAATATTGTATTTTTTACACGCCAGTTAGCAACAATGTTTGCTGCTGGTTTGACACTTGAAAGAGCTATACACAGTCTTGGAGCTGAAGAAAAGCACAAAAAGTTTAAACGAATTCTAACCACTGTAAGTGAAAATATCAGAAAGGGTCTTAACCTTTCCGAATCTTTATCAAGACATCCCGGTGTATTCAATACTTTGTTTGTCGCCATGGTGAAAGCTGGTGAAGTAAGTGGTAACCTAAATGAAATACTAGAACAATTATCATCCTATCTAGAAAGTCTAGATGATACACGACGAAAGGTAAAATCAGCCATGAGCTATCCGATCTTTATGGTTGTTTTTCTTGGCGTAATGCTTCTTGTCATGATGTTACTTATCATTCCTAAATTTTCTGAAGTATATGCAACTCTAGGAGCGTCACTACCTCTGGCCACACGTAAAATGATTGATTTAAGTGCTTGGTTGCAGGCTAATGCTGGATTTATGATCTTTATGGGATTCATTGTTGTTTTTATAATATGGTTGATTTCTAAAACTCAACGTGGTGGATTTGTAATTGACTCATTTAAACTAAAAGTCCCCGTATTTGGAGTATTATTAGAACAATCTATACTAAATAAATTTTGTAAGACTTTTGGAATTTTAATTGGTGCTGGTGTACCTGTTTTAGAATCCACAGCATTATTGAAAAAAGTTGTTGATAACCGTGTCTATGAAAAAGCTGTTGAAGATGCATCTGATTACATACGAGATGGATATAATATTTCAACAGCTCTCCGTCGTACAGAAGTATTCCCATCAATACTGTTACAATTAGCTTCCACTGGTGAAGAGACCGGTGAATTAGATGATTTGCTAGATCGCGCCGCTGATTACTACCAGAAGCAAGTAGATGCATTGGTAGAGAGAATGACCACCTTAATTGAGCCATTGTTAATCCTGATGGTGGGTGCTATTTTAGCGTTGATGGTTGTCCTGACATATTTACCTGTTTTTCACATGGGTGCTGCGCTGCAATCCGGCCTGTAGAAGTGGAATTACTTTTAACAACAATTTGTGGATGCCTATCAGGGTTTGGATTGAAACAAACCATTAATTGGCTAAGTATTGATGGGTATCACATTAAACCAAAAAATATTCTTCTAGAATTAATGTGTAGTTTAATCTGGATATGGGCTTTCCGAAGCCTGCCTCTAAGTGAAGCGATTATTTTTGCATTTATTTCCACATTGCTTGTGGGGATCGGAGTTATAGATTTTTACACATTTCAAATTCCATTGATTTTTATCCTTCTGGGTGTCATCGGTATAATTGTAAATGTTTTACTTAAGTTAACCTATATTACTGCAGCGCTTTGGGGAATTTTCGTTGGTGCAGTTATTCCTCTGATAATAATGTTACTTCTGAAGATGGTTACTAAAAGACAGGGGATGGGATATGGTGATATTCAAATGGGAATTGTACTTGGAGCATGGTTAGGCCCTATGAGAATGGCAATAACGCTATTTTCTGCTTCACTATTGAGTTTATTTACATGGTTAGCCGTTTCATTGGTGAAAGACTTTGACAAAGATCGGGCATTGCCAATGGCACCATTTTTAGCCGTATCAGGTATTGGTGTTTATGTGGGCAGTATTTATTACCCGGGATTTTTTCACTTATTGATCATATATTAGAGGCTCTTATGACAAAAATTCGCATTCAACTTGTAATCATGGTAGCGGTGACCTTTGGCTATGCTGCAGAAAACCCAGCACCAGTGATCTATGATGGTTTTAATGATATTTCATCATTGCAAGGCAAGAAAATTCGTTATGAGATGCCCGGATATGAATTAAAACAAATTGAGCAAGATGGATCCGTTTTTATAAAACCAGAAATGCTAAATGCAGGATCTATAGCTAATCCAGGGGAACCATATTTGCCTACAGTTTCAACATTTTATGCTGTAGAACCAGGAAAATCTTATTCAGTACAGGTTAATATTGAAGAAACTGAAACATTAAACAATATTGATGTTTGTCCATTTGAGAGTTGGGACCCTAATTTGACAGGAAAGATTACTAAAGGCCGCTCTTATGAAAGAGACAGTATTTATCCGTCATCAATAGCAACGGTATCTGAACCAATAATTTTTCGTGATTTGACCATGGTCCAAGTCTCAGTCACGCCGTTTCAATACAACCCTGTTACAAAAGAGTTGTCAATCATCCATAGTGTAGAAGTTGAACTTGTAGAAAATGGCATGATAACTGAGCCATTTATTCCTCCAAAAAAATCACGTGCATTTGAAGATCTATATAAATCCTTGGTAGTAAATTATTCAACAATAAGTAGAAATGTTGATTACCAGCGTCCAGCAATCCTCTACGTATTACCTAATAATCTAAGTACTTCAATGATGAATTATGTTGAAGAATTAATGGAATGGAAAAATCGTGTTGGGTATGAAGTGAATTATATAAACACTTCTGCCATTGTAAATAATAGAAATAATTTGAAGGCATATATTCAAGATGCCTATGAAGACTGGGATAACCCACCTGTATTTGTTACCATTGTAGGTGATGCAGAAGGAACCTACGACATTCCTACATGGTCAGATTCATGGTCATATTATAATGGTGATGGGGATCATCCATACTCAACCTTGGAAGGGAATGATCAATTTCCTGAAGTGTTTTTAGGCCGCCTATCATTTGATACAAGTTCTGAACTGGCTACAATAATAAGTAAAACACTTAATTATGAATCTAATCCTTACTTGGGAGAGAATTGGTTTCAACGAGCCTGCTTAGTTGGAGATCCAACTACTTCTGGTGTTTCTTGTGTGATCAGCAATGAAATGATCCATGAAATGCTAGATGTAGCAGGTTTTGAAGAAGTTAACACTGTTTACAGCGGGTCTTTTGCCAATCAAATGCAGGCCGGACTATCAGAAGGTGTTTCCTTTTTTAATTATCGTGGATATTATGGTGTCAGTGAATTTTCATCAAGCAATGTAAATAATACAACCAATGGATTCATGCTACCAGTGGCAACAGTTATTACCTGTGGAACCGGTTTGTTTGGAAGTGAAGAAGCTCTGATTGAATCTTTCATACGAGCAGGTACATCATCAAATCCAAAAGGATCTGTCGCATGTATTGGAACGGCTACATTGGGGACCCATACAATGTTTAATAACATGGTGGATATGGGCTTTTATTATGGGGCATTGATTGAAGGTATTGAGACAGTAGGTGCAGCCTTAATGTATGGGAAAATGCAACTGTATAAAAATTATCCAACTAATCCAGATAACTATTGTCATATTTTTACACATTGGAATAATCTGATGGGGGAGTCATCATTGCCCATGTGGACTAGTTACCCAGATCAAATAACGGTTGAACATCTATATTCTTTAGCCATGGGTACGAATTTTATAGATGTTACTGTTACCAAGGGTAATGGTGCTTTAGAAGATGCGTGGGTTACAATACTTAAGGATGGAGAAATTTTTGAATCAGGTTATACTGATGATAATGGATTTATTCGTCTACCAATTACATCATCAGAAACAGGGGAAGTATTAATTACGGTAACCAAGAAAAATCACTATCCTTATCAAAGTTCTTTCCAGATTTATGATCCAGGAGTTGCTGTCAATCTTTTACAAACAACGCTTACTATTGATGATGATAATTATGGTGCATCTAGTGGGAATGGAAATGGTATTGCTAATGGTGGTGAAACACTAGAAATATTTGTGAGCGCCACAAACTTTGGTAGTGATGATGCTGGTAATATTAATGGAGTTATTACAAGTGGATCTAGTAGCGTGATGATAGAATCTGCCACAGTTAATTATGGATCCATTGCAGTAGGTAATACTGTGAATGCGCCAACACCATTTATAATTACATTAGTAGAAGGTTTACAGGAAGGTTCGAACTTAGATCTTTTAATAAATTTTTATGATATCGAAGGAAACACCACTACTGGTGCATTGAATGTAAATGTTGCTGGAAATAATATAAATGCCATTGATATAGATGTGATTGGATCTGCAATTGATATTTTGACACCTAGTGAAACTTCCTTTATTAAAATTGAATTAGGAAATTCTGGAACGACAAATGCAATCGCTGTGACGGGGACAATTACATGTGCATCCCCATTTATAGAAATCTTGGATCCAGTCGGCACATGGACAACCGTACCCATTGGTGGCTCTTCATTCAATGGTAATGATTATTTTCAGGTACGAGCTTTAGCTCAAACAATACCAGGAGCGATTGTCCATTTTATTGTTAATATAGAAACGGAACAAGGGTATACGTCAAACTCTATTGTTGAAGTCCAGATCGGTGAACCAACAGTATTAGATCCGGTTGGTCCGGATGCCCATGGATATTACATATATGACAGTGGTGATATTGGATATACTATATCTCCTACATATAATTGGATTGAAATTGATGGACGATATGGAGGAAGTGGTACTCATTTATCATCCCTAACGGATGGTGGGAATAACCAAGATGATGTAGAGACAATAAATTTGCCCTTCACATTTAAATTTTATGGTCAGGAATATGATCAGGTAAGTATCTGTTCTAATGGGTGGATTGCTATGGGCGAGTCTACTTTAGAATCTTTTCGCAATTATCAAATTCCTGGTGTTGGTGGTCCCGGTGGAATGATTGCTGTCTTTTGGGATGATTTAAAATTAACCAATAATGGTCGCGTTTATACCTGGTACGATGAGGATCAAAAAAGGTTTTATATCCAATGGTCAAGAGTCAGAACATATCAGAATAATTCGGCTGAAACCTTCCAAGCAGTTTTATTCGATCCTGAATACTATTCTACACCAACAGGTGATGGTGATATTCTTATACAATATATGGACTTTAATAATACATCTTATGGTGCTTATAGTTGGGACCAGATTCATGGTAATTATTGTACTGTTGGGATTGAAGATCAAACAATGACTGTTGGATTACAATATACATTCAATGATGAGTATCATCCAGCAGCTATGGAATTAGGTGATGGTAAAGCATTATTAATTACAACTCGTGGGAGTACAATACGTCTTGCTGGAGATTTGAATTATGATGGAAAAGTTAATGTTCAAGATGTGCTCTTATTAGTTGACTACAATCTTGGTAATGAAGGCTTAGTGAATGAATATTTTGGTGATATCAACGGAGATGGTTTAGTGAATGTAATGGACATGGTTGCGTTGATACGGATGGTATTGGGGTACCAGTAAATCCGGAGGGTTTTTCTAATCTTATATGTCCATCACTCCCTTGATTGTACTCGGTGCATTGGCATTAGCTTTATGCATCGCGGGAATTCTTGAATTTCAATATCATATGCGGTCTTTGGCCGCTATACCATTAAGAATCCATGTTAATGGAACCCGGGGAAAATCGAGTGTAACAAGGCTAATAGCAGCGGGACTTCGTGAAGCAGGTATCCGAACCTTTGCAAAAACTACAGGCACGGCACCTAGAGTCATTGACGCTGAAGGAAAGGATAGAATCATACATCGCTTGCGTCTACCGTCCATAGGTGAACAAACAAGACTATTAAGCTATTTCGCAGATGAAAAACCTGATGTAGTTGTGATGGAATGCATGGCGGTACAGCCTCAATACCAGTGGATAGCTGAGCATCAAATGGTTCAATCACATATAGGTGTAATTACTAATGTACGTCCAGACCATCTAGATGAAATGGGACCGACTGAAGATGATGTAGCATACTCTCTATGCAATACTATTCCAATAGGCGGAACACTTATAACAGGAGAAGAGCAAAAACCTGAAATACTAAAAAATGTTGCCGCAGCTAATAACACAGAATTTATTCAATCAGATGAAACACAAATTACGCTAGAAGATCTAGACAATTTCAGCTATATGGAACATCCAGCGAACGTGGCAGTAGCCTTGGATGTATGTACTAAAGTTGGTGTTGACAGAGATATTGCTTTATCTGGTATGCACAAGGTTAAGCCAGATTTAGGAGCTCTCATAGCATGGTACCTTGATAAGGACGATAAACGAATTCAATTTATTAATGGTATGGCTGCTAATGACCCCGTTTCAACTTTGCAGATATGGAAATTTGTTATTGACCGTTATCCTGCTGAAGGAGGCACCTGTGTTTTTTTTAATTCCCGTGACGACCGTCCTATTCGTACGCGCCAAATGATTGAATTGACACTTGAAGAGATAAAACCTGACCATTTCATTATTAGAGGTGATAAGGTGGAAAATACTGTCCAAAGATTATTGCACCATTCCCCAGGTACCAAAGTACAAATAATTGGATTGAATGATAATTTTGATACTGTTGTAGATACATTAATTGATTTGCCTCATGATACATTGATTTATGCAATTGGAAATCAGGTCGGTGCTGGACAAGAACTACTAAATAAAATAGCAGAATATCGATACCATGGCTGAGATCAGCATAGGATTAGGAATTGTATTAAGTTTAGTATTGTCAGAGACTCTAGGAGTCACGGCGGGAGGGATTATTGTTCCTGGTTATATTTCCCTTTATCTTCACCATCCGATCCAGGTTTTAGTCACCTTTGGAGTTGCAATATTGGTTTGGGCAATTATCCAGGTAATGGGGAAATTTATGTTTTTATATGGCAAACGTAGAATTGTATTGGCCTTAATTCTTGGATTCTTTTTTGGTTATATATCTCGAAATTTTATCTTTATGCCTGAAGAATTAGGTTCAGTCGCTGTAATTGGGAATATAATTCCTGGCCTAATTGCAAATTGGATGGACCGGCAAGGAGTTATTCGTACAGTTGCAGTCGTAATTCTGACTGCTGTTTTGGTAAAACTGGCTGTGATGTTATTATTTGGTGGAGTACTCTTTGAATAATTATAAAAAACAACCTTTTATTCCTGCCATTCAAAAGACATCCACTCTGGTGAGTTTATCCATTCTATCCTTGCTTTGTTTTCTAATTGCTTTGAATACAAAAACCATTGATGTATCTCCTTCCTACGAACATAAGGTAAAAGCATCTCGTTTAATGGAAAAAGCAATGAATTTGCTGAAAGAAAGTAGAATGGAGCAGGGCATTTTTATTGATATAGAAAATGATCCAAATGAGACAGGACTGGTGGGGAGTCCATTTAGTTTAATTACAACAGATGAAGGAGATCTGGATGCGAAATTGACAACATTGGATCCTAATTTTTCAGCTGCTATTGTTGATTTAATGTATCAGGTTGATCTAAAAGAAAGTGATACGGTTGCAATTCTAATGACAGGTTCTATGCCAGGAGCGAATATTGCTGTTTTAACGGCATGTAAATCGTTAGGGGTATATCCAATTACCATTACAAGTGTTGGTGCTTCTCAATGGGGTGCCAATCAGGTTGATTTCACGTGGCTAGATATGGAATCAATTCTCTTTAGCAATAGTCTTATTCCAGCGAAAAGCGTTGCAGCTTCAATTGGTGGAAGAAATGATATGGGACGTTTGTTATCTCCATCAGGGAGGAAACTAATAACCGAAAATATAGCAAATCATCAACTTCCACTTATCAAAATGGAAAAATTAGCTGATAATATTCAAAATCGTATGATGACATATTCTTCTATATTACCAAAAATGAATTATAAAGCTGTAATCAATGTTGGTGGAGGTGTTGCCAGCTTAGGAACTAGTTTTAATTTAAAATTATTACCACCTGGAGTCGTAAACCGTAAAAATGTGACCGATATCATTCGTCCTGGCGGAATTGAAGGAGTATTTTCCAAAATGATAAAAATGGATATTCCTGGAATTCACATTCTCAATATCAGACCGCTTATAGAACAGTTTAACATGCCCTTTGCACCAATCCCTATTCCGGATATTGGTACGGGAAGCCTTTATGCTGATGAACGCTATAATTTAATTGTTGCAGCAATTTGCTTATTTGTTGTAGGAGGATGTGTGTTTATGGTTGGTCTCCAAAGTAAAACAAAAATTAAAGAGCATTTAATACAACATGAACCAGACAGTCTACTCTAAATCAATTCTATTTATTCTTTTTGTAACCATGGCGGTGCCACTGCAAGCAAAACTTTTGAAGCCCAGTAAAAATGGGGAAAATAAAGAGATTTTAATTATTAATTCCAAAAGAAGACTCTACTATCCCATCAATAATGAAGGCCTTATTTATACGATAGAAGGCCCTACACGTTTAGAATTCATTTCACGATATCCTGTGATAAAAAAGAAGAATAAAAGTCATCTCTTTAATTATAAAATAGTATTAAATGGAGTAGATACTGTTCAAGTAAATCATAGATATAAAGTTCAAAAATCCATTAAATCTATACAACACCCAAAACATAAATACACACATTCTGGTAACTATTTCATTAACCTAGAAAAAGGAACCCAAACTATAGAATTGATATCGAATGAAAAGTTAAAATACCCAGTTTTGATTCGGGTTTTGGCAAAAGATTTTGAATCAATAGGAAAAAACAAAAAAGTGCTTACTCCAATGGTTCATCAAAATGCTGTCCGTCTAATCTCGAATAAAAAAGAGATTAAATATTTTGAGTGTACATCGGAATTACCTTTGCAAATAGAAGCAAGGGGGAAAAATAATCTAAGAATTTTGAATCGATTAGAGTTTTCTGATTCTATGGGCCAGGAAGAATCATATCGCATTCGAGTGAAGGAAGGTAAAAAAGTCATTGGTACTTATTATTTTAATTCTGAGCGCTCATCTGCATCACAAATTTTAGGAAGGGATGATAAAGTTCCGGGTAAATGGCGATCTTGTGAGATACCTGTACCAAAAGGGAGACACACTTATTCAATTGAAGTTGCAGATAAGGATAAAGTGGTCCTTACTCGTTTTATTTTATATTAATGAATTCTCGAAAATATATATTTTACATTATTTTTATTTCATCGTACTTACTGGGTAAAACACCTATTGAGTATACCATCGGGATTACTGGTGGGTATGATAATAATGTTTTACGATTTTCTACATATGAATTTGATGAAGCAGCACTTGATAATTCTCTCATGGGTGGTGCATCAACTTTTGACAGTTTTGTTTATAAATTACGATTATCAGGAAAAAAGTCTGTTTGGCATTCCAGAAGAAAAGATTTTTCCATAAATGGTTTTTACAGTTGGTCTGATTATCAAAATAACACTGAAAGAAAATATTGGAGTGGTGGACTGGATGCGATTTATAAATGGGGAAGTTATAAAAATATAAAATATTCTGTTAGACACTTAAATAGTTTTTATCTGAGACATTATATTAACCGTGATATTAGCAATGATTTGCTAGCTCCTTGCTATTTTACCGATAGAAATCAAATTATTACAATCACACAAAAGATATTAAGAGAGTCCTGGATCAACCTAAGTACTGGCTATCTTCAACGATATTATGATAAACCATTTACGGAGTTTGATTTAGATATTCATTATATCAAAGGAAGGGTGAATTATAAGATTAAAAGGATAGGAACTATATCTTTTCAAATCAACCGTGGAAATGCAAAAAGTACATCTCATTTATCAACTGAGCGACCAAGTAGTTTTAATCGTTCCTATAACAATATGGAATGGTATATGCCAGTTAAAATACATAGAAATATTCCAATTGTTGATGAAATTGGTTTTTCAATACGTGAAGAATATAGAAAGTATGGAGCTGAAGACCCTGATGACCCGCTCCATGCAGGAAGAGATCACATAGATTCTAAATATGATGTATGGGTGAAAAAAGAGATATTTGAAGCAGTATCAGTTTTGTTTACAGGAAGATATAGAATTCGCACGACTGATTCAGCATATGAATGGGTAAAATATTTAAAAAGTTTTAATCAATTTCAATTTTGGTGCAAAATAGAATGGGATATGGTATATGATCGATATTAGAAAACATTTTATAGCTGTTATTAGTATATTATTATTATTTGGGTGTATTGAACCTAATGTAGAAGATTTGTGGTCTGTAACAGAAGTTGAAGTATTAAATACAACAGGCTTTTCAAGAGATGTGGCCATTCACGGAAATACAGCTTTCATTGCTGCAGGACAATCAGGGATACAAATATGGAATCTAAAAGATAAAATAAAACTGAGTGATTTCAGTGGGTATTATGAATTGGGATCCTTTTTGGAGTTTGATGATCTCTCACTTATNGAAATTGATATTACTAATANTCTGATCTTTTCATCTGAAACAAATAAAGATGTGCAAATTTTTAATTATACANTAGGTGATTCNNACTTAAGCTTTATTAATACAATCATGAGTGCAAGGACNAGAGAATTTGTTTCTTTTNCAATAGATACNGGNCGCTTTGTGATGTATGCAGCAGATAATGATGATGGTCTAAAGTGGAGTATTTATGAACCTTACGAAGTTTTTGGTTATTCTTTTTGGAATCCTGTATATCCAGAGGGGAGTGCCGGTGAACTGTATACACCAGGTAAGCCTCAGGGAATAGACTCTAATGGAGAAAATTATATTGCTCTAGCTGTAGATCAGTTAGGCGTGGAATTATATGAATTAGCTTCACTTGAAGCTGATCCTGAATTCATAGGTCGAGTTGATACAGAAGGAAATGCAGAGAAAGTTGTATTAGCAGATGCTGGGGTTTTTGTCTCATGTGATGATGTTGGAGCTGCTTATATACCATATAATGTTTTTTCTACTTCAAGCAATTCACATGTGAGATTTGCACAGGATTTGACTGTAGATCATATTTCTGTAAGTGATGGAATTGCTGCATTGTCTCTTGGATCGAAGGGGATTGCACTTTATGATATTACCAATCCAAATAAGCCCATTGAAAAAGGCCTATTTCCTATAGGCTATGTTTACAAAACAGAGTTTTGGGGTGAAAATTTAATTGTTTGTTCCCGCGAAGGATTACAAATACTCTCAATTAATCAATAATAAAATTATTTGTTTATAAAACAACAGGAATTTGACGAAGGAATGATGAAAATGAAAAAATTAGTTTTTTCAATTATGTTTGTATCATTAACCTATTCAACAGGTTTTGATTCGAATGATGGTGCACCCATCCGACAGGGTGTACATATTGAATGGTATAGGACTGTTTCTCCTGGTGATCAAGGTGAAGCAATTTTTGTATGGTCAGATACACGATACGGCATGCGAAACATTTTTGCACACAAAGTTAATCATGATGGGGCCATGCTATGGGGTGAGTCTGGAGCAATCGTTACTAATCTGCCTGGTAGGCAAGAAGACCCTGTTTCAATCGAAGATGGTAACGGGGGTGTGTTTATTGCCTGGGTTGATTATCGATTTGATGCACAGGGAGATATTTTTATTCAGCATTTAGATTCAGATGGAAATCTCTTAATGGATGAAAATGGAATTGCACTGGCTCAAGTTGATGGGAATCAAATAACTATCAATATGTGTACAGATAGCCTTGGTGGTGTCTTTGTTACCTGGCAGGATAAGCGTGGCGGAGTGGATGAAGATATATATGGAACCCATGTTTCTGCAGATAATGAGATAGTTGCACCTGGAGTTGGCGTCGCAATAGCTGTTGAAGGTGGAAATCAAAATGCAAAGACCATTGAATATGCAGGAAATAATCAAGCATTTATTGCTTGGGCTGATTACCGCGAAGGTGAAAATGCAAATATTTATGGTCAACGCCTCAATATGGATATGACAGCGGTTTTTGCAGAAAATGGTATTCCAATAGCAAATACCACTGATCAAGAGACAAAGCCTCGTGCTACATTTGTAAATGGAGAAACTTCATTTGTTACTTGGAAAAGAGGTGACACGAACTCAAAAGTATATTACCAATTTGTGAATGAAAGCGGCTTGGTATTTACAAATGAAAAAGCAATTTCTGATGATGAAACATTGCAGGCAAAACCAAGAGTGAAAAGAAATTCACTAGGCGAAGTATTTGTGAAATGGACAGATTATAGAGATGATGCTGTTGATGGAGATCAATATTTTCAAAAAGTGAACGTAAATGGTGATCGTGAATGGGGTAATGGTGTAAAAATTGATCCCGGGGCATATCGAGATTTTAGTGCAAGGTTCAATTCCAATGAAAATGGTGGGCTTAATGTAGTATGGGAACGTGGCACTTTTCCTAATATTGAGATTATGGTGCGTACAATCAATGCTGATGGTACATTTCCAGCTGAGCCGCTTAATCTTACCAATTCAGACGGGTATCAATTTTCACCCATTTTGATAGGTTCAACTAATGATCAATTCTATATTATTTATGCAGATCAAGGGACAGGAAGCATTGACCTCAAAATTCAAAAAATAGATAATGGTTCTACTGTTTGGGGAAATAGTGGAATTACTGCAATGGTTGGTTTAGATGGGGACATTAAATACACATCACGGTTTCGGAAAGGCGAAAATGATTTTTTTCTTACATGGGAAGATAATCGTTCAGCAAAAAGAATCTATGGAACAAGAATTACTGAAAATTCTGTACTATATCAAGATGGTAAGCAACTCTCTTACAGTGACAATTCTTCAGATGAAATTGCATTACCTATTGTTATTAAAGATGATAATAATTTTTTCGTTGGTACATATGATGCAACTTCTACACCGAAATATCTTCGAATTAATAAGTTAGATGAATCATTTGAAAATGTGTGGGACTCTGTAGGGGTTGCAATATCTTCTGAAGCTGATATGAGAAATGCAAAACTGGTTTCTATAGGAAGCGGTGTTGGATGTTTTTGGTCTGAGAGCAGATTATGGGACAATAATATTTATTTTCAATATTTAGATAACGAAGGAAATGCGATATTAGAAAATGGTGGAGTGGAACTAGTGGATGCTAGTAATGATGATTTCTTTATAACAGCTATACCTACACCAGATAATAAACTCATGGTATTTTGGATGAATGAGCAATGGAGCCCGTCTGGTTCCTATATAGTGATTAAATATTTAAAGATCGATCAAAACGGTAATACTGAAATAGGATGGAATCCTGCTGGGATTAATTTAACGGATAATTATTCGGCATCTAGTTCTCTGCAGGTCAAAACACTAGATGATGGCACAGGCATAATTTGTTTATGGAATCAGATTGGTAATTTTGCAGATATTTATGCCCAAAAAGTTGATTGGGATGGCAATAAATTATGGGAAACCAACGGACTTATCGTCACTGATGATGAAAATGATCAAACAAACTTTTCCTTTTCAATGAACGATACACAGACAAAAGCATTAATTGTTTGGGAAGATTTCAGAAATGGACAAAACTTTGAAATATTTGGTCAACTATTAAATTTAGAAAATGGCTCACTTTCTAGTGAATTTGTTCAATTTACTTCGGTTGTGAATGATTCTATTGATAATTATATGCCTACGGTTGAAAATGTTACGGGTGATGAATTTATGGTTATATGGGAAGACGGACGGGGATATATCAATGACGATCCATTATTAATTAATGGAGTTGATTTATATGGATCTGGGTTTAAAGTCGGGCAGGGTATGACAACTGATATAAATGGGGTCCCTATTTGTATTGCTTATCATAAACAGCAAAATCTCCAAATCACACACTATTCAGGAGAAGAATTCTTTTTAGATTGGGTTGATTACCGAAGCTCAGGAAAGGAGGATTTGGCAAATTATTATGGCCGCATTCTCTCAAAGGCAGAATTATTATCCAATGAACCCAAATGCTTTGATTGTGATATTCCTACTGAATTTTCCTTAAAGCCAGCTTATCCAAACCCCTTCAATGGTAAGGTGGCTTTTGAATTTTTTATGCCGGAAAAGGAAGCTGTTAATTTTCGGATTTATGATATTACCGGAAGAGTAGTAACAGATAAATTAATTCTACCAGATTTTGGTGGCAATTACAGAATTTATTGGGATGGTATGAATATTGCAGGACAATTAGTTACAAGTGGAATATATTTTTATGAATTCAATACAAGTAAAATTATAAATAGAGGTAAGGTAACATACTTAAAGTAATAATTTAGATTTAGTACTTAAATACTTAGTATACACACTATGAAATTATCCTCAATTTTTAATATAAGTTCTATTCTCATTATATTTCATTTAGGCAATCCTAATTATGGACAGGTATTAGATAGTCGCTATCATACCGTGGATGAAATTTATGCATATTTAGATTCACTGGATCAATTAGAAGAATTGGATGGATGGTACCGAGTAGATACAATTGGTTACTCTACTCATGACCAAATACCTATTTTGGCGGTAAAAATTTCAGATAATGTTGATGTTAGAGAAGATGAGCCCAGTGTTTTATTTGTTGGGCAGGTTCATGCCGAAGAAATATTGGGCAACGAAATAGTATTAGATCTGATAGATGATTTATTGTTTCCTGATAATAGTATATTCACACATATGAATATCCTTAAGCAATATTTAGAGATTTGGATTATTCCTACTGCTAACCCAGATGGGTTAAATGTCGTGCATGAAGGCTTGGATGTCAGTTATAGAAAAACAAAAAGAGATTTAAGTCCTGAAGGTCCGTATCCGAATGAATTATTCGATTATGATCCTTCGATTGGCAACGATATAGACGGGGTGGATCTGAACCGTAATTTTAACTTTAATTGGGTGTTTGGAGATACATTTTTAGAACCAGACAATTCTGATTACGCATCACATTATGATTATTACAAGGGTGAGGAACCTTTTTCTGAAGGAGAAGCAATCGCTATTAGGGACTTAGCCTTAGAAAACGATTTTGTCTTCTCAATCGTTTGGCACAGCTCACGCTCAGGTAATCTATCAGAAAAAGTATTTACTAGCTGGCGCTGGGAAGAAACGAAAGATTCTCCAGATTTAAACGTAATGAAATCTATAGCAGATCACTTTGCGGGGCTCATAGAGACTGAAGATGGAACAGGTACTTATTTATCTGTATACAGCGGATCAAGGAATGGAAAACTTCATGATTGGTTTTATCGTGAAACAGGTTGTATACAGTATCTGGTAGAATGCGGAACAGAAAATCTTCAGCCAGGCAGCACTTTGATTGAAGATACAATAGAACGTAACAAGCCGGCAATGGTTTATTTAATGGACCGTGCCCTCGGCTATTATACTGATGCGGCACAGGTCACCGGAATTATTTCGGATGCAACAAGTAACCAGCCTATAGAAAATGCAATTGTAGAAATTTTAGAGCATACAGGCTCTGTTCTAAAACCACGATTGACAAATGAATTTGGAAGATACAGAAGAATTTTAGATGCTGGTACATATACACTTTCTATTCGTGCAAAGGGATATATCCCAAAAGAAGTAACAGTCGTAACCAATAATAGTGGTATAACCAATGAAGATATTTATCTTGAACCTGCCCCTTTACGATCATTAATACTGAACCTTTATCATGAAACAACTGACAATAATACGATAACTGGATTTATTGAAAATGAATTTGGAAAAGATGAGATACAAATTTCAACCGGTCCAAATAATTTTTCTCTTTATGAAGGGAATTACATACTATCCTTTAAGATGGATGGAGAAATGATGCCTTGGCATAATAATATTACAATAACCAGCAATATGGAAATGACAGTACCTTATTGGTATGGTAATCCGCAATCATTGAGCGATTCTTGGATTTGGACTAATTCTGAAGGGCCATGGTGTACAGAGAACCTAATACTGAAATCTCAAGAAGAATTTTATTATGAGAATGGAGATTCTTCACAAACTCTACAGTGGATGGAGTCCGATTTAATTGATGTAACAGGGACAAACCGTCTTGTTGTTACCATTGATCATCGCTTTGAGACAGAATGGGACTATGATCATGTTTCCTTATCTATTTTAGATGAAGGATCAAATGTTTTAGCAAATAAAAGTTGGACAGGTAATCAATGGGAAGAATTTCATACAGATTTAATATCCGCTACGTCTCTGAATGAATTTTCTAATATTAAGGTACGGTTATCTTTTTTACCTGATCAAACTGTGAATTATCGTGGTTGGGAAATACAATCCTTAACATTGTTTTCTACTATGGATGATTTCTTAGGTATCACAGAAACGAATATTAATAAAGCACCTAAAAATCCGATGAGAATAAGTGGGCTTTATCCAAACCCATCAAATGGTTCATTTCAAATAGATTTAACTAATTTCCCTGGTGGGGAAGCAACAGTAAAGGCATATAATCTGCTTGGACAGGAAATATATTTCCAAAAATTTCAAAGATTATCACCAGGTAGGCATTTTATTAATTTTAATTTGAGCAGCATGAGCGGGGTTCCCAATAGTTCTGGAATGGTTTTCATCCGTATCGATTCACAGAATAGTCAAGTTGTGAAAAAATGTTTAATATTAAAAAATTAAGATAACCTATCGAATATCAATCAAAAGGAATAGCTGTGAGACTGAATAAAATATTTATCTTTTATTTTCTATTTTCATTATGTTCTGTTTATGGAGAAGGAAAATTATTCCGTGGTAAAACAAAGGAACAAATCATAGGAAATCCAATACCGATGGCTTTTACAAACATGGTTATGAATGAGTATAATATTTTACCATCTCAAATCAATCCCCAGAGAGGTACATTCATGATAATTACACCAGATGGTATTGTGAACTATTTAGGTGACTTTATTGAATTAAAAAATTCCCAAGGATTTGATGTTCAGGTCATTCCGCTGTCAGAAGCAGGAGAGACAGCAGAAGCAATAAAAACTACAATTTCAAATAAGTTGTCTGAAAATCCTATGTTAGAGTATGTTCTTTTGCTTGGTGATGTGGATGGTTTTGCTGCATTTCCATCTTTTTATTACGGTCCGGAGAATGACGTATCAGATCAGAGATACACATACATTTTTGGTAATGATAATATTCCAGATGTTTTTATTGGCAGATTTTCAATTGATTCTTTATCTGATTTAGCGGTCATGATGGCAAAAACAATAAAATACGCTAGGGACCCACTTGCGTATGATGCTAATTGGTTAAGTCGTGGACTCATTGTTGCTGGAAATTATGCCAATACGTACCCAATCCCGATTACACCTAAATGGACATCATATTGGCTGAGGGATGAATTATTAGATTTTGGATACAGCCAAGTTGATACGGTTTTTTATCCACCTGTTCAGCAGGGAGCACCTTATATAATTCCTGCAATAAATAGTGGTGTAGGAATAGTGAATTACCGAGGATGGGGTGATGCAAATGGATGGCACTATCCGGAATTTCATGTAGATGATGTAAATGATTTGAATAATGGCTGGCTAACTCCGGTTTTCATGAGTTATGTATGTNACTCAAACGATTTTGCCAATAATGTGGATCCTTGTTTGGCTGAAGCTGTGATGAGAGGTGGAACTCCTTCGGTACCTAAAGGCGGAGTGGCATTTGTCGGACCATCCGANCTTCACACAAGCACAAAATATAATAATGTAATTAATGCATATATGTACGATGCAATATTAAATCATGACATTGTGGAATTAGGTCCTGCTATGCAGGCAGGACAATCAGGTTTAATTAAAGAATTTCCTGCTCAAAATGGACCTGGTGAAGCTCAGGAATTTTATGCACATGTTTATAACATTTTAGGTGACCCTTCACTCCAGGTGTATGTTGATACTCCAGAGCAGTTTAATTTTGAAGTTGGTCCATTTAAATCTCAAGATGGATTATTGAATTTAATAGTAAAAAATAACAATGGAGATGCAGTCAAGGGCGCAGTAATCAGTGTAATGAATGGAAGTGAATTGATTGCTAAGGGAATTTCGGATACATCAGGAAAATTTATTTCAACTATAGATATGTCCGGAGTCAGTTCATTAAATGTCTATGCTAATAAAGGCGGATTTATACAGGGTCATGAAGTAGTTAATCCAGANCCAACAAATAACACTTTGTTATTATCAAATATTCATGTTATCGGACAAAACAGCGATGANAAACCTGTGCTTGGGGAATTGGTCAACCTGACTATTACATTGGAAAATAGTTCTGGNAATTCTTCCAACGCTTTTTCTGGGCAGGTTGTTTTTTCTGATAGGGTATCGCCGAATACATTTACATTGGATGTTCCTGTTATAGCTCCAGGNAATAGTGTGAATCTGCCTAGCATTGAATTTGTAATAAACAATTTAGATGCTGGTCAAGGTGTGATTGGGTTATTGGAAGATGGAAATGGAAATTTGATTTGCGAATTTTTCGTTAATGTTGAACTACCTTTCTTCAATATTTCATTTGAAAGTAGTTCTGTTACACCTAATACAGAGATNTCACCNGAATTATCCATTTCAAATTTTTCCGCAGGTTCATATGAAGATCTATGGATTGGAGTTTCTGCATTGACAGAAGGTGTGACTATTACTCTGAATAGTGCGTCAGATATTTTGTCTTCGTTCAATCCATTTACAACATCATCTCATACAACAAATTATAATTTTTCCATTGAAGAAGTTGCTTATGGCAGTGACTTAACATTTTTAATTGAATTACAAAAAGAAGGGAATACTTTTTTTTCCCAAAAAGTTCCACTTCATATTTCACCACCTACAACGAATAATCCTGTTGCACCGAACAGGTACGGTTATTGGGCCTATGATGATACTGATGTGGGTTATGAACAAACACCTGAATTTAATTGGGTGGAATTGGATCCTGATTTTGGAGGGAGTGGTGGTACACATTACCAATTAGATGATGATGACCNCGTGAATATAGAGCTTCCATTTACATTTAAATATCATGGGATTAATTATAATCAAATAACAGTGAGTTCAAATGGATGGGCATCATTCGTTCCTTGTTATATTGATTATTTTTGGAATATGTCAATTCCAATGTATATGGGGCCCAAAGCGTTGTTAGCTCCTTTTTCCGATGATTTGGAAACCATTGACACAAATAATGATGAAATTATAGATATTTGGATCAATGTATATACTTGGTTCGATGAAGAAATAGGTCGATTTATTATTGAATGGTCGNGAGCATTAAATGGCTATGATGAAGAAACAGAAGAGACGTTTCAAATTATTCTCCATGATCAATCATCTATGCCTACTGCAACAGGGGACGGTGTTATTGATTTTCAATATTTAGAGGTTGAAGATGTGGATGTAACAAAAAATTATTCTACTGTNGGGATAGAATCTCCGACAAAAAGTTACGGTTTACAGTATGTCTTTAATAATGTTTATGCACCTGGTGCAGCCCCATTAGNAAATGAAAGGGTCATTCGTTTNACAACGGAAGCACCAGATAATTATGTTGCTCCATTAGCAGTAGATGATCAAATAAATTCAAACGAATTTGTATTAAATTCGCCTTATCCTAACCCATTTAACCCTGTAACAAGTTTGGATTATACTATTCCGATTACAGGCAGAATAAAAATATTTATTGTTGATATCCTAGGTCGAGAAATAGCTGAGTTACAAAATGGGATATTGGCTTCCGGGCATTATAAAATTATATGGAACGGTACAAACAGGTTAGGAAATTCAGTCNCTTCAGGAACTTATTTTGCTGTTATGAAGTATGGAGAAAAAACCAAAGTACAGAAATTGCTCTTTTTGAAATAAATATGAAAATTAAAATATACTCAACTAGTTGGTGTGGACCCTGTAATTCTGCCAAAAATTTATTGAATGAATTGAGTCTCCCTTTTCAAACTATAGACATTGAAGAAAAAGGGATTAGTCGTGATGATCTTTTTAAATTGACCGGTGGACGTACTGTTCCCCAAATTGTGATTGATGAAAAACCCATTGGNGGNTTTGATAACCTGGTTCAATATTACAATGAAGGGAATTTGAAAGTTTGAATTTCAGTTTATTTNCATTNACCAGGGTTTTCNCAATAGTGGGAACCCTGTTTTTTTTTGCGGACTGTGCGGGACGAATTAAGCCTTGGAGATTGCATGACGTATATTCCGTAGATGTTCAGATCTTGAATANTCGGCAATGGTCTAAAACNGAAACAAGAAATATGGATGACCTGCAACCAATAATGAAAAAGGAGTTACGGTATTATTTAGATAATGATTTGCGAATATATGAGAGATTGGATCCCAGTTACACAGGAATGAAGAATGCTATTTTAGAAGTTGATAGTCTTACAAGGGAATTGATTAAATTAGTACGTAAGATGAAAAAAACAGATACAATAGATCTCGACACAATCCCATCAGACACTAACGTTACTTATCAAAAACTGTTACGTTCCCTTAGTATTTCTATTCAGAAATCTCAAAGACAGTATAGGAATGAAAGAGAAAAACTAGAAAAGGGTTTTAAAAAAGTTAAAAAGAGNATCATTTATGTGGATGAAGAAGCAATCCCTTTGAAAAAANACCTGTACACCATCCGTTATAAAAGAGAATTNTTGGATCCGCATATTGATTATTTTAATAAGGTTTTAAATGAATCATTATTTCAAGACCCTAAATCATCTTATTCGCTTTATGTGCAAGAACTCTCACTTCAACTGGAGAAATACAGGATTAAATTAGATAAATATGAACAGTTTTTATCTAATATTGATAGAGTAGCAAGAAAAGAAGCTGGTGCTAATGTCATTCTCGTAGGTAGAAAAGATAAACCTATGAAATACATTTCTAGATTTACAGAAGGAAAAGAAAACTATTTAGAAATTCTAAAAGAGATTCGAACAATTACAGAATCAATCTGATTTTTTTAAATAGGTAAACTTCTGTAGTGTTGTTTTTGATTCTCCTTTCATAATACCTAAATAAATACCATTTGCGACCTGTTTGCCAAAATGGTTTGTTCCATGCCAAACAATAGTTATGACTTCGGGTTCATCATAATAGTTAGAGATATGCCAAATTTCCTGACCTAATAAATCAATTATTCGAAAATCAACAGTTTGTTCTGTGATTACTTGAAATTGAAAGTTTATGCTTTGTCCATAAGAAGGGTTAGGGTAAGGTGGGTAAAATGTATAATCCTCTGAATAGCCATCATCTAAGCGTAAACTTTCAATTTCAAGTAATCACAGAACAAACTGTTGATTTTCGAATAAT
>PBKF01000034.1 GCA_002722105.1 Fidelibacterota bacterium
CTTGGCGCTGATCCGATTACCCGCAACAATCAACTTTTTGGATCAAAAATGATATACGTTGAAATTGGGAAAGTGGCAGTTGTGAATTTAAAGTTTAATACAATTGATCCCGAGCCTACTAAAAAATGGATCCAGAATGCTGGTGGCATGATGATAGGTTTTCCTGTGATTATGGCTATGTTTGGTTTTATTACCTGGGGCATTATATAAAAGGACTATTCTCTTTTCATTTATTCAATTTAACTAGATGATTCTTCAAGATAAAATTCGCAAACATATACTTTCAAAAACTGTTTCTACTAATAATCGAACCATTGGTATGGAAGAGGAGTGTATTCTTTACACTAATGACGGACGTCGACTCCCTGTTAATCCATGTGATGAGTTTTCAGCTATAGATTTGATTCAAATCATGAATGAACAGATTGGGAATAATGGTCTCTATACATTAGAGCCAGGTGGACAATTAGAATGGTCCAGTCCGCCGTTTAAGGACTTAAATCATTTATACGCATCATTGAAAAAACATAAAGAATTATTAGGGAATATTATTGAAACTTATTCACTAGATATTGTGAGTTTTGGAATAGAGCCGAATTATTCACCTGAAGACATTGATCTAATTAACCAATTAAAGTACCAACTCATGGATACCAATATGGAGCGAAATGGAACCATGGGGAAATGGATGATGCGAAATAGCGCCAGCATCCAAATTAATTTTGATATTGTTAATGAAAAAGATTTAGAAGAAATGGTTTTTGTTGCAGATTGTCTTCACCCTATTTGTGCATATATTTTTTCCAATAGCCCAAGACAACGTGGAAAAACAGTAGGTGTAAAAAACCTCAGAAATATTGTTTGGGAGAATACCGATAGTCTTCGATGTCGAAATTTGATTGATCATGGCATAAATTGCCCAGAACAATTGTTAGATCAATTTATAGATTATATGCTGATGGTGCCGGGAATATTTCAATTAGATGCTGTAGGAGACATCGTAGCTACTGATCAAACTCTAGGTAGTCGGTTACAAAAATTAGAACAATCTGGAAAAATTCGGGATGAGGATATTAAAACCGCATTACATCAAATTTTCACTAATGTGCGTCTAAAAGATCTTGTTGAAGTACGAGGCTCAGATCGAACACCAATAGGATATGAAATGGCCCCAGTAGCTTTTTGGACTGGCATTCTCACAGTTAATTCAGTGCGTGATCAAATTTTATCTGTTGTGAAAAATTGGACTATTGAAGAAAGAAATGATTTTAATAAGGCTGCTCTTATTCTAGATGATGAACAAATTGGTCCAAATGGGGACACCTATAGAGAATGGAATATGTGGGCTGGAGATTTAGCTATTGAGGGTCTCCAGGAACGAGGTCTCAGAGAGGAAAGGTTTTTTAATGAGTTTTTTTCTATCGTAAAGTCTCAGGGGCCATTCAGCTTGCAGTCACAGTAAATGAAGAACAAAACAAAACATAATCTTATTTGGGGCCCATTATTCCTGATTGGGGTCGGAGCAGTCGGACTTGGTCTTTGCTGGCTTGTCCATACAGAACCTTGGATGTTAGACCAACTCCCTAATGAAGCATTGTTGCAAACATCTTTTAGTAATTTATTTGCTTCTGATATCAATACATATTTGCCAGATTATTTACGGGTTATTTATCGTTTTTTGGGTTTGTGGGTTATTTCTATTGGTCTTCTTATTATTACCTATGTCCAAGTAACCAGGCTGGGTACGCCCCTTTCTAGAATTTCCATACTAGGGGTACTGTTTTGCATTTTAATTGGTATAGGATATATGGTTTTCAATTTTATTCCATTATCGCCATTTACAACGATACTATATTTACAAGCAGGTTTATTGATCACCAGTACATATTTTTCTATACAACTGAAAGAGTAGTGTACCAAATCTTTGTGTATGAACATATTTGAAGCCTTAATTTCTAACCTAAGATTATAGATAATTTTCTGTATGGATACTTATTTTACATCTACGCTTTTCAATAAAATGCTTGCAGCTCTTTCCGGCTTATTTTTAGTTTTATTCCTTATAGGCCACTTGGCTGGGAATCTTCAATTAATTATTTTATCAGAAGATATTGCACAAAAGCAATTTAATGAGTATGCAAAGTTTATGACTACAAATCCTGGAGTGAAGATTCTTTCGTTATTAACTTATGGATCTATTCTTTTGCATACGATATTAACTCTTTCATTAGCCTTCCAATCTAAACGCGCTAGACCAGTGAGCTATGCTGCATCACATGGGTCAAATAATGCTACATGGATTTCAAGAAACATGCCTCTACTGGGTATCTTTATATTGATATTTTTAGTCGTCCACTTGAGAAGTTTTTGGTATGAAATGCACTGGGGTACTATTGGGGATGATCCTTGGGGAAACCGGGACTTATTTACAGTAACAGTAACAGCTTTTAAAGAGTTGTGGTATGTTATTTTTTATGTTTTCAGTTTTATTTTATTATCATTCCACTTACAGCATGGCATAGCATCTGGATTTCAGTCCTTAGGGTTAAAAACAAAAAAATACATAAAAACGATTGAAAAATTAGCAATCGCATTGGCTATTTTAATCCCAATGGCATTTGCCAGTATACCCATTATAATATATTTAGAGGCTCATTAATGTTAAACAGTAAAATTCCAGATGGACCTTTAGCAGAAAAGTGGACAACTTATAAATCAAAAGTTCCTCTAGTGAGCCCTGCAAATAAACGGAGATTGGATATTATTGTTGTAGGTACAGGTTTAGCCGGCGCATCGGCTGCATCTGCGCTGGCTGAAATGGGCTATAACGTAAAAGCATTCTGTTTTCAGGATAGCCCTAGGCGTGCGCATTCAATTGCCGCACAGGGCGGAATCAATGCAGCAAAAAATTATCAAAATGACGGAGATTCTATTTACAGGCTTTTCTACGATACAATTAAGGGCGGGGATTATCGCTCCCGAGAAGCCAATGTATATCGCCTAGCAGAAGTCAGTGCAAATATAATTGATCAGTGTGTTGCTCAAGGGGTCCCATTTGCCAGAGAGTATGGAGGCACCTTAGCCAACCGTTCTTTTGGTGGGGTACAAGTTTCAAGAACTTTTTATGCAAGAGGACAAACAGGACAACAATTGCTACTCGGTGCTTATAGTGCTTTAAGTCGCCAAATTGCAAAAAGTAATGTAAAAATGTACAATCGCCATGAAATGCAGGATATTGTAGTAATAGATGGGAAAGCGCGCGGCGTTATAGTAAGAAACCTTATTACAGGTGAATATACGAGGCATTTTGGCCATGCTGTAGTTTTAGCTACTGGAGGATATGGTAATGTTTATTATTTATCAACCAATGCAATGAAAAGTAATGTAACTGCAGCATGGAAAGCGTATAAAAAAGGTGCCATGTTTGCCAATCCATGTTTTACGCAAATACATCCGACCTGTATTCCAGTATCAGGAGAGTATCAGTCTAAGTTAACACTTATGTCTGAGTCTTTAAGAAATGATGGGAGAATTTGGGTTCCTAAAAAGCAAGGAGATGATCGTAAACCTGAAGATATTCCAGAAGAAGACAGAGATTATTACTTGGAACGGCGCTACCCTACTTTTGGTAACCTTGTTCCAAGAGACGTAGCATCCCGGGCAGCTAAAGAACGATGTGATGAAGGGTATGGTGTTGGCCCCACAAAGCTGGCAGTTTATCTGGATTTTAAAGATGCTATAAAACGTTTGGGAGAGAGTGTTATTAGCGCTCGTTATGGAAACCTATTTCAAATGTATGAAAAAATTACGGGCGATGATCCATACAAAACTCCTATGCGGATTTTTCCAGCAGTCCACTATACAATGGGTGGACTGTGGGTTGATTATAATTTAATGACTACAGTCCCGGGTCTCTATGCTATCGGTGAATGTAATTTTTCAGACCATGGTGCAAATCGTTTGGGTGCTTCTGCATTGATGCAGGGACTTGCTGATGGATATTTTGTATTACCCTATACTATAGGACACTTTTTATCTGGTGATATTAGGACAGATGATATATCCACGGACCATGAAGCATTTATCCAAGCAGAAAAAGATTCTCGCGAAACAAATGAAAAATTGTTACATAATAATGGAAATAGATCCGTAGAAAGTTTTCACCGACACTTAGGTCACATCATGTGGGAGTGTTGTGGTATGTCTCGGAATGCATCTAGTTTAAAAGATGCAATACAAGAAATTCAATCTCTAAGGAAAGATTTTTGGGATAATGTGAAGGTTCCAGGTAGGGATGATATGCTTAATTCAGAATTAGAAAAAGCAGGTTGGGTTGCCGATTTTATTGAGCTGGGAGAATTAATGATGCGGGATGCATTAGATCGCACGGAATCTTGTGGTGGTCATTTTAGGGAAGAATCTCAAACAGAAGATGGGGAGGCTAAGCGCGATGATGAAAATTTCACTTTCTCATCTGCGTGGGAATTTAAGGGCGCTGATACTACTCCAATACGGAATAAAGAAGAATTGATATTTGACACAGTTCATCTAACTCAACGGAGTTATAAATAATGTCTGATCTAAAGCTTACATTAAAAATTTGGAGACAAACTGATTCAAAAGATACAGGTGGTTTGAAATCCTACACTGTTTCTGGACTAAATACCCATATGTCTTTTTTGGAGATGTTGGATGTATTAAATGAGCAGTTAGTGATTAAAGGAGATGACCCCGTTGCATTTGATCACGATTGTAGAGAGGGGATTTGCGGTATGTGTTCTATGGTGATTAATGGAAAGCCCCATGGCCCACTAGAAGGTACGACAACATGCCAGCTTCATATGAGACATTTTAAGAATGGAGATACCATTACTATTGAGCCTTGGCGTGCCAAGCCATTTCCTGTTTTAAAAGATTTAGTCGTTGACAGAACTCCTTTTGATCGCATCATTCAAGCAGGTGGGTTTATATCTGTTAATACAGGCAGTGCCCCAGATGGGAATTCTATCCCAATTAGTAAAGAAGATGCTGAGGATGCATTTGATGCAGCTGCATGTATTGGGTGTGGGGCATGTGTGGCTGCTTGCAAAAATGCTTCAGCAAGTTTATTCGTGGCTGCAAAAATATCCCAGCTATCTCTTTTACCTCAAGGTCAGCCAGAGCGAGAAAAGCGAGCCATTAATATGGTAGATCAGATGGATAAAGAAAAATTTGGTCATTGCACAAATACTGGTGCCTGTGAAGCAGAATGCCCAAAGCAAATCTCAGTAGATTATATCAGAAAAATGAATTGGGAATACCATCGGGCCAATGTGAAAGGATAGCCGAAGTTTTTTCTTGATAAATTATGAATAACTAAGTTATTTTAGCTTGAAATTGACAGGTATAGAGATCCAAACTGCCACAGCCCTTTCCCTCTGGGTGGCAGGTACAAACTTTGTTTTTCGAATGGCTTCCATAGCAGCTTCATCTAAACCTGTATTCGGCACTCCTTTTAATATCAAAGTTTCTTTTACTCGGCCTTTCTCATCAATAAATGCTTGCACCACAACTATACCTTCAATCCCTGCTTCCTGAGCGATTTCAGGATAAATAGGTCTAATAGCAGACTTAGGCCTTGGAGGGTCATCATAGGGAATAAATGTAACTCTGGGACCAGATGGCGGAGGTGGTGGAGCATCTAGATTTGAAAAATCGTCAAAATCTAATTCATCCAAAGTCAAGTCATCAGCTATATCTTCATCATCAGAAGGTACAGGAATGGATGGTCTGGCCGGCGGAGGAGTATTATCAATTTGTTGAGTTTGTGGTATATCAATATTTTCAATGATAACTTGATCTACCTCTTCAAATTCCATACTGTTCAAAAACCGAGGAAATACTAAAAAATTTAAGATTACCAATCCGACCCCAATTAAGCCAGTAATTCGAACCACAACAGGATATTTTTCTTTGAGTGGATTGATATATTCCACTAGTCTACCAGAGTCTTAGATGAATAGTTTAATTTCAACGCTTCCACTTTCCTTAGATTATCATGAATATCTGATATGAGTCCCATTTCAGCTTCTTCATCTCCTTTCAAAGAAACAACAATTTGCGGGTCTGCTACTCGCTTATCATACATAACCAATGCTACATCGTCTACGGCCAATAGTCTATCATCAATAGATATTAAACCATCTTTTGAAACCCACACTTGAACGGTGTGCCGTTTGGATTTCAGCTTTTCTATCCGTTTTGCTTTTGGAAGATTTACAGGAAGACCAGAGTACTCTTTTAAAACTGTAGTAACCATAAAAAACACCAAAAGCATAAAAATGATATCTGGCATTGATGCAGTTGGAATATCACTTGAAATTTTAGTTTTTCTTGAAAATTTCATTAATTGCTGTTTGCGATAGAGATTCTTTTTGCATCAGCCATCTTTAGTTGGTCAATAACTCGTACGTAATCATTGTATGCTGTCTTTGGATGAGCTTTTACAGAAATGATAAGCTTATCATTTGCTCTTAGCTTTTGACCAACAACACGATGGATCTGATCCACATTGGTTGGCTCTTCGTCCAGAAGCACTTTCCCTTGAGAATTTATCAGACAGTTTAGGATATTTTCTTTCCGAATTTCAATTTCCATATCACCCGGCGGTGGTAGAACAATGCCAAGTCCTTTATCGGTATCAATGGTGGTTGTTACTAAAAAGAATATTAAAAGTAGGAAAGCGATATCTGCCATTGACGAGGTAGGAATCTCGCCACCTTTAAATCTGCGTTTTTTGGCCATTAGCCTACCAGAAATTTTCTAGTTTTTTGCTTCCTGCTCGTATAAGTAATCCATGATTTTCACAGATTGCTCTTCCATATTTAGGACAAGCTTATCAATTCGGGATACAAATATATTCTGGCAGGTCTGGATAATCATAGCAACAATTAAACCGAATGCAGTTGTCAATAATGCTTGTGAAATACCTCCAGCAACAACAGCGGGTGAAATATCATTTGCTGCCTTAATTGCATCAAATGCGCTAATCATTCCAACAACTGTTCCAGTAAAGCCCAGCATAGGGGCTATGGTGATCACGGCATTTAACCAAATCATGTTTTTTTCTAGAAAGGCCATTTCTATAGCGCCTGCATTTTGGATTGCCTTTTCAACATCATCTAATCCCCGGTGCATTCTGGAAAGCCCTGCATGGAAAATTGCAGCAACAGGACCATCGGTCTCTTCACAAGTGGTCGCAGCTGCAGTCGCACCATTTTCATCAATTGCGCTTGTAATTTCATCAAAAAATGACTGTGAATCAACAGCAGACATCATGAGTGAATAAAAACGTTCAATGGCAAACCCAATTCCAAATAGTAATGTAATCAGGATCGGCCACATAAAGCCACCGCCCTCTAAGAAATAATGGACCATATTGTTACTCCGTTATGATCTAGTTAAGTTATTAAAATAATAAAAAGATTATCTAAAAAGACGTTTAATTTAATTGAATGAATGTAAGAATGCACCAGCTTCATTAAAGTGTTTTAGTGTTTGGAGAACTTGGTAGTCGGTCTGTAATCGGATGTTAGCGGCTTCATCTTTTCCCCAAATAGAACCAGCAATCTCTCCTTTAATTCTATTGTGTATAAAATTTAGATTTTGTTGAAGTGAATCATGAATGACATAAATGGAATCTTTATCAAGCTGTACCAAAAATTCTGCGAATAAATCATCAGAAACGCTCCAGGAATCACGAAACTGATCGAAAGACTGAAATTCATTTTGGTGCTTGGATGCATATTCTGATGCAAAATTGAATATAGGCCTTTTTGCGCTTCTCAATACTTTTCCTGTCTCACCATTGATATTATTTTTATAGGGAATATAAATATCCGGCGTGATACCTCCACCTCCATATACAGTTCGTCCTGATTTTGTTTCATACTTTGGTCGTAATTCCTTTAGACTATCAATTTTAGATTCCCTATTACTTTCATATAATTCCCGGTAATAAGTCAAATCATTTCCATCTTCAAAAGGACGCTGTATTAATCTTCCTGATGGTGTATAGTATCTTGCAATTGTTACTCTAACTGCTGCGCCACTATCTAATGGTAGTTGCCGTTGCACCAGTCCTTTGCCGAAGCTGGTTTCACCAACAACTAATCCACGATCTAAATCCTGCACAGCCCCCGACACTATTTCACTAGCACTGGCAGACCCACGATTAATCATTACAATCAGAGAAAAATCATCATAGCCGGTATTGGGATCACCCATAAATACTTGATTCGATTCCTTGACTTTACCGATAGTATAAACAAGAGTATCTTCCAGAGTAATAAACTGATCAGCAATCGCTGCAGCTTGTTCCAAAAATCCGCCACTATTTCCACGTAGATCAAACAAAAGCCTTTTCATCCCTTTAGCTCGTAGAGACTTTAAAGCCTTGCTTACCTCTTTTTCTGTAGTTGCTGAAAATCTCCTTAGAAATATATATCCAGTTTGATCATCTATCATGGTGGCTGCACCGACGCTGTAGATTGGAATATTGTCTCTGATAATTGTGACATCAAAAGGCTTTCCTATTCCAATTCGGCTGATAGTAACATCAACCTTTGTCCCTTTTTGCCCGCGTAGCTTTTTAAATACCTCATCTTTTGTAATCTTATATGCATCTTCACCATTTATGGCTATTATTTTATCCCCTGACATAAGCCCCACAATATCAGATGGGCTATCTGGTATAGGAGAAATTACAGTAATGAAACCATCTAATATATCAAACTCAATTCCGATTCCTTGAAAATTCCCCTTGAATAATTCAGTAATATTTTCTTGTTCTTTTGCAGGAATATATGTCGAATGCGGGTCAAGCTCTTCCATTAATCCATGAAATGCACCATCCATAACCTTATTCATGTCAACAGTGTCAAAATAGAAATGATTTACATATGAAATAATTTGTTGCAGAACGTTAATTTTTTCTCGTAAAACCCTATAAACATTTTGATTACTGGAATATATTTTAGGTGTAAGCAGTACAGCTGCTAAAAGAAAACCGAATGATGCAGATATTACCAGAGGCCAAATACGCCGAAAGTTTTTAAACATAAGTAATTTTTTATTAAATCTATAAAGAAAATTTATAGAAGGAATTTATCTATCTCCACTAGGAAGATATTAGCTATAACTGGTTATATATTGGAAATAAGAAAAAGGAAAGCAGTTATCATTGGAATTCCAATAAACCATCCACCTTTTAATTCTCTAGGTTTTATGTGCGGTGTTTTATTATTCACTTGATTGTATCTAAATGCAACATCCACAATTTTTCCAGATTCAACATAAATAGTTTCAACACCAAAGGATTGATTATGTACAATGAGCTCATTATTGACAAAAGACCAATTGCCTAGACTTAGAGCTTTTTTATTTGCTGCTTTGAAGCTACTTATTTGGTGCCAACCGGGCTCAACTGATATAATATTTAAAAGCGGTGTTTCACCAACATATTCTCCATTTACAAAAATAGGTATGCCATCCATGTTTGTGTTTACTTGAATGCCGCCACTAGCATACATCTCAACATCGATGATTTTACTGTCTATTTTTTCTGTAAATCGACTTTGTGAGTTATCCTTACCATTATAGGCTTCAATAGCTTCAGATTCACCAGATCTGGTCCATAACTCATGGTTGTCATCTCCGCCAGTACTCTCATTGGGTTCAATTGATTCTGAAGCATCGGTGTTTTGTAGAGATGATTTCTCCCTTTCATTTGCCAGAGTCGCCCTAGCTTTTTCAATCAATGTATTAAACTCTTCCTTTTTAGATTTTTTGGGTTTAATAATATCATTGTGCGCCGCTAAACTTTGCTTTGCTGGTGCACGATTTTTTTCATTCAGTACGTTGGTGTGGTTGTTGTTAAGTAACCCAACTTGTTTAATGTTCTGATAGTTGTTACGGGCTTTTTCTACTCGCAGAGCTAATTCAGATTTTTTTACACCCTTAGGATTAGAATTATCTACGGTTGTATTTTGAGTTACACTGTCATTATTAAATTCAGTTATTTTTTTAGAACTACGTTTTGTCAATAATGCAATCTGCTTTGCATTCTCAAAACTTTTGCGAGCCTTTTCCAACCGCTTATTGAACTCAGATTTATTCGAATCTTTGTTATTAGATTCTGCAAGTCTAAATACTGAATTACCCTCATTTTTTATATGAGTTTTTAGATTTGCAACTTTCGACTTGCTCATTTCTGTATGAATGAAAACAATTGTATTGGGGCTTGTTTGGGAGTTAATAATATCGAATCCAACAATAGGACGACCAATTAAAAAAGCGAGTTGTGTTGAATTTTGAAAATCATCCATTTTAACTTTTTTCAGAGGGTGTTGCAAGTTTGAAAATGGCAGTTTGGTTGATGGAGGCCTCACCCCAAGAACCGTTAGATAGACCCAACCACGATCAGATTTCCAGCCAATTATATCGTCATCCTGGATTGGGTCTGTTAAGTCTATATTAACCATAATTCCATTATCCTTGATAGAATAATGAATGTTTTCAATAGATTTTTCTGCCATGCACAGCGATAGCAGAATGATGAATGTAATCTTATGTTTCAAATTATACTATGTGTTTCAATTAACAGAGCTCTATTAATGAAAACAATCTTTACTTTGTTAAGAAAAAAAGCATCAAATATATATTACTGATTTAATTAAAGTCAAGCGTATAAATTTCTATTTAGGCTTTGTATAATTTTACATTAGAATAAAAATATTTAATTTGATGTTAGAGACCAATATATAGCATTGTTCTAAAAGAAACTCCCTGGAGCGCAGATGCGGGAGAGTCCTTAATTTCATTTTTACCATTTAAAACCCATTTCCCTTCTCTAACGGTCCCTTTATTAAACCCCGCACTAATGCGCAAACCCAATCGCTCCAAAAATTGCCATTTAATTGCTACATATGGTTGAAAATTAAAAAATGTTGCACTTACATCTCGCAATAATCCAGGCACTTCTCCTGGTGTAATATCGGGGTCATCGTATTCATCTGCGCTAACACCATAATATAATGTTCCTGTTGAATCCATTGTTCCATATACATTACTGAAAACTCTCTCCCATCGAGGGTTCCCATTTTGCTCATCTACAGAAATAGCTGCTCTTCCCAGACCCATTAGGGCGCCTGCTGACAGTTCCAAATCTTGAAAAACAGGCATAACATATTCTACAGAGGCTGCACCTAGATAAAACGAGAATTTTGCTTCAATAGTTGGATTAAAAAATGATGTATAATCTTTGGAATCTTCACCTTGATCAAAAACCCCGTTTGCTTCGCCATTTAAATTATCTTTAAAAACAATAATATCGGGAATTGTGGAAACTGCAGTTGCCCCCATCCCTGCGTATCCGCCAATGCGCCATCGTCCAGTTACATGTGCAAACCCTTCTCCACCATGAATAACAAAAGGATTATCAAAGTTTTCTGGTTTCAAACCCAATCCGGATAGATAATGTGACCCAGGAATAGAATCCAAGCTAATATACATTGGACTATATCCAATGCCGCCACCAAGAAAATCCTGCGCCGGATAACTAAACTGCGCAGATAAAATAGAAATGTGGACTGAAATAAATAAAACGAAATTTTTCATATTTAATAGGGTTCTCCGCATGGTTTATGCTTTCAAATTAAGATTCATCTTTGAATTTAGAAAGAAAATATGGCTGAAAACTTAAGTAATATTAAAAAAATAAAAACAAGGGCTTTTCCTTGTAAAAATAGCTTTAACATCCTATATTTTTCAAACAGTAAACGAGGTAAGGGAGATCAAAACGTGATTTGCCTCCCGAATAACTACATCCAATTTTGGTTTAAACCATGAGGTTAAGTACGTTCAATGGAGCCGAAAATGGCTTCTTAAAAAACTTTTTTCTTGGAGTTCTGCTCTTGTCTTCGCTCTCAGGCGAGAGAGCAATCCATATTCTGGGGTCATATGATCTTGATGATGATGATCAAATTGATTTCGTCATCCTTAATAGAGGTGCATCTTCTATAATTTGGGTAGAAATTGCAAAATCTGGTGTTCAAGAAGTAAAATGGACATATCAACTACCTGATGGTCAACAATTTAATGATGCAGTAGTTTCCGATATTAACAGCGATGGGTTTGTGGATCTTGTTGCCATTATTGATTTATTCCCAGCGATTGATGATCAGCCGTGGATTTATGTATTTCTAGGTAGCCCTACAGGGTTTTCAATGAATCCCCTGACTTTAGGACATATGTCTTTGGGATTAAATGCAGTCCGTCCTTCCAATATCAGTTTGGTCCCGGGTGACGAAAAACAATTTGTTGTTGCTTTTGGTTCTCCACTCCGACAGGGCATGGTATTCAATATTGATCTGGTAGATGGAGATATTATCTTAAAAAACACCAAAATGCTTTTAGCGCCGATAATCAGTAATGGGTATGGACTGGTCTATACCGGCGCATTTAAAAGCAACGGTGGATACTTTGTTGTGACCATTGCTTTTGAAAACAAACAATTAAAAGTAGCAATTTTTGATATTGTACAAAATTATAAGCTAATACAGTCTGGCATTCTTAATATCGAGAATGCGATTTATCCCTTGGGTGCGGATATCCAAGCTTTTAAGTCAAAATGGTCTGAAAAAAATGGTTTGCTTATCCCCTTTGGGTCAGATGATGTTTTTTTGTTAGAGATAATTGGAGAAAGCCTAGAGCTGAATAATACAAACTTGTCAGGCAAAGGACTATTTCAATTACCTGACCCATATGATGCGCAAAGTTTAGTTTCAATTTTACAAAAAAGAATAGATGCAGAAATTATATCATCTCCGCCAATCTCGAAGTTTATCTCATCGGAAATAGAGAAAGGATACTTAGCTCCTCCACCTGCCCTTGTGATGGATGAAGTATCAACTTTAAAATCTGTCCCCATTCTCTATGATCAAGATTTAACCACTTTGCCGGATGATCAAAGAAAAATTTTATATGAAGAGACTGATGAAACTGAATCAAAAGCAAAATATCATTCTCTAACNCCAACNCTTGGAGACTATTTAGCAANTGTNGATAAAACATCCACAGAAGAAACATTGNATTTTGNAAAAGAAGCAGTCCCAGNGATGAATAAGGATATGGAAAGCGTGACCTGGGCTGACGAAGCTGGATTTACACGTATTAATCTTGGGGAATATACCCCTGACACTACAGGCTTGGATTCTATAGTTTCTCCTATCCCGGAAAAGGATACAGGCATTACCACTTTTCAACAATCTGTCCAGGAAGCGATAGCACCTAGGGCTGTTTCACAGGATACTGTTTTGGATATGCAATCAGATGATGAAATTGACCTGTATTATGTCTTAGCTATNACACCAGCATCTGANACAAAAGACCGTTACATTTTTGATGGCCAAGCNCCCTTCGGAGTNTCAGTTAATCAGGTTCCACCCATGGGAAAGGCAACTCATTTTCAGCATGGTATTTCTGCAAATCTTGCAAATTTGGANAGAGGTGANACCTTTGATTTCGCCTATTCTCTNCGAGATGCNAGATTAGATAGTATCACAACATTGATGATGGTCCATGATATGCAGACTAATGTTGTTTTTATGTCAATATCACCTACCAGTGATTCTCTATCCCAAGCTTACCAACCAGAAGCNTTTGATCCGAAATTATTTGAATTTCCAGATTATTTTTTTGAAGGATTTCCCACATCNCTTGATATGGATTTTACTGATAAATTAATCCGTTTTTCCTTTGATGGGCTCGAAGATTCAACTTATCATGGTATTTATCTTTCTTCCACCACCCCATCGAATCCAGCCCAATCTTTAGCCGTTTTTATGGACGAAGGAACATTGCAAGCTATTCGTGGTGAAATTGTGGTTCGTGCAAACGGCTCTAAAAAAGTTACTACAGAATTTGATTTAGTTGGCAAAGTTGAACCTGCCGTTATGTTTTCTCGCCTCATTCAAGAAATGTTCCCAAACGAATTGAAAATAAAATTATTACAGGGGGCATCTCTGGAAGAACCTTTGTTTGGTCCTAGTGGTAAATTACCTAAGGTTACTCGAGAGCCTCGTTTACCTGACGCACAACCTGCTCAGGCAAATCCAGAAATACCTGTTGAGCCTAAACAAAGTAATGTTCCTATAGAAAGGAGTATTATGAATGATGAAAAGATAACGAAAGAATCCAATACACCAATTCCACAGGAAAATGCACGAGAGCCAGATGTATTAGAAGTGGAAAAACAAGTTTTGGAATCTAAGCCCAGTGCTTCTGATTCATTAAAACTCGAGGATAGAAAAGAACCTTTGAAACAATTAAACAGTCATCCTGCAACTCCTGAAGAACCCCAATCTAAACCAGAGCTGGACAACCAATCGATAAAAAGGGATGATGAAAACGGAAAAAATCCATAGATAGAATCGAAATGAAACTATCAAATCAAATTTCTAGAGTTTTTTCAATCCTGATAGTGATNTTGAATATGATTCAAGGGCAAAAGATTGTTCATATGAATGGAACGTATGATTTAGATGGCGATGCACTTTTGGAGTTTATTGCGTTGGAATTAGATCTGACCCATGCTGTTTTTCCATCAACTGTCCGCTATTATGAGATTGATGCTGATGGATATCAAACTTTAGTTTGGGAATTCACCCCACCGGATGCTTTAGATGGCCATTTTGTAGATGCTCAAATTGGTGATCTAGATGGAGATGGGTCACCTGAACTTGTTCTTGTAATGAATTTATCTAGATTTGGTGATAATGCAACTCCTCATGTTTTTGTCGCAACCTATTCTTGGGATGGATCTAATTTTTCAGAAATTCCTACNGCTACGTTAGATGTTGGNAAAGAAAATCGTTCTTTGCGTTGCAATAACTTTCAACTTTTAGATCAAGATTCAGATGGAGATCAGGAATTGGTCNTGGCACTTGGTAGTCCATTTCGTGGATTTGCAATTGTGAATTCAACTGNAACNGGATTGTCTTTGACAAAAAAAGTTCGTCCTGATGAGCTATTGGTGGGTTCAGGATTNCTTTATGTAGGNGTAGTAGATTATGATGGTGATGGCTATGAGGATGTTTTAGCAATTAGCCCTGAGGGGCACACAATAAAGGCACAGCCTTTTTATAATATTGGTGGTGTCTTTGACTCTGGACATTTGGTACGTAAAAGAATTGATGGCCTAAGCGGGATTATACCTTATTCCATTGAATTAACTGACTGGGACTCAGATGGNTTTTTTGATATCCTGATCCCATTTAGTTCTGGTGATATAGCTGCATTTACATTGACGCCAGCNACCNTGGTTATAGAAGAAATTCCTGTTAACCCTGGNCCTCTTACNCAGTTTGCTTTAGAAGATTTTAATCAAGANACTTTTGAAGATATATTAATGTTGTCATCTGACATTAACGCATTAACTTTAGTNTCTGGNAAAGATGGNGGTATAGAAGGNGCAGAAAATGCTATGAGACATGTCCCNGCGGACATGCAAATATTTTCAATGATACCTATGGTAAAAGCAGGACAATATACTGGCAATGTCTTGGTNTCTGGCTGGAATGGTCAAGAAAANTCTACTTATGTTATTCAACTTGGAAAAATATCTGATAAGCTNGACCAAGGNTTTTTGATCACGTCTGACTTTATTTCAAAACGNTTACCAGATTTATTGTCTAATGTTCAGGATTATGAGCCGGAAGTACCAGAGGTCTATATAGAAGTATTNCCNGAAGAAACAAAACCATTACAACCCCAACAGGAAGAAAAAATTATAACTGATTTAGGGCAATCTCCAGGGAGCTATATCCCCGGGACATTAGTCCCTGATCAACAGGAGGGTAAAGCTCTAAGAGAGCAACCAAAAGCAACAATTCCAAAAAAAGTTGTTAGGACCTTAGAGCAACCCAAAAGACCTCGTCCAAAAGAAACTATTGGACAACGTCTTCCGAAACATATTCTTCCACGATATGTACTTCGACCTGGCCAGCCTTTTCTCTATGAAATTCCCCGCGATAGTACGGATGAGTTTTATAGCTTTCGTTGGGAAAACCAACCACCAAAGGGAATGTATTTCCTCNATGAGAGTCAATCTATTAACTGGGTACCTACTGAAAAACAATTGGATGCTTTTCCATTGGCATATCTGGTGCGTATGAAAGTGGATGAGATTGTAGAGCCGACAAGTGCATCTACAGCAGATGAACAAGTATTTAAAGCTGTTCCAGTTTTAGAAAGCAGGGATGAAGGTTTATGGATCTATGTGAATGATCCTCCTAGGTTTTTAACTCAACCTACCATAACTGAATTTATAGCAGGATCTAAATTTCGGTATGAGCCCGTAGTCCAAGATCGAAATAAAGATGCAAATGTCAAATTTGAATTAGAAATTGCACCTGAGGGGATGACTCTAGATAATGGTGTGCTTAATTGGAAGACTGATAGTGCTCATGTTGAAATTTATGATGTACGATTAATTGCTACAGATGGCTTTGAACGGACCGCCCAAGAATTTCAACTTTTTTCTCGTGCTGGCGTAAAAATTCTATCAAATGCGCCTGAGTATGCATCTGTTGGGACTCCTTACAAATATTCTGTAAAAGTGTGGCGTCAACGACCTGATGAAAAAATTAATTACAAATTATTTTTTGGACCTGATGGTATGAAAATGGAACCAGATGGTACNATTNCATGGATACCAAACCCNGTACAGGTTGATACAGCAAAATATGCTGTGGTGGTAAGCCATGGCGTAGCGACAGATACACAATACGTGGACTTATTTGTTAATCATCCACCTATTATCAAAGCCTCACCAAACCCNGTGAATAAGATAAATGTTGGCGGAATATGGGATTTTGAGTTAATAATCGAGGATCCAAATAAAAATGATAAGCTGATCTATACAGCTCATGAGTTACCGGAAGGAATGCGGATGGACCCATATACAGGTCGCCTTCGNTGGGAACCAACCATGGGTGAATTAGACTTTCATACATTAAAAATTGAAATATCTGATGGTCATGAATCCCGTATGATTGAATCTGATTTTTTTGTTAATGCTCCTATACATATAGTTTCCGTACCTACAATGTCAGCAACTGTAGGTGAAGAGTACACTTATCGTATTATGGTAAATGATAAAAATAAGGGTTCATTATTGCCATTTAAGAGGGTTGTAAAAGTAGAAAATTTATCCGTTATACGTATGTATTCTATCAATATAACAGATGATGTTGCTCTGTCAGGCGTAGATCGTTATATAGGTGATTGGCATAATGCTGATGCTATTTATTACCATGATCCAAAATATCCTGCAGATTCTCTTGTTTCACGATTAAATATGAAAAAATATACCCATTCGGTATTTTTTGAAGATGATAGATTATGGGTGNTATTAGAAACTATTAATGGTCGGACCATTAAGATTAAAGACTTTTTATGGGAATTTTTCCATGGTGGAAAAGGAAAGCCTCCTAGGGTAGTTGTTGAANGAGTAAANCCAATCAAATTTTCGCTATTAGATTTTCCTGAAGGAATGGTTGTAGAAGAAGCATCTGGTACAATACGTTGGACACCAAATGTAGAGCAGACAGATGCACACCGAATAACTGCTGTTGTTTCAGATGGCTATACAAAAGATGAGCAGACATTCGAAATTTATTCAAACCATTTGCCTACAATAGTTTCTAATCCACCGAATATGGGTTTAGTTGGAGAATTATTCAAATATCAGNTAAGAGTNGATGATAGGAACGAAAANTCAAATTTGGAATATACTCTGCTGAAAGGGCCTCATGGAATGCAAATGGATCGCTATGGAAAGATTCTGTGGGTGCCAAAAGCAGCTCAGATTAACAATAACACGTTTGAANTAGCTGTGAGTGATGGTTACGGTACCGATGTGCAGAATAGCAAAATTTTTGTGAATAACGCNCCTTCAGTCATTTCTAATCCTAAACCTGTAGGNCTNACTGGTCATTCATGGCGCTATAAAATGACAACAGAAGATTTGAATGGAGATAAAGTCGCATATCGTGCTGTGCGCCTACCGAAATATGCCCGTTTTGATAAAAGGAAGGCTACAGTCGAATGGACACCTAGGAAGAACCAATTAGGAATGAATGATTTTATTCTAATGGCNGTGGATGAACATGGTGCTACATCAAGCCATGAATTTCAAGTCCATGTTTTTCATGACCCAAGCTCTCAACAATTAGTCAACACTGGTTGGCCACTTATGTTAACTTTTGTAGGTGTAGTATTCGCTTGGGGAATGGCACAGATATAATAATAAATTATTATTTATTTATTTTATTTAAACACCNATCTATCAAAATATTTAAATCTTTCTTCGGTTTAATTTCCAAACTCATTTCAATAATAATCAAAGGTTTTGAAATAGTAAATGATGCTAATTTCACCCAATCCTTTTCTGTTGTAATAATATAGTCGGCATTTNCAGATAGAGTTTCTAGTAAAGTCCAATCTGATTCTGAGTATTTATAATGATCCGGAAANACTTTTTCTCCTANAATTTTACAACCTAACTTTTTAACCGATTTTTTAAACCCAAATGGGTCGCCAATAGCAGAAACAATAAATACTTTACAACCGTCCACAGATTNTAATTTAACTGGTGATAAAGGTGAAATTGAAGTTTTAACAAAAGAGCGGAAAATAGGCATTCCCGTTTCTTGAACTTTTCTAAATAAAAAAGGATTTGATTGTTTCAAATTTATTTTCGTTAATATTATTGCACTCCCTCTTTTTATATTTAACCAAGGTTCCCTTAAAATACCGTAGGGAATAAGTTTATGATCATATTTTGTATCTCCACTATTGACTANTACCAGATCTAAATCNCGATTTATAGCTCGATGTTGAAAACCGTCATCTAAAAGAATTACATCTGGATTAAATTTTTTCTTTAAAAACTTACCTCCTCTAAAACGATCTTCATCTACGACTATCGGAATAGAGTTTAGTTTTATTGCCATTAAATANGGTTCATCTCCTACATCTTGCCATGTAGTCTTTATCTCAGATCCATTTGACACTAAAACCATACCTGATGTAGAACGACCATATCCTCGACTTAAAATTGCAACCTTCTTNCCATTNCCTTTTAAATAATTCGCTAAATAAATAACAGTAGGTGTTTTGCCGGTTCCCCCAACAGTTATATTCCCAACGCTTATAATATTGCATAGTAAACGTTTTGAAATGAAAAAATTATATTTATAAAAAAGATTTCTCCAATAAACAACTCCCCAGTAAATAAGTGCCAGCGGGAATAGCAAATAAGAGTAGANTCGCTTANGAACTCTCATTANTTGNATAATNCAANTTATTATNTTCTGTTTGGCACATCTTTTGAATGAGAATTTTACTGCATAAATCAAAATCACATTTTTTTTCAAAATAAAATGGTTTTCCGTATTCAATAAAGATATTACCAAATGGTTTTTCCAGGTAAAATGTATCCCAGTTCGTAAACTTCCAGTGGCGTGTTGATCTAACATTGATAGGAATTATGGCAGCGCCTGTTACTTGTNCAGCTCGAATGACACCAGGCTTGGGTATTTTTGGCGGTCCAGTTGGACCATCCGGTGTGATAAATACAAGGCTTCCAGGAATTTTTAACGTACGGATCATTGCTTTATAAGCGATATCTCCTTTTTCTTTGCTAGATCCTCTCATCATATGCCATCCCCATTTGGTTGCGATTCTTGAAATAATTTCAGCATCCTTATGGGTTCCGGCAACGGCATGTACAATTTCATCGCGTAAATCATGTACAATTGTTAATAATTGACTATGCCATACAGATAATATCACTGATGTCCCTTTTTGAATTGTTTGTCGATAGTTTTCTCTTCCTCTTACATCTTTTTGATTTGTACCATAGAGGCACTTGAGCAATAAACTGCCTAGAACAACTTTTAAATTCATAGGAATTAATTTTATCATGAGTCCAACATCATTTTGGCTAAAATAGCTTCAGCAGCACGATTATACACTCCTGGCTTTCCCAAAGTAAGACGTACCGTATCAAATCGAGTTAACATCCTTTTTCTTTCTTCATTNTTATGATCAATCAATGGCAATAAAGCTTTCACAAGATTGTNCTTAGTCATATTATGTTGNAAATATTCAGGTACAATTTTTTNATTAGCAATAAGATTTACNATTGATGCAAATGGTATTTTGGTCAAATTTTTTGCGATAAACCATGAAATNCAAGANAGCTTGTAACATACAACTAATGGAGTATCTTCCACCGCACATTCTAAGGTAGCTGTTCCAGAAGATACCAATGCAGCAGTGCCAGCTATAATAGCTTTGCGCGAATTCTCTTCTATTTTAAAATGATTTGGTAATGGCGAAAGGTTAACGCGAGGTGCTTTACCAATCATAATCTGTAGATTAGGATGTATTTGTTTTAATGTTTTTGCCGTGTCTAGAAATATAGTCCAATGTCTATCGATTTCTTGTTGCCGACTGCCAGGTAACAAAACTAGTAGAGGATGTTCAATTGTTAAATTATGNCGNTGGTAAAACTCTTTTGATGATTCATCAAAATGTTCCTTNTCTGCAAATGGATGCCCTACATAGTGTATNTTTAATCCTTTNGATTTAAACCAATCATGNTCAAATGGGAATATAGAAAGCGCCTGATTTAAAACTGACTTCATTGTTTTAACTCTTTTTTCTTTCCATGCCCATACTTGAGGTAGAATAAAATAAGTAATTGGAATATTGAATTTTTTGATTTTTTTTGCTAATCTCAAATTAAATCCTGGATAATCGATTAGAATAACTCNATTTGGTTTTATCCTCTCTATTGTATTGCTTGTCTTTCTTAAAATATGCATCATCCGTGGCAAATGTTTTACTACTTCTGTAAANCCCATCATAGTTAAGTCATCCGAATGTTCCAGAACCTGCATGCCTGCATTTTGCATAAACTTGCCACCATGTCCCATAAACGATGAATTAGGCTCTAGTCTTTNAATCGCCTTTATAAGTCTGCCTCCATGCAAATCACCTGATGGTTCACCGGCAATCAAAAAAAATTTTAATGGCNTAGAATCCATTTAAATTCANTTAAACGGGNGGGAACAANACCGTTTTTATTACAATTATAGTTATAATGAGGGTCAAGTTTTGTAAAGTCCGTTTTTCTGTTTTCAGCGTTTTAAAAAGAGGTTTGGGTTTTCGGTTATCTTTACCTAACCAAGGGGACAGCCTTGGAAATAATCTAGGCACATATCGCTTATAAGTTGTGTAATCCTCACCAAATAGGTCATTTAATGTTTCTTCTTCTAATGAAATAATCATGTAATATTGAAATGAAAAAAATATAAAAACCAGATTAAATAATTCCCACATATATTGTCCACCTGCAATAAGAACGATCCCGCAATAAATAATCATATTGCCTAGGTATAATGGATTTCTTGTACATGCATAAGGTCCTGTTGTGCACAAAGATGGTGCGCCTACTTTTATTGTCCTTGTAACACCTCCGGCATATCGTACGGCACTGATTCTTATGGACTCCCCAAAAAAAGCTAAAACACAACCCCACATAAAATATGGCATAGAAGGNTTTGCAAAAAAAAGCACAACCAAAACAATTGGAATTGGTGTANAGCTTCTGTTGGAAAATAAAAAATTACGAAGATCCACTAATGTAAATCCTCTAAAATCATCTGTTGAATTTTCATGGCGACCTCTAAAGCATCCTTTCCTGCTTTGCCGCTCACAATAGGTGTTTCCTTNCCTTGAATTGATCTAACAAAATTTTCTAATTCCTTTTGAAGTGCATCAACAGAATCTATAGGCGGTTTATTATAGGCAATGAATCGTTTTTTCTNTTCGTAGTGAAAGGGTAAAATCATTAGTGCGTCTGGGTTTTTATCAGGTTCAGACACGATATTATAAACTTCTGTGATTCCCAAGAGTAGATCAATTGTGGCATAGAGATCACGTTGGAATACTTTTAGTTTACGTACCTTATCTTTTGCTACGCGGCTAGACATGATGCTGGCTACAGTACCATTTCCAAAGCGTATCCTGGCATGAGCAATATCTACAGAACTAGTAAGGATTGAAAGCCCGCTAGCGCTAATTGATTTGACAGGAGAATTAACAAGGGTTAATAAAATATCAATATCGTGAATCATTAAATCCAATACAACAGGCACATCTGTTCCTCTGGCAGTGTAGGGCGCTAACCTCTGAATCTCGATAAATTTCGGATTTATATTATATGGATTTAAAGCCACAAGGGCAGGATTTAATCTTTCTATATGTCCAACTTGAATCATGACTCCTTTTTCTTTTGCCAAAAGTATTAAACTCTCTGCCTCTTCAATAGTGGCGGTAATAGGTTTTTCAATAAATACATGTTTCCCAGCCATTATACATTTTTCTGCTATAATTGCATGAGTAGGTGTAGGTGTCACAATTGAAACTGCATCCACCTCAGATAATAGTGATTCTAGATTGGGGTAAACATTGACGCTGTTTTTTTGGGCTATNGTATCAGCTCTTTTGANATTTAAATCNAATATACCGATCAAATTTGTATNTGGNAGAGTNNCAAAATGTTTAACATGGTGCTGTCCCAGATGCCCCACACCAATGACGCCAATGTTAACAGATTCATTTNTCATAGTATACTTNAAAGTTACGGAATCGTAATATTAGATTACATGGGAGAAAACGAACGATTNTGGTAATTGGAAAAATCTTGCTTTTCTCAAGTACAAAGAGCAATTTTTGACCGTAAACGAGGTATTAATGGAGTTCCAATATGGCTAACGACATGAAATCCGGGATAGGGTTTATTATCCCAGCAGCCGGCGTCGTCGGCTTTTTTACATCTCTTCTCATGGGGGAATTTCTCCTGAGTATCATTATCGCTGTGGCCGGTATATTAGTTTGGTTTCTATACATGCTGGTTATGGAATCCCGCATCCCTGANCAAATGGGAAATATGATTTTGCTTTTTGGGGTAATGTTGGCTATCGGAATCTTTTTTGGTTTTGGTATCANCCAAAATATGTGGGGAGGNTTTGAATTTAGATCAGAGGGATCGATATTTTCGCTTGTGATTCTTTTTTTTGCAATACTTACTGGTCTTAACTTTCGGAACCAGTCTTCTTCGATAGCGACAGCAGATAGNGGACTCTCTGATGCTGATCGAGATTTAGTCATGGATGCAATTAAGCAAACAGAATCTTCTAGTGAAACCACTGATGATCCGCGGGTGATTGTTGTGAAACAGGAAGCACCTTTGGAAAAAACGGAGGAAAAACAAGAACGCAAGGAAACAAAACAGCCTGAGACTTATGATCCATATGCTATGACAAATAATCCTTATTTTGCTTATCCACCTGATTACTATTATGATGAAGAAGATGAAGATTATGAAGAAGATGAAGATTATGAAGAAGATGAAGATGAATAAATTCCATAATCCATAAAAAATAAAAGGGCAGAATTACTGCCCTTTTTTATTACAATTTTAAACATTAAATCTGAAATATATACAATCACCGTCTTGTACTATGTATTTTTTACCTTCTTGCCTTATTAAACCTAAATTCGATAATGTTGTTTCCGACCCATGTTTGATCATATCATCATAATTAAAAACTTCAGCTTTAATGAATCCTCGCTCAAAATCAGTGTGGATTACACCCGCAGCTCTTGGCGCTGTAGATCCATTGGGAATTGTCCAGGCCCTGACTTGTTTTTTACCACAAGTAAAGAATGTATGTAGTCCAAGTAATTGAAATCCTGCACGGATTACTTTGTTTAACCCAGGCTCTGAAAGTTGGTACTCCTGAAGGAANAGGACTTTCTCTTTATCCGGAAAGACTGCAATTTCTTGTTCAATAGACGCACAAATATCAATGGCTGAATTTCCTTCTCTATTAGCAAATTCATATAAGGCCTGAACATGTTTGTTTGTTTTTGTCTGCATGATTTCAGCTTCTGCGACATTCGCAACATAAAGGATAGGCTTGCTCGTTAAAAGATGAATTGAACGAAATATTTTTTTTTCATCCTGGTTCANGGGCAGTGTTCGAGCACGATTTCCATTATTACAATGAGTTAATAATCGATTTAACAANTCTAATTCGTTTTTACTAGCCTTATCTCCTGTTTTAGCCCTTTTTGTAGTTTTTTGNTACNTCTTTTCAAGCGTTTCTATATCTGCCAACAATAACTCTGTTTCAATAGTTTTCGCATCACGGATTGGATTGATATCTCCATCCACATGAGTAATATTTTTATCTTCNAAACAGCGTACNACATGAATNATAGCAGTAGTTTGCCTAATTTGTCCCAAAAACTGATTGCCTAATCCNTCNCCCTTACTTGCCCCTTTTACTAAACCAGCNATATCNGTGAATTCAATAGTGGCCGGAATAATTTGTTTTGGATTATAAATTTTACCCAGCGTCTTTAATCTTGGATCGGGCAATGCTACAATTCCTAAATGAGGTTCAATAGTGCAGAAAGGATAATTTTCTGCTGGANTATTTGATGCTGTTAGTGCATTAAATAGGGTTGACTTACCTACATTGGGCAGTCCTATTATTCCACATTGAAGGGACATAGATTATTTTGAATTAATTTTATAAAAAATAATNAATAAACCAGGGGATTATACAATCTTTAATTAAAAAGAATCTAATGATGGATCCTCGCCAAAATCATAAGTAAGATTATCAAATAAACCAACTTGAAGATTTTTTGCAAAATAGATTATTCTATCTTGACTGGTACGTAATTCCCCATCTGCCCAAACCATATATTTACCACGACGATTTAATAATTTTTTGATATCAATTTTATAGGTCACTATGTCATGGTAAGGACGGACCTGCCCTTTAAATTTTAAATCTCCTACCCCTAATGCACGCCCTCGACCTTGTCCGCCAATCCAGGACAAAAAGAATCCTACTAATTGCCACATCCCATCCAAGCCTAAACAACCGGGCATTACTGGATCTGCTTTAAAGTGGCAGTGAAAAAACCAAAGTTCATCTGAAATATCTAATTCTGCAGTAATGTGACCTTTACCATATTTCCCTTTATCATCATTTATTTCGGTAATACGATCCATCATGAGCATAGGAGGCAATGGCAGTTTACCATTTTCCATCCCACCCAGGGTACCTTCACCGCTTTGAATCAGTTCTTTTTTTGTATAACTACTTTTTTTTATCATTATTCGAATATTTTCCTGCTTTTTTGGATAGAAGAGAGTACAAATAATTTTAGATGAATAGAACCCACATTTCACACTTAACTTTCAATAATAGCAGGTAAATTGTGGACTCAATTTTGGAGACTTATATGCACGAATGGGTTTTATTACTAGGTGGATCAACTGGACACGGTGCTGCCACTGCAAAGCGCTTAGCAAAAGATGGTTATGGAATCATCGCATTTCATTTTGATCGAGGCGAAGCGAAAAAAATCGCAGAGGAAACAATTAATGAGGTAAACGAACTCACAAAGGGTCACTCTCATTATTTTAACACAAATGCTGCAGCTTCAGAAACAATTGAAAAATATTTACCCCAAATCAAAGAAATCACTAGGAATAAACCTTTAAAATTATTACTCCATTCCATTGCTTTCGGGACAACAACAAATTTTTTTGGGAAAAAACCTGTTACTCAGCGTCAAATGGATATGACTGTACATGTCATGGGTAATTCTATTCTATACTGGACACAGCATTTATACAATCAGGCATTACTGGCAAAAGGCTCACGGGTGATTGGATTAACAAGTGAGGGAAACTATGTTGCAATGGAAGGTTACGGTCCTGTAAGTGTTGCGAAAGTTGCCATGGAAGCGATCATTAGGCAAATTGGATGGGAACTTGGAGAATATGGTATTACAGCAAATGCTGTCCAGGCAGGTGTAACCCCCACTCGTGCATTAACAAAAATAACAGAAGGTTGGGAAACTTGGGTGGAGAATACAAAAAAACGAAACCCAATGCGTAGAACAACAACTCCAGAAGATGTAGCAGGCACAATATCCATGTTATTAAAGCCTGAAGCAGATTTTATTAATTGTTCTATTATATATTGTGATGGCGGTGAAAGTCGATCTGGGTCATTTTAACAACAAAAAATGAAGTTAGAAAATCAGGTTAGACTGGTGCTTATATATTACTATAAGTGGTGATTACAAAATATAATAATTAGAAACGAAACGGAAGACTAAGAATCTGTGTCTTGGGCTAATTTTGCTTCAATTAATCCAACGAGATCATGACTGTCTTTACCAGGGGCAATATCAAAACTTCGTTTTGCTTCATTGAGTGCATACTCCCACCAACCTTTTTTTGTATATGCTATGGCTAGCTTGAAATGTGCATTACCCAGGATTTTAAATTCATCTCTGGTCAATTGACTTTGATCTCCTGAGAAAAGCCTTGCAACTTCACGATATTCCATAATGGCTTCATCAATGAGACCTTTTTGTAAATACCAATTTCCAAGATTTAGATGCCGTGAAGGATCTTCCTGGCAAGCATTGATAAATAGCGCAAGACAGGCAGAAAGAATTATTCTAGCATGACGGGAAATTAAATGAATCATAATTGAACAGGAATTTTTAGCTCTACCTTGTTGAAAATCAAGTAGAAAATCTATCCAAATAAATTAGTTGATTTTTATAATGGTTTGGATCTTTAACTAGAAACTGAAGTAATATTATCCCAATAAATAAACTACTCCCTAAAATTGCTAATGCAGTTTCGTATTGTCCAAATTGAATCAAATAACCAATTCCCACAATATAAGCTAAAACAAATGGAGCCAATAGTGTATCCACCAGACCCATATAAATTTTGGTATCTCTATTTTCAGCAAAATCATAAATTAAATTCATTGCGGAAGGCATAAATGCACCCTGTCCAATACCAATGAATATAAATATACCATATACCCATATCATATTTTGAGCAAAGATGGCAAGAATTACAGCTAAAAAATGGCCCAAATATGCAACCATCATCGCGGATTTATGGCCATATTCATCACCTAATTTTCCTGCAAGAAAACTGGCCAAGGAAGCTGCCAAAACATTTAAAATAGTGAAAACTCCAGCCTCACTAATATCAAACTCAAAACGATCTTGGCAATAAACAGCGTAAAGACCCATTCCTGGTAAACAAGCTGTATAAAATATTCTGGACAAAATATAATTTTGAAAATTTTGATGTTTCAAAATAATGATAAGGGTCTCCTGAATAAAATTTCGCATCGTTTTATAGGATTTATTGATTTTTTTCGACTTAACTCGAAAAGGAATAAAAAGAATTGTTCCAATGGTGAGGGATATAAATAAAGTCATAAATCCAATACCAAAATTTTGTGGAAAATGAATATTACTATTTAATAGATATCGCAATGCAAAGCCACCAATGAAACTTCCTATACTATGAAAAGCAAATCCCAGACCAAAAAATTTTCCACGTTCAGATTTAAGAGTGCTTTGATTTAAGAAGTCAGCCCAGATTGGCACAACAATGCCAATGGAAAAAGCATAAATTAAAAAATAAAAAAAATAAATTTTCCAAGCAATTGTAGCCGTATCCAGAACACTAAAACAAAAAGTATAACCCATGGCGAAAGTCACAATTAAAATAAGACCATGTGTTAAAATAACAGCTTTTTTTATATTAATAATGTTACGTCCTATTGCAGCAATAAAAAGCATTGGGATTGCTATCAGTAAACTAAACATTCCTGGTGTTGAGACGATCAAACTTTCAGGTGCACCCAGTTCTCTTAAAAATAATGGCACTATAGCGTAAATAGTATGGAATGCCAATCCAAAACCCCAGAAAAATTCGTGAGCTAAATTATATTTTAAATTATGTTGATGGTCGCTTGATGTGAATTCAGGCATTGGCTTTTTCATGAGTAAGAAGGATTATAGAGCCAAGGAGGAAACCTGCACCAATTAATTGGGATAAATTGAGCAATTTATCAAAAATGGCCCAATCAAGAATAACAGCAGAAAGAGGCCACATGAGTTCATACAACGTAGTATGAGAAGCTGGGAGATATTTAAGGCCATAATAATAAATGAAAAGAGCCCCACCGCCAGTAGAAATAACTATTATAAGTAAATTTCTCCATTGACTAATCGTCAGGTCTAAAGTGATTTGATCTCCGATAGCAGAAGTTAAAATAATCAATGCTACTACTGCAGTTACAGTAAGCCTCAGAGCAGTAACTGCTGTAAAAGGTAGCTGACTTAATGCGTGTTTGCCTAATACAGTTGAACTGCCCCAACTAAAAGCAGCTAAAGTTGCGAATAGTGCCGCAATACTTGTTTTTTCTTCCCAATCACTTATTGTAGTAGTACCAAAGGTAACAAGATACCCACCAAATATAGCAACCAGAGCAAGGCCAATAAAACGCTGAGATAATTTTTCCTTTAAAATTATAGAGGCTAGAGAAATAGCAAACAAAGGTTGCAGTTTTTGAAGCAGAACCACCACTGAAAGATTTATATAATTCACATAGCTTAAAGCTTTGGTGTAGAAGAATGTGCCAAGAATTCCTCCACATACTGAGATCCACAGAATAGAAATCCATCCTCTCTGCCCCAATGTTTTTATTTCCGGCAAGGCCTTTATAAGAAATGGTAAAAATAACAGGGCTCCTAAAAAATGTTCTAAGGTTACAATTAAAAAAGAAGATACAGAGTAGAGTTCTTGTCTTAGTAATCCATCAACGCTCCAAAGTAAGGCAGCAAAGATGACGGCTAACGGAGGAAGTATTTTTCGCATTATTAAAATTAGGATTAAAATTGACTGGAATGTTGAGATTATTCCATTAGCATGTTATAGTACAATAAATAAAAGTATTATATCTACCTTTTCCATTTGAGGAAAATTAATTCCCAAAAGGAGAAACTGATTTTTCATATACTGCGCCATTTGAATTGCATTATCCTCATTTGCATTATGTTTAAGTAGTTATGTGAGCTGATCAATATGCAATAGATCAGTTGGCATTTTATTTTCAAGCCTGTCCGCCGATGCCCATGGATGTGCCAAGATCCATTCCTAATGAACCTGCTGCCTGCTGCCACATTTGTCCTGGCTGTACATTAAAAACAAAATCTGGAGTAGTTGATTGCATAAGCCAATCCCCATTTTCAATCTCACGTTCTAATTGTCCAGGAGACCAACCGGAGTGTCCAAGCATTAATTTAAATAAAATGTCCGGTTTGTTTTGTAGTTCTCTTAAAACATATTTTTGGGATGTCATAGAAAACTCTTTCGATAGGCGTATGGTTCCATTGACCTCGTATCCTGCACTATGGAGGACAATCCCTCGTTCAAGTAATACTGGACCGCCAAAGAAAATTTCGCTTACAAGTGAATTAATGGTATCATCTCCAATATATAATTTTTCAAAAATATCAATCAGATCTGGCTCTTTAAACTGCTTATTAATAATAATACCCATTGCGCCCTCTTTATTATGTTCACAAATGTAAATTACAGATTTAGAAAAATATGGATCAGACATATGAGGCATGGAGATGAGGATTTGGTTTTTTAGAGATCCCATGTCTCAACCTAACGAATCTGATAACCTAAGTCAAGTAAATGCATCAGTAGACTCCTTGGAAGAAATATAAATGATCTTTGGGGCTACAGATCAAATTTCTGTAAATTTTAAGATGCTCGAAATTTTTACAAATTTAAATGTCTAAATGTTATGTCAACTCGAATAAATAAGATCATTGTTAAGGGCGCTCGCCAACATAACTTAAAAAATATCAATATAGAAATTCCTAGAGATAAACTAGTAGTTATTACGGGTCTTTCCGGATCAGGAAAATCATCTCTGGCTTTTGATACGATCTATGCAGAGGGTCAAAGGCGATATGTTGAATCTCTTTCTTCCTATGCTCGGCAATTCTTGGGTCTCATGGAAAAGCCTGATATGGATGCCATCGAAGGATTATCGCCAGCAATTTCTATAGAACAAAAAGCAACAGCCCGAAATCCACGTTCAACAGTCGGCACTGTAACAGAAATTCATGATTATCTCAGACTTTTATATGCCCATATTGGTAAACCACATTGTTGGGATTGCGGTAAGCGCATTCAAAAACAAACAGTACAGCAAATTGTAGATACTATAAGCAAGTTTAAGTCTGGCACCAAAATGCACATTCTTGCTCCGCTGGTTCGAGGTCGAAAAGGTCAGCACAAAGGAATTATTGAAGAAATCAAAAAGGATGGTTTTTTACGCGTTAGGGTCGATGGTAATATTATGACAGTAGATGATAAGATCATACTAAACAAAAATAAAACACACACGATCGAAGTGGTTGTTGATCGTCTCATTATGAAAAAAGGAATCCATGATCGGCTTACAGAATCTATCGAATTAGCTTTAAAAATTGGCAAAGGGCTAATTATGGTAAATGAGTTACCAAATAAAAAACATTTATTTTCAGAGCATTTTGCATGTCCGGATTGTGAGTTATCTATGGAAGAATTGGTGCCAAGGATGTTTTCCTTTAATTCACCCTATGGTGCATGCTCAAAATGTGATGGTCTCGGGTCTCATATGGAAGTGGACCCCAATCTTGTTGTCCCCGATAAATATAAAAGTTTAATTCAGGGAGCTATTGCTCCGTTAGGGGAACAGCCTCGCGGAAATTGGTACGGCAGTATTCTGAAGAGTTTATCACGACATTATAATTTTAATTTTACGACACCTTGGATTAAAATGAATAAGGACATACGGCAAGTTTTACTGTATGGTACCGGAGATCATAAGTTTAAAATGCAGTATAACTCTGAGCGATGGAGTGGTACTTATACAGGAGGTTGGGAGGGAGCAATCAATAATTTAATGCGGCGATATACTCAAACTAAATCAACGGGAATTCAAGAATGGATCGAGCAATTTATGAGTATGCGACCTTGTTCTGATTGTGGTGGAGCAAGGCTAAAAAAAGAAATATTAAGTGTCAAAATTTATGATAAAGATATCGGTGATATTTCATCTATGTCTATTCAGGATTTGAGTGCTTTCTTTAGGCAATTAAGCTTATCCAAAATGGAACGAGATATTGCAAATCAAATTTTAAAAGAAGTTCAACAACGACTTTTATTTTTAGTCAATGTAGGTTTAAGCTATCTGACATTAGATCGAGCTGCAGCAAGTTTATCTGGCGGAGAAGCCCAACGAATTCGTCTTGCTACTCAAATTGGTTCTCAACTAATGGGGGTACTCTATATTTTGGATGAACCATCAATCGGTCTGCATCCAAGAGACAATAATCGTCTCTTAAATACATTAAAGGCATTACGAGACATTGGTAATTCAATTCTTATAGTTGAGCATGATCAGGAAACAATTGAAGAAGCAGATTATGTGATAGATCTAGGCCCTGGTGCCGGCAAGTATGGTGGGGAAGTTACATTTGCGGGACCACCAAATAGGCTAGTGAAATCTAAAAAGTCGTTAACTGGGCAATATATTTCAGGAAAAAAACATATACAGTTGCCCAAAATTCGACGTACTTACGTTACCAATACATTATCTTTGAAAGGTGCGTCTGGAAATAATTTAAAATCTATTAATGTTGATTTACCGTTGGGGCGGTTTATTGCTGTAACAGGTGTTTCAGGTAGTGGTAAAAGCACGCTAGTGAATGAAACATTATTCCCTCTTTTGTCCAAAGAATTGAATCGGGCCAGAGCTTATCCATTGGCCTATGATGAAATTGATGGTATTCATTATTTAGATAAGGTAGTAAACATAGATCAAAAGCCCATCGGTCGTACCCCGCGATCAAACCCAGCTACATACACAGGTGTTTTCAACTTCATTCGTGATTTATTTGCTAAACTGCCTGAATCAAAAATTCGGGGGTATAAACCTGGTCGATTTTCGTTTAATGTCAAAGGTGGGCGTTGTGAATCTTGTGAAGGAGATGGTATTATTCGTATCGAAATGAATTTTCTCCCGGATGTTTATGTGACATGTGAAATCTGCAAGGGGAAACGATACAATCGAGAAACACTGGAGATAAAATATAGAAGTAAGTCTATCGCAGAAGTATTGGAAATGCCTGTGTCAGAAGCACTACAATTTTTTCAAAACATACCATCTATCCAGAAAAAACTTCAAACTTTACATGATGTCGGTTTAGGATATATTCATTTAGGACAACAGGCCACCACTCTTTCCGGCGGAGAGGCGCAAAGGGTAAAACTGGCCACAGAACTGTGCAGAATATCCAATGCAAAAACACTTTATATTTTGGATGAGCCCACTACTGGTTTACATTTTGAAGATATTAGAATGTTGCTGGATGTCTTGCAACGATTAGTGGAACGAGGCAATACGGTGTTGGTAATTGAACATAATCTGGATGTCATAAAAACAGCTGATTGGATTATTGATCTTGGTCCCGAAGGCGGTGAAGGTGGAGGTGAAGTATTGGGAGCTGGTACTCCTGAAGCAATTGTACAGATAAAAGGTTCGCATACAGGAGTATTTTTAAAACAAATATTAAAAAAGAAAAACCTTGCAGCATGAAATCACCAACTGAGCTTTGTAACGATTTCCAATATTGGGAAATGACAAAAGACTTAATTGATCAGTGTATCGATATCATGTTGAATCTGCGACAGAGCGGTCACCCCGGTGGATCTAGATCAAAAGTTCATGCTATGGTTGCGACTTTATTATCCGGCGCGATGCGATGGGACATCCGTGAGCCAGGCAAAAGATTTGCAGACCGTTATGTATTGGTAGCAGGCCACTGTAATCCTGTGGTATATGCAACTTTGGCTGTTCTGAATGAAGCCTTACGAATTAAACATTGTCAAACTAATGAAGCAAAATATTTAAATTTTCAAGGCGAAGGTTTCCAACTTGTTTGGGAAGATTTACTCACTTTGCGGCAAAATGGTGGCCTCCCTGGTCATGCAGAAATGCAAGGAAAAACATTATTTTTTAAAGCCAATACTGGTCCTAGTGGGCATGGTTCTCCTTTTGCTGCTGGCGAAGCATTAGCGTTGAAATTTGCTAATACTTCTGATGTGAAAGTATTTGCATTTGAAGGAGAAGGTGGATTCACAACAGGCGCAAGTCACGAGACCATTAATTCTGCATGGGGACTGGGTTTGGGTAATTTAGTTTATTTCATGGATTGGAATGATTTTGGTATTGATAATCGTCCTTTTAGTTCTATTATGTATGGTGGGCCTGATGAATGGTTTGGCTCCCATGGCTGGCATGTGGAAGGAACGGAAGATGGTGAAAATTGGGAACAATTAATAGAGGCGTATTACAAACTGTTGGTAAAAAATGCCGATCCTAATGTGCCAAAAGTGATTTACAGTAAAACACGAAAAGGTCGTGGTTATTACATGTATGATCATAAGAGCCATGGAACCGCACATAAGCGGAACTCGGATCTGTTCTGGAAAACAAAAGAAGATTTTTCAATAAAATACAACCTTCAGTTTGATGGTTTTGGCGATGCTGCTGCTCACACCTGGGAAGGGCAACTAGACCAAGCCTACGCTATGTTTGAAACAGTTTTTACTGTGATGAAAAATAACCAGAATTATGTGGATTATTTATCCAGTAGATTGGTGGAGCTTGGTGAATCAGTCCCTGATCAAAATGGTCAGTGTAAAATCGGTGTAAAGAACCCCTGCAATGATCCTGATCTCTTTAATGTAGATGCATTACCACCAGAGCTCTTTGTAGCACCGGGAGTTAAAGCTCCTAATCGTATTGGTTTTTCTAAATATGCCAGTTATATCAATACAATTTCAGAACAAAAATATGGCCGACCCTTGGTTTTGGCTATGAGTGCTGACTTGGCAGATTCCACCAATATTTCAGGATTTGCAAAAGGATATAATGGCGTTGAAGATAAAGCACTTTTTGATAAATTTTCCAATAAGGATAGTCCGTTATTTCCACAAGGCATCACAGAGTTCACCAACGCAGGAATGATGGCTGGTGCCGCTACTGTAAACTTCAATGAAAATACCTATGATGAATTCAACGGCTTTTATGGTGCCACTAGCACCTACGGTTCATTTAGTTATCTAAAGTATGGCCCCCTTCGTTTGTTTAGTCAAATCGCTCAAGATTCCGATTTGAAAGTTGGGAAGATTATTTGGGTAGCAGGTCACTCTGGACCTGAAACTGCAGAAGATAGCCGCACCCATTTTGGTATTTATTCTCCTGGTGTGACTCAATTGATGCCTGATGGGCATATAATTAATCTTCACCCATGGGAACATAATGAAGTTGCCCCTTGCTTAGCTGCGGCACTTAGCACGGATGTTCCTTTGATTGTACTCCATTTGACACGTCCCCCAGTGATTATTCCAAACCGTGAAGCCATAGACATTGCATCTCATTTAGATGCTGCGAAGGGTGCTTACATTATAAAAAATTATGATGAAGACAGCCCAAAAGAAGGAGTGGTTTTTGTTCGTGGTACAAGTTCGACAAACTCTATAATGCAAATATTGCCAAGGCTGAGGACAGAAGGTCCCAATGTGAAAATTATTGCTTCAATTAGCTGGGAATTATATATAAGACAATCTGAAGAATACAGAAATTCAATAATTTCTGAATCGGAATGGCATGATGCTATGATTATAACCAATGGAGCCAGAAGACTAATGCATAAATGGATTGCAAACCGGCTGGTAGAAAAATACTCTATGGCACCTGACTTTGATAATCGCTGGCGAACAGGAGGCAGTTTAGAACAAATTATTGCAGAATCTAAATTAGACCCAGATAGCCTTTGGGAAGGCATTACGCGTTTTGCAAAAGATAGAAAATACCGATTGGATAAACTTCGGAAAGTAATCCCTGCATAATTATTTGTTTGTGCCTTTCTGCAAATATTGCCAATTAATAAAGATTGTTCACTTTTCTTTTCCTCCATCTTTACGTCGGCATTTTGAGATCGTATCTTTAGTGTCAGAATTACAGTGATTTACGTACAATTTATCTGATGACAGAGATACATATTACAGATCCAACTCCCTTCGATGATGATATAGCGATTGAAAAATCTCTACGACCTTCCCAGTTTGATGAATTTATCGGGCAGAAAGAATTAGTTGATAATTTGAAACTTTACATAGAAGCAGCCAACAATCGCGGTGATGCATTAGACCATGTTTTACTATTTGGTCCGCCAGGGTTAGGCAAGACAACTTTAGCAAATATTGTATCTAAAGAACTGAAATCAAGCATAAAACAAGCTGCTGGCCCTGTAGTTGAGAGGGCAGGTGATCTTGCGGGCTTGATTACAAACCTTAGTTATCGGGATGTATTTTTTATTGATGAAATTCATCGTCTCAACAATGTCGTCGAGGAATATCTTTATTCAGCTATGGAGGATTTTTCCATAGATATTATGATTGATAAGGGTCCCAGTGCTCGGAGTGTACAGCTCACTATAGAGCCTTTTACCCTCATTGGGGCTACTACAAGACTAGGTAACTTAACATCTCCTCTTCGGGAGAGGTTTGGTGTTGTGTTGCGGGTAAATTATTATCAGCCTGAAGAATTATTCCATATTATTAATCGCTCAGCCGATATTTTAGAAGTTGATATTAATGATGATGGTGCAATGGAATTGGCGCGACGTTCTCGCGGAACTCCACGAATAGCAAACCGAATTCTAAGACGGGCTCGAGATTTTGCAGAGGTAAAGGCTTCTGGAAAAATTGATATAGATGTGGCGCAAGCATCCTTGGCTAAATTGGGTATTGATAATATTGGACTTGATCATATGGATAGAAAAATCTTAGATGTAATGATTGATAAATTTGATGGTGGTCCAGTAGGTGTAAAATCTTTAGCAGTTGCAATTGGAGAAGACCCGTTAACGATAGAAGATGTTTATGAGCCATTTTTGATTAAAGAGGGATTTATAAATAGAACATCTAGAGGGAGAGTTGCTCAGGAAGCTGCATATAAATTATTAGGAAAAAAAATGATAAAAGACCAACAGGGGTTATTTGAATGATTGATAAAAAAAAGAAATATAAACTGGGTGATTTTAATTATCGCTTACCAAAAAATTTAATTGCTCAACATCCTCAATCCCGACGGGATCATGCCAAGTTAATGGTTGTACATAGGGATACAGGAAAAATTGAACATCGTAAATTCTTGAATGTGACTGATTACATGCGTAAAAATGATCTATTAATAGTTAATGACACTAAAGTTTTCCCAGCACGGTTATTTGCAAAAAAAGATAGAACTGAAGCAAAGGTAGAGGTTTTTTTGTTAAGGGAATTGGCTAATGATCTATGGGAAGTAATGGTTAAACCTGCCCGAAAAGTGCGGATTGGCAATAAGCTCATGTTTAATAAAAAACTCATGTGTGATGTAATAGATAATACAGTCTCAGGTGGCCGTGTTGTCCGTTTTGAATATGATGGCAATAATTTCCATGAAGTAATTGATAAAATAGGTACTTCACCCCTTCCACCATACATTGATAGAGATGCCAATGCTCAGGATAAAAAACGTTATCAAACAGTTTACGCTTCGAAACGTGGCGCTGTTGCTGCACCAACTGCTGGAATGCATTTTACCAATGGTTTGATTAAAAAAGCGTTAGACAAAGGTGTAAAAATTGAAACAGTTACTCTTCATATAGGGTTAGGCACATTTCGTCCAGTTCAAGTTGAGGATTTGAATCGTCATCAAATGGACTCAGAATATTTTGCAGTATCGCCTAAAACATCTATGGCTATTAATCAAGCAAGGAAACGGCATCGTCAAATTATTGCTATAGGAACATCTACTGTAAGAGCGCTTGAAACAATCGCTATTTCCGGTTTTCAGGTAACCCCTAAACGAGGCTGGACGGATAAATTCATTTATCCGCCATATGATTTTAAAATGGTAGATAAAATGGTTACTAACTTTCATATGCCAAAATCTACTTTAATGATGATGGTAAGTGCTTTTGCAGGAAGAAAACTCATTAAAAAAGCATATAATGAGGCAAAGAAAAATGACTATCATTTCCTAAGCTATGGCGATGCCATGATTATGATTTAGAATCCTTTTGTGACTGCCTTGAGAGTCTCAGCTATTATACCTGCTGCAGGTTTGGGCCAGCGGTTCGGTGAAAAAAAACAATTTAAATTATTAGCCGGGAGGCCTCTTTTATTTCATACGCTTATACCTTTTTTTCATACTGAAAAAATACGGGAAATCATCCTTGTACTCCCTGATAATGAACTGGACAAAATACGTCGCGATGTGATTTCAATATCTGGAGGTAAACCAGTCCAATTTGTCACGGGTGGTCAAAGGCGGCAGGATTCTGTTAAAAATGGGTTGCAAGCTGCAAGCGCAAACTCTGACTTTGTTTGTATTCATGATGCAGCGCGCCCATTTGTTACTAAAAAGTTAATTTGTGATTCGATAAATTCCTGTAAAAATGTGGATGGTGCAGTTATTGCTTTGCCCTCAAAAGATACAGTTAAGCTTTCTGAAGATGGCATGGTAGAAAAAACTATCGACCGTGAAAAAGTTTGGCTTGCACAAACCCCACAAACCTTTAATAAAGTGAAACTACTCAAGGCTTTGAAAAATGCTGATTTATTGAATATCAATGGAACCGATGAATCTGTACTTATGGAGCTTATGGGATATTCAATCAGATTGGCAGTCGGTCATACAAATAATTTTAAGGTAACTACATTTGAAGATTGGCAACGTGCAGAATCCCTTGTGATTCAACAAAACTGAGGATAAATCATTATGATAAGAAGCGGCATTGGATATGATGTTCATCAATTGGCAAAAGGTGAAAAGCTCATCATTGGTGGTGTAGAAATCCCAACACCTTATGGCTCGGTCGGGCATTCTGATGGCGATGGCCTCATTCATGCAATTGTTGATGCATTATTAGGTGCTACAGGATTAGGGGACATTGGAAAACTTTTCCCAAGTGATGATCAAAAATGGGAAAATATTCCTAGCAGTCACTTTCTAGCTGATACAGTTAAGAGAGTTCGAAAAGAGGGATTTGAAATAAATAATATAGATGCAACTATCATTCTACAACAGCCCAAGGTTTCAGATTTCATTCCGGAAATGAGATACAATTTAGCATTTTCTATGGAGCTTGATGAATCTCAAGTGTCTATAAAAGCCACAACAACAGATCATTTAGGTTTCGTGGGTGATTGTTTTGGTTGGGCAGTTCAAGCAATAGCTACACTCTATTTAAAAGATGGACATAATAAATCTTAAATCGTTTGCAAAGGTTAATATAGGTCTTCGGATTCTAGAAAAGCGACCAGATGGGTACCATAATATTCATACTCTTTTCCAGGAGTTGGATTTTCATGATTCAATTACGCTAGAAAAACGAGACTCAGGTATTGAATTTCTTTCAAATGTTGAATGGTTAAAAAACGATTCATCTAATCTTTGTGTAAAAGCGTGGCAAACTTTGGTAGATGCTTTTGGCATTCCAGGCGTTTCGATTCAACTGCATAAACGTATCCCCGCTGGCAGTGGTTTGGGAGGTGGCTCTTCTAATGCAGCAACTGTTTTAAAAGGTCTGAAGCAGCTTTATGAATTAGATATCAGTAATAATGGATTAGAAAAATTAGGCAAGATTTTGGGAGCGGATGTGCCATTTTTTATTCGGGGAGGCTTACAGCTTGGCGATGGTATTGGTGATAAACTAACCCCTTTGTGTAGAGCAGTTCGTGGAAATTATTTATTAGTTATGCCAGAATTTTATATCGATACAAAATTGGCTTATTCAAATAGTAAAAAAATTTTGGATGAATCGAGAGAGAATATTAATTTTTCAAGCTTTATTCGAAATAATAATATTTCTTTCGAGCTTTTTGAGAATGATTTTGAAGCAATTGCTGTTCCAGCATATCCAGAGATTGGACAAATAAAAGAAACGCTCCGGGCACATGGCGCCCGGTTTGCCAGTCTGTCGGGCTCAGGTTCGACTGTGTTCGGGATATTTGATGAAGACGCTGATTTAAAACCAGTTGAGTTAGATTTTTCCACCCGTTATACAACTTTTATCTCCCGTCCAAATTTCTAAGCTGTAGCTTACCCAAAAATTATGGGGCGTCGTCTAATGGTAGGACACCGGGTTTTGGTCCCGGCAGTTGGGGTTCGAGTCCCTACGCCCCAGCTCTGATTCATTCATTAATACTAGTATGGTAAACAGACTAAAAATATTCAGTGGCCGTAGCAATTTGCCTTTGGGCCAAAAGATCGCACACTCGCTAGGGCGAGAACTGGGGGGAATCTCCATTCAAACCTTCAGCGATGGTGAATTATGGGTCAAGTTTGAAGAAAACATCCGAGGTCATGATGTTTTTCTTATTCAATCTACCAATGGTCCATCAGAAAATATTGTTGAGCTTGCATTAATGGTCGATGCAGCTGTTCGTGCATCAGCAGATCGCGTCACAGTTGTCATGCCTTATTTTGGATATGGTCGACAGGATCGCAAAGATCAGCCGCGTGTGCCTATTTCTTCTAGAGTTATGATTGATATATTTACTGCTATGGGAGCTGACAGAATTATTACTATGGATTTACATACAACTCAAATTCAAGGCTTTGCAAAGATCCCATTTGATAATTTATACAGCCGAACTGTCCTATTTGAGACAATTAAATCTCAGGGGTTTGACCCTGAAACCAGTGTTGTATTAGCTCCCGATATAGGATCAGCGAAAATGAGCCAAAGTTATGCAAAGCATCTGAGTATGCATTTTGCGTTGATTGATAAGCGTAGATATGCGCCTAATAAAGCTGAAGTAAATCATTTGATTGGAAATTTAGAAGATATGGATGTTTTAATCATTGATGATATGATTGATACAGCTGGAACGATAGTTAATGCAGCTCAAGCAGCAATGGATAAAGGAGCTAAATCTGTGACAGCTGTAGCAACACATGGCGTTTTGTCGGGACCGGCCATAGGCAAATTAAATGAATCAAAAATAAAAAAAATTATACTTACAGACACAATAGATATTTCACCACACAAGATATTGGATAAAATGGAAATTGTTTCTGTGGCCAGCGTCTTTGGGGAAGCTGTTAACCGGATTCATAACGGAGAATCTGTAAGTGCTCTATTCGAATTTTAAAAAGGAGAAAAACGATGGCATCATCGTATTATAAATTAGATATTCAAGACAGAGTTCTAACCAGAACTAAAGGATCAAAAGCTTTACGTNNTCAAGGGTTAATTCCCGGGNTTCTTTATTATGGAGGTNAANACAATGTCAATTTTTCTGTAGAGAAAACCGTTTTATTTCATGCNCTCCAATCTGGTCAGCGTATTTTTGAAATTGAACNGGATGGTNAAATGCAATACACTATGATAAAGGAGCTCCAGTATCATCCTGTAACAGATGATGTAATTCACATTGATTTGATGCGNGTCCGCCGTTCAGAAAAATTGACAATTGCTGTACCGCTTGTTTTAGTTGGTGAGNCAATTGGTGTAAAGGAGGGCGGAGTNCTNTCNCAGGCTATGAACCAAATTGAGATCAGCTGTTTTCCNACAGACGTACCAGAACAGATTGAATTANATATTNATGATTTGGAAATGAATTCTGCAAAAAACGTNTCTGATGTTGTNATAGATAANGAAGATATAGATATTGTTTCAGNCAAAGNTTTNAATATTGTTTCTGTNCATCCTCCTGNAGCNGATGAAGAACCTGTGGTTGAAGAACTGGAAGGAGAAGATGCTGAAGAATCAGTTGAAGGAGATGCNCCANCCTCTGAAGAAGATGGCACAGAAGAATCAGGGGATGATTCGGAAGGCCCATGATTGCTTTCATTGGTTTGGGGAATCCTGGTGAAAAGTATGCCAATACAAAACATAATGTAGGTTTTTGGGTGGTTGATGAATTTGCAAGAAGGCAAAAACTNCTATTTAAACCTGGGAATGGTGAATATGTATTTACTCAATACCAACGCCGTGACTTATTATTAGNAAAGCCAACCACAGGAATGAATAGAAGCGGAAACGCCGTGAAAGAATTAGTAAATAAATGGAAGTTATTACCAGCAGACATTTATCCCGTTGTGGATGATGTTGATTTGCCTTTAGGGACCATTCGAATCCGACCAAAAGGAGGTGATGGATGCCATCGCGGTATGGAAAATATTATTTACCAGCTTCAATCNGATCAATTNCCAAGAGTGCGATTAGGTATTGGAACGGATGAAAATATGCGCCCTGCAGAAAAATACGTACTAAAACCTTTCAAAGTATATCATGAGTCAGATGCTGCATCCATGGTAAANCGTGGTGCAGATGCTTTAGAAAATATTTTGGTGATGGGCTTAAACCACACCATGAACTATTTTAATTCTTAATTCAGGAGAAAANTAACCCATGAATTCGAANTTGTTTTTTGTAATAGGGGCTTCTGGGGTTGCGTTGGCTTTTTCATTTTGGAAGAGCAGTTGGATCAATGCTCAGGATGAAGGCACAGATCGTATGAAAACAATCGGTAAAAGTATTGCTGATGGTGCGATGGCTTTTTTGAAAGCAGAATATAGAGTTCTTGCAGTATTTGTATTATTTGTTGCTGTATTGCTTGGTCTTGTNANTAATGGTAGAGATGATTCAAGTNCATTGATTTCTTTATCATTCATTATGGGTGCCGTTNCATCTGGGCTAGCTGGATTCCTTGGAATGAAAGTCGCGACAAAAGCAAATAATCGGACAACACATGCGGCCCGTACTGGAATATCTAAGGCATTAAATGTTGCATTTANTGGCGGTTCGGTCATGGGACTCAGCGTAGTTGGGCTTGGTNTAATGGGGCTCGGAGTCCTGTTTATGTACTACACATATATTTTTGGNACAGATAAAGCCAGTATTANCACCGTATTAAATGTTATTTCTGGGTTTTCTCTGGGGGCGTCATCAATTGCTTTATTTGCCCGTGTTGGTGGAGGNATCTATACCAAAGCAGCAGATGTTGGTGCTGATCTTGTCGGAAAAGTAGAAGCAGGAATACCAGAAGATCATCCAATAAACCCCGCAACAATTGCAGATAATGTCGGTGATAATGTGGGAGATGTTGCTGGAATGGGTGCTGATTTATTTGAGTCATATGTTGGCTCCATCGTAGGTTCGATGGTATTAGGNTCGAGTATTCTTGTAATAGGGAANTTTGATCTTAACTTTGTCTTGTTACCACTTTTTATTGCAGGAGCAGGAATAATTGTATCAATTCTTGGAACATTTATGGTTTCTGTTAAAGAAGGCGGAGATCCACAAAAAGCCCTAAATATGGGTGAGTTTGGTTCTGCCGGGATTATGATGGTGGCTATTTACTTTTTGATTCAAGAATTTCTTCCCGAGTCTTTTATGCAAGGTGGTGTTTCCTACAGTAGTATAGGTGTTTTTTATGCAACTGCAATTGGGCTTTTAGCTGGACTTGGAATTGGTATGGTTACAGAGTATTANACCGGCACCGGAACATCTCCTGTTAAATCCATTACTGAACAATCNATAACCGGTCCTGCTACAAATATTATTGCTGGATTAGGTGTTGGTATGCAATCTACAGCTATGCCGGTTTTGATCATTGCCTTAGGAATTATAGCAGCTTATCATTTTGCTGGATTATATGGGATAGCTATGGCAGCTTTAGGCATGCTAGCCAACACGGGAATTCAGTTAGCTGTGGATGCTTATGGTCCAATCTCTGATAATGCTGGGGGTATTGCAGAGATGGCTGCATTACCAAAAGAAGTTCGTGAACGCACTGATAAATTGGATGCAGTTGGGAATACTACTGCTGCAATCGGTAAAGGATTCGCAATAGGATCAGCAGCATTAACTGCTTTGGCATTATTTGCAGCATTTATGGTTCAAAGCGGAATTGATAGTATTGATATTTCANATCCAACTGTTATGGCAGGNTTNTTTGTGGGGGGNATGCTTCCCTTNTTATTTTCNTCTCTTGCAATGGGGGCAGTTGGCCGTGCAGCNAGGGCCATGATTGAAGAAGTGCGTCGCCAATTCAGAGAAATTCCTGAATTGCAAAAAGCTCTTGAGTTGATGAGTTTAAAAGAAGAAAAAGACTGGAACGATGATGANCGTCAANTATATGAAGATGCTCTTGGAAAAGCTGAGCATGAGCGTTGTNTAGAAATTTCTACACAATCCGCTATTAAAGAAATGGTAACACCNGGATTATTAGCAGTAATCACTCCTGTTTTTGTTGGTTTTGNTTTTGAAGCCGAAACACTGGGTGGATTACTCGCCGGTGTAACTGTATCGGGTGTTTTGATGGCCATTTTTCAATCAAATGCAGGTGGAGCATGGGATAATGCGAAGAAAATGATTGAAGAAGGTGTTATAGTTGGCACAGAGAATCTAATAAAAGGTTCCGAAGCTCACAAAGCTGCAGTGGTTGGTGATACAGTTGGTGACCCTTTCAAAGATACATCTGGTCCTTCATTAAATATTTTAATTAAACTGATGTCAGTAGTCTCACTGGTCATCGCGCCGCTGATTGCGTAAAAATAAGGAGGCATTATGCGGTATTACGAAACACTATATATAGTAAATCCCAACTTGGAAGATAAAGCTCTATCAAATACGATGGGTGAGATTGGATCTGAGTTGGAAAAAACTAAATCCAAATTGATAAACCATCATGTATGGGGTAAAAAACGATTAGCATACCCCATTCAAAAACAAAAATATGGTTCATATATTCTTCTGCAATTTGAAGGCGGGGAACAAAATNAAATGGNTGATTTTGATACTTGGATGAAATTAAACAATGCTGTATTGCGACATATGACAGTTTNTTTAGATGAAAAACCGGAAATATATGTTGAAGAAAGGAAACATGAACCTTTGAAAGAAGATGGTAAAGCGGAAGGAGCTAAAGATGCAAGTTTATCTGTTGAGTCCGACATATTATCGCCTGTATCTGAAGATTCTGAAGTAGAGGTGTCTGTAGGGAAAATAGATGAAGGTGAATCGACTGAAGGACCAATAGAGCAAGAAGAATCCTCAGAAAAAAATGCTGAAGAAGATGCCAAAGGCACATTAGAAGAAAATAAAATAAATGAAGAAAAGGGNGGGTAAATAATGGCTTTCCAAAATCGAAAGAAGTACTGTTATTTTAAAGAAAATGGTATCACTATTATTGATTATAAAGATGTGAAACTCNTACGCAGGTTTGTNAATAACCANGGTAAAATCATGCCCCGGCGCATCACAGGTACAAGTTCTAAAATGCACCGCAAGTTAGTGAGGGCCATCAAAAGAGCCCGTTCTATTGCTTTAATGCCGTATGTTGAAAGTGGCACAGAATAAGGAAAGGATCATGGATATTATTTTATTAAAGGATGTAGATGGACTTGGTGAAGCAGGTGATATTGTAACGGTCAAGCCGGGTTATGCCCGAAACAAACTAGTTCCAGAAGGGTTNGCGCTTCGAGCATCTAAAAGAAATTTAGCAGTNGCTAAAGAACGTAAGCAAATTGCAAAAACCCGTGAGGCCCGGGAANCTGCATCACATCAAGCTTTAATCAAANAATTGTCAAAAACTGAGATTACAATTGAAGCTCAAGTCGGAGAGGAGGAAAAGATGTTTGGGTCTGTNACTACGATGGATATTCACAAAGCATTGGAAGAAAAAGGCATTGCAGTAGACCGACATGCCATTTTACTGGAAGAGCCAATTAAAACACTTGGCATCTACCATGTATCTGTTCGCGTGGGACCTACACTTANTGCCGATATGAAGATTTATGTGATAAAAGCATAACTTATAAATCTATAATTCCTCTCCCCTGTAACTTGATGCATAAAAATATCAGGATCGGGGGTTTTTTATTGCCCTTAGAAATCCAGAACTATAAACTCGCTGGTTATGTTTGTAGATGTTGCCTTTCCTATCTCCGGTTTTCAAACCTTTACGTATAAAGTCCCGGTTAATCTGGTCAAANATATTGAAATTGGATCTAGGGTTAGGGTTCAGTTTGGTNCTCAAAAAACAAATGGGATTATTACAGGAATAAAACAAAAAACGTCTTATTTCGGAAAAGTAAGAGAAATTAGGGGATTGGTAGATGATGTAAAAATCATGACACCGGAACTTTGGAAATTGATTCAATGGATGAGCCATTATTATATGACATCTGTTGGGCAAGTCGCCAAAGCAGTACTACCCAAAAATTTATCAACTCGTTACANCCCNCCTAAAAACTGGATGGTAGAACCAAACCCTATCTTTGCTGATGAAGATTTAAAAAAAACTAAACGCCGTGCGCCTAAGCAATATGAAATTTTTAAGCAAATTTTGACTGCTGATCATCCACTAAAGGTTTCNTCTTTGAAAAATAATTCTTCCGGTGTATTAGCAAGTTGTAGAGGCTTGGAAAAACGAGGGCTTGTAAAACTCTTTGAAGAAACATCCTTGCCGGATGTAACTGGTTTTACTTTTGACCCTATTTATAAAAAAGTTGATTTCAATGATCATCAACAGGAAGCGGTGAGTCAAATAACTTTGGCAATGGATTCAAATATATATACACCGTTTTTATTACATGGTGTAACAAGTAGTGGTAAGACTGAAATATATATAGAATCCGTTCGCCATTGCCTGGACCAAAATCGTACGGCAATCATATTGCTTCCTGAAATTTCTCTCACTCCGCAAATTGCGGGAAGATTTCGAGCTGTATTTGGTGATACTATCGCATTGTGGCACTCTAAACTAACACAGGCTCAAAGATCCTGGACATGGAAGGAAATATGTAAAGGGTCATTCCAAGTTGTCATTGGAGCTAGAAGTGCTGTGTTTGCTCCTTTAAAAAATCTAGGATTAATTGTTGTAGATGAAGAACAGGAATCATCCTTTCGCCAAGACTCACCTGCGCCAAGGTATCATGCCAGAGATGTATCACTTGTAAGAGCTAAATATGAAGCAGCTTGTGTTGTCCTATCAAGTGCCACACCCAGCTTGGAAAGTTATTATAATCATTTGAATAAAAAATTAACNTATTTACATCTTCCTAAGCGTTATGGTGGTGCTAAATATCCTCAGGTGCATTTAGTCGATATGCTGAATGAAAATGATGAGTCAGGAAAACTTGGACAAATCTTCTCTGGTTTATTGCAGGATAAGATTGAGGCNCGCCTTCAGAAAAACGAACAAATAATTTTATTACAAAATCGACGGGGATATTCNCCAGTGGTTCGATGTTCCGATTGCGGAGAGATAGTCATGTGCCCTCAATGCAAAGTAGCNCTCACGTTTCATATCAAAGAATCCCAATTAATATGTCATTGTTGTGGCCATTTTGAAACACAACNATGGGAAGTATGTATCAGTTGCCAAAGTCCCAACATTAAATATTCAGGGACTGGCACTCAGCGGGTCGAAGCAATNCTTAAAGAAATGTTCCCAAAAGCGATAGTGGAAAGATTGGACATGGATACAGCNAGAACTGNGAAGGGCCTTACTAGTATCCTTAAAAAGTTTTCTAACGGAGAGATCGATATTTTGCTTGGTACCCAAATGATTGCTAAGGGGTTAGATTTTCCCAATGCTACTTTGGTAGGTATTATTAATTCTGATCTGGGATTACACCTTCCNGACTTTCGTTCAGGGGAGCGAATTTTTCAACTCATTTATCAAGCTGCAGGCAGAGCTGGAAGAAATACTAAATTAGGTGAAGTGGTGATACAGACATATTCACCGGACAACCCGGTAATAAAAAATGCGGCTCAATTAAATATGAAAAGGTATTATAACATTGCACTCAGCGAAAGAAATGAATTACAATATCCGCCTTTCAGTTGGTTAGCAAAAATAGAAATAATNGGTAAAAATCAANCATCTGTAGAATTATTATCGAANAGAATCGCTAAAACTCTCAAGGGGGACTACAAGGGATTAAAAATTCTTGGACCCGTACCTTGTTATTTAGAAAAACTTCGGAACCATTATAGGTATCAAATCGTGTTTAAATCAATTAAAGAAAAAGATGTTAATGGGAAAAAGCTCCATCACTTTATTCAAACAAATTTCATGGATATTCAGAAAAAATTTCGTATTGGACAAAATAGAATCAATATACATTTTGATCCATTAAGTTTGATTTGATAAGCTAAGAAATAATAATGAGATATTTTTATATCATTTTAATTTTTTATTTGTATGCCTTATCCTCAATCTGTTTTGGCAAAACAGGCTACCCTTCATTCGATGTTTTCCATTCACCATCCCAATTAAGTCTTGGAGGAGCAGGGTTTCTGAACCCTTCTCCAATATCATCAAAAATGAATCCATCTGTTGCGGANACNGGAAAAAANTTTTCTACTTCAATCATTCGATATNATGCAAATATCATAAGTCAAAGTGTAGGAGTGAGTGTCCCTTGGGGAAACGGGGTGGGGACTTTTTTTATAAGCCACATTTCATATGGAACATTCAATGGCTATGATACAGATGNGCACCCNACAGGGAAGTATCAATCAGGAGATACGTGGCTTAATGGTGTCTATTCAAAACAATTAAAATTTTTTCCTGTAAGGACCGGATTCTCCATACAATATTTCAATTCCGTTCTCAAGGATCANAATATNANAGCTCTTTTATTTTCTTTGGGAAGTGAAGTTTTTATTCATAGTGTTAATGGAAGCTTAGGAGTCTCTTTCCATAATATTGGTTTTACTTTTAAAACNAATAATTTTGCTAAAGGCAGTGTTGCACCCAAAACAGTCTTGAGTGGTTCAAAGGAATTAGCCCACCTTCCTCTCACCTTATTTTTTGATTCAGTATATTTAAATCAGGGAGGGGAGACTGATGTCTTTTTAGGGGGTATATTTAAATTAAAAAATAATTTGCGGTTTCAATGGGGTTCATCTACCCGTAAAATTAATCATAATATAAATCAGAATATTTTCCAAACTATTTTGGGTGCTACAGGACTTGGTATAGGTTATTGCACTGGTCAAACTAAATTTCATTATGGCACATTTGTTTTTGGTACCGGAGCCAGTAGTCATGGTCTAGAAATTACGGTTCAGCTATGATTAAATCCTTCATGATTAGAGTTTTGGTGACAGTTACTTGCCTTCTTGGGCAAAATAATTATCCCATCGTATTGATCCATGGATTTATGGGTTGGGGCTCTGAAGAGATGGGTGGTTACAATTATTGGGGAGGGATTAAAGATTATGCTCAAATGCTCCGCGATGAAGGTAGTACAGTATTTACAGTTTCTGTTGGCCCAGTTTCATCAAATTGGGAAAGAGCAATTGAGGTTTATACACAATTAAAGGGCGGTCAGGTAGATTATGGTAAATCACATGCGAAAAAATTTAATATAATTCAAAAACCAAAGGGCAAAGTTTATGATGCTCTTTATCCTCAGTGGGATGGTAATAATCCAATCCATCTGATAGGACATAGCCAGGGAGGGCAAACAGCAAGAATGCTCTTATATCTTTTGACTAATACAGTTTATGAAGATGAAGAAAAAGGTATTGTTGAGAAATCCAAATTATTGGGTGGCATTAATGAAAATTGGATTCGAAGTATAACGGCTGTTGTATCCCCTCATGATGGAACAACATTAGCGGATGTGATTACCAAAACGATACCATTTATACAATATTTTATAGGATTAGCCGGTGTTATTGGCACAAGGTTTTATGATTTTGACTTAGAGCAATGGGGGTTTTATAGAGGAGAAGATGAAACCTGGGCAGCCTATTTAAAAAGGATGAGAACCCATGATGCTTGGACAACAAAAAATATTTGTTCTTGGGATTTATCTCTAGAAGGCGCAAAAGAATTAAATGGGTTTTTGCAGGCAGATCCAACTGTTTATTATTTTTCCATTTGTGCTACAACCACTAAGAAAAGCTTAGACTCTCCAAGTCATATCCCTTTGGATGACACATCCATTTTGACCCGGAGTCGTGCTAAAATATTAGGATCAAGGGTTGGATATTGGGGTGATGGTACTTCCACTGATTCAACATGGTTTGAAAATGATGGGATTGTGAATACAAGGTCCATGTATGGTCCTACAACAGGGAATAATGGACCAGATCCAATTATAACACTTGATGAAGGTGATTTATTAATTCCAGGTCAGTGGTATGTCTTGGGGCCCTTCCCTTTGGATCATTGGAATATAATTGGCCATTTAGGCAATAGAAGGACCAATCAATTATCAGAGCGCATTTTTGTTGCTCATATCAAAAGATTAACGAATTTATCTTCTTTTTAATTTATTTTTTTCATTCCCTTTTATTAAAAATTTATTATTTGTAATATACAAATATGAATTATGGTGAGCTCTTATCACATTTTCTGGTAGATCTCCAAAGTATCTATCGAAAGAATATTTCAATTCAAGGTGCATCTTTCCCCCAAGTATTAACAATATCTATTATTCCTGATGATGGGATTGAGATGTCCATGCTATCAAATAAAATTGGAATAGATAATAGTACCGCCACACGAATGATTGCGGGGTTAGAACAAAAAGGCTGGGTTTATCGACAACCGTTTGATCATGATAAAAGAATAATTAAAGTTTATCTCACAGAACTTGGAATAAATATTCAGGAGAAATTAGAAGACCAAATTGAAAGAATTGGTTCGGTAATTGAACAGGAAGTGGATCCACTGGATCGAAATGAAATGATTGAACTTATATCATCTCTTCATTGGATTTTATCTAAACTTATTCTTAAAGGTAATATAATTGTATAATACAAATGAATAAGTTTGTGTCATCAATATTGAGCTGGTATAAAAAAGAAAAGCGGGATCTACCTTTTCGTGGTATTAATGATCCTTATAAAATTTGGTTGTCTGAAGTAATGCTTCAGCAAACAAAGGTGAAGACATCTATACCATATTATCAAACGTGGATACAGCAATACCCTACATTAAAGTCTGTTGCCCTAGCGGACAGGGAAAGATTGTTGAAAATTTGGGAAGGATTAGGCTATTATTCCCGATGCAGGAACTTTCATGAAGCTACAAAAATTATTTTAGAGAGACACAATGGTTTGGTCCCTGATAATTGGGAAGAATTTCGATCGTTGCCTGGTGTTGGTGAATACACTGCATCTGCTGTACTTTCTATCGCTTTTAAAAAATCTTTTCCCGTTATGGATGGAAATGTTAAACGCGTTATGTCGAGAGTGTTAGGAATACGCCATTTCACAAAAAGAAATTTAACAATAATTAAAAATTCATTGGATAAAATGATACCTAGTTCATGCCCAGGTGATTTTAACCAGGCCATGATGGAGCTTGGCGCTATAGTTTGTGCACCAAAGAATCCAAAATGTGCCTTATGCCCAATATCTCATTATTGTAAAGGATTTTTATTAGGTTCACCCGAATCTTATCCATTGTTGAAAAAAAAGAAAATGATACCTCATTATACTATCGTTGTAGGACTTATCTGGAGAAAAAATAAATTTTATATTCAAAAACGAGGTAACAACGGTATGCTCGCTGGGTTGTGGGAATTTCCCGGAGGAAAAGTAAAAAATGGAGAATCAAATCATGAAGCACTGCTTCGTGAAATTAAAGAAGAATGTGGAGTGAAGCCAAAGATAATAAAAAAAATTGGAACAATAAAACATGCTTATACACATTTTTCAATTACATTCCATGGCTACCATTGCATTGAAAATGGCCAATTAATAAATGCGCAAAAATATTGCGAATGGATAACGCCTGAAGATATAAATAACTTCACTTTTCCAAAAGCAAACCATAAAATATTTACAATATTAAATGATCAGAAATGGCATGTTTAGAACAATAAGTTCAATCATTCTTTGGCCGATATGGTTTACATTTTTTTTCATGACAATGATTGTTCTCTTTTTCCTTTTTATGATTGTGCCAAAACCATATTTAAATTTTTTTGTTCGCCCAATATCTTGGTTATATTGTTTATTCGCAGGGCAATATCTAATTAAAGAAAATGAGCCCCCTAATCCCAATGCACAACCCTATTTATACATGTTTAATCATGAATCCATGTTTGATCAGTTCATGATTGCCGCATTTGTTCCACATTATATCACGGCTGTTGGTGCTATAGAACAATTTCGCTATCCGATTTGGGGCTACATGATGAAGACATATGGTGTTATACCTATTGTGAGACAAGAATTAAAAAAGGCGATCAACAGCCTTATTAAGGCAGAAGAAGCCCTTAATAAAGGAATTTCCTTTCTGATATCCCCTGAAGGGACAAGGTCTTTAACGGGTGAACTTGGCCCATTTAAAAAAGGCCCCTTTCATTTGGCAAAAAATACAGGAGCAACAATTGTGCCTGTAGCACTTATAGGTGCTTTTAATGCCAAAATGAAAAATGATTGGCGTTTATTGCCAGGGAAGCTAATTACCAGATTTGGAGAACCAATTAAAAAGGAAGAATTTGAACATTTGACTGTAGAAAAAACAAGAGATTTGGTTCGTGAAAAAATTAAACAATTAAAAGAGTCATGAGGGAGTAATGTTAAAAAGATTAGGAATAATATTCATATTTGGATTACCAATTCTGATTCAGGCGCAATCTGTTGCAGAGCGTTATGGAGACCGAATCGAATTACTAGGGATTCCATTTAAAGGGCCATTGGAACTTTGTCAGATTCTGATTGCTATTATTTTAGCTGTTACATTTCTTCAATCAGGAATAGATAAAATTATAGATCGGAAGGGAAACCTTAATTTTTTCGAAGAACAGTTTTCTAATTCCCCGCTTTTTGGTTTTACAAGCCTGTTGCTAACTTTACTCACATTTGTAGAAATATTGGGTGCACTTATGTTAGTATATGGGATTTATTATGCTTTTGCTGAACGAACCACATTATGGATATTTTATGGATTTGTTATTATTGCATTAACAATTATTGCATTGTTCACTGGACAACGTTTGGCAAAGGATTACGTAGGCGCTGCAGATTTGGTGTCATATTTTATGCTTGTGATGTTGGGTATTATGAGTATGTACTAAATGCTCGATAAGTAATCATACGTAAAAATCTATATTGAATTGTTATTTCTAATATTCAATATCTTAAAAATAAATGAATAAAATTTGCATTATCACCGGCTCAACAGATGGGATTGGTAAACAAACAGCTATAGAATTAGCAAAACTTGGATATGTCCTAGGGCTAGTTGGGAGGGATAAGAATAAGGGTGAAAAAGTTATTTCGGATATTCAAAAAGAAACTAAAATTAAATCCCTTAAATTTTTCCAATCAGATCTATCCCTAATTCATCAGATCAAATCTGTTTCCCAACAGATCCAAGATACATATGACTCCATTGATGTATTAATAAATAACGCAGGAGCTTATTTTACTGAGATGAATCAAACTGATGAAGGATTCGAAACTACATTTGCTCTAAATCATCTGAATTATTTTGTTTTTACCCATGAATTGATGGATATGATCAAAGACGATAAGCCAGGCCGTGTGGTCAATATTGCATTAATGGCTCATAGAAATGGCAAATTGGATTTTCAAGATCTCCAAATGCGTAAGAAATACAGCGGATGGACTGCATACTGCAGATCAAAATTGATGAATATAATGTTCACCTATGAATGTCATCATAGGTATTTTGAATATGGAGTGACCTTTAATAGCTTACACCCTGGTTTTGTAAATACAAGTTTTGGAGATAACAATTCGGGTTTTGCAAAACAATCTATGCATGTGGCCAAAGCATTGTTTGCTATTAATGTAGAGAAGGGAGCAAAAACCGTTGTGTATGTTGCACATTCTTCTGAATTAAAAAATGTAAGCGGTAAATTTTTTAATAAATGTAAGCCCGCTAAATCTTCATCTACTTCTATGATCAAAAAAGACCAAAAAATACTATGGGCAGAAACGGAAGCCCTTTTAACAAAGATGTAAAAAGGAATAAAAATGTCAAACGCAATCGATTTAATAACAATTCAATCTTTCAAAGATGATTTAACAAAAGATGATAAAATAAAGCTGGCTAGGAATGCCTCTATCCGAAACGAGGTTATAGAATTAACAATGGATTGGGATCATTTGCGAAAAATCGATCACACTTTTTCTCATGTGATTTCAGGTGAAATGCCAGCGACAAATCAGAAATCTAGTGGGCGATGTTGGGGATTTGCCGGATTAAACCTTTTTAGAGTGTATTTAGGAAGAAAACATAATTTAAAAAATTTCCAATTTTCACAAAGTTTTTTCATGTTCTGGGATAAGCTGGAAAAATCCAATTATTTTTTAGAATCCATTTTAAAAACCACCAATGAACCATGGAATTCTAGATTAATGATGCATCTATTGAAAAATCCTATCCAAGATGGTGGTCAATGGGATATGTGGGTAAATCTAATTAACAAGTACGGTGTTGTTCCACAATCTGAAATGCCAGAATCCCATTCATCTTCCAAATCGATGCGAATGAATAGAATGATTACTCGAAAACTTCGTGAATTCGCACAAGTGTTAAGAAAAATAAAATCAGATGGTGCAACAGATAATGAATTACAATCCATTAAAACTGAACAACTAGGCGAAGTATACAAAATGCTTACCATTCATCTAGGACAACCGCCACAATCTTTTGACTGGCAGATAAGAAATAAAAAAAAGGAATTTTCCCGTTATGAAAACCTGACACCCCAATCTTTCTACAGTGAGCATGTTGGTTTAGATCTAGACGAGTATGTTTGTCTTATTCATTGTCCCATGTCTGACAAGGAATTTAACCGGGCATATACTGTTGAGTTTTTAGGGAATGTGATTGAAGGCCATCCTATTCGGTATTTAAATGTAGAAATTTTTGAAATGAAAAAGGCTGCCATCCAGTCTCTGAAAAATGATGAACCTGTTTGGTTTGGCTGTGATGTGAGTAAACATTTTCACCGCAGTCTGGGTGTAATGGATATAGATCTTTTTGATTTTGATTCATTTTATGACACAAAGTTTGGCATGGATAAAGCAACACGCTTGGAATATGGCGATAGTCAAATGACTCATGCTATGCTTTTCACCGGTGTGGATCTTGATTCCAAAGGTAACCCAATAAAATGGCGTGTAGAAAACAGTTGGGGAGACAAAGGAGGAGAAAAAGGTTATCACATCATGACCGATAAATGGTTTGATGAATATAATTATGAAGTGGTAGTTCACAAATCATGTTTGTCAGATGAATTGCTAAAATTATATGATACTGGTGAGTTGGTACCTCTTAAGCCCTGGGACCCAATGGGGGCCTTGGCAACAAAATGACATCCAAAAAACTGTTTTTGTTTGATATTGATGGGACCCTAATATCGCCCGGAAGTGTTTCACGAGGCTTATTATCTCAAGCTATAGCTAAAGAAACCGGGGAACCGGTAGAACTGGGATATAATGATGTAGCTGGGTTTACAGATAGAAATATTACCCGAAATGTATTGGCAAAACTGAATTATGTAGGCAAAGTATCGGAAGATTTCTTGAATGATATTTTGGATCGGTATATTGCTTCAATGGAAGAAGAATTTTTTCATTCAGATCTTCCTTTTGTTTATAAAGACTGTATCCAGCTTTTAGATGCGGTAGAAGTAGCCGGCCATGCTACATGTTTGATGACAGGAAACATGAAAGTGATTTCAAAAATTAAATTAACAAAATTCGATTTGTGGGATCGATTTAAATTTGGAGTTTTCGCTGATGACGCTGAGGAAAAAAATTCCATGCCCCGCTTGGCCAGAGAAAAGGCATGGGATGTCTTGGAAGAGTCTTTTCGGCTAGATAATATGATTCTAGTCGGTGATACGCTTCAGGATGCTGAAGCGGCAATAGAAAATGGATGTAAGTCAGTAATTGTTTGCAGACATAAGGAGGATTGGGATAAAATAAAATCTTCAAAGCCCACTTTTTTAGTGGAAGATCTATCTAAACCATTTTTACTATCGAAAGTTATTTAATGAATTGATTAATAGCTTTTTTCCATTGCCCCTTTTTTACTAAATGTTGTTCCTTCTGATTTGGGTTAAATATTTTGTTTGTAATCTCCAAAGAATTGTGTTCATATTCAGGATTCAACAATCTATAAACACCGAATGCGGTGCTGTCTGTCACAGCCGAACGTCCAACGGGTATACCTGAAATATCAGCAATAAATTGGAGTAGTGGCTCTCTTGCGCCTCCACCGGCAGCAGTAAGCAGTTCTGACTTATTGCTTATATGCGAGGTTAAACAATCCAAAATATCATTAACTAGAAAACCAATAGATTCCATACCGGCACGAATAATTTCATTCTTATTATAATTCTTATTCAAATCAATATAAATATCCTCAAAACCCTTTGTCCAATAAGGAGCTGACAATCCACTGAAACCTGGAATAAAAATTCCGTTTGTTGTTATTTGGGATGCACGCTGATCCCATTTCATTTTTTCATGAGGAATATTTAATTCATTTTCTAGATGATAGAAT
>PBKF01000035.1 GCA_002722105.1 Fidelibacterota bacterium
TGGCCAATAAAAACAAAAGGACACTTATAGCACCACTTTATACAAGTATTTTCTTTTTTGTATATTTTGGAGAAATCTATGGAGGCTGGCGAGCGGCAAAATATAATGAACTTTCTAAAAATAAAATTGATGAGAAGTATTTTTGAATGCTAGTACCAAGATGTAAAATTTAATATATAATTAAATAAATATGCCACCGTAGCTCAGTTGGTAGAGCATTTCATTCGTAATGAAGAGGTCGGAGGTTCGAATCCTCTCGGTGGCTCTTTAGTATTCTTCTACTTCAAGTAGGTCAACTTCAAAAATTAAAGTTGCTCCCGGTGGAATTAAAGCTCCTGCACCTCGGTCTCCATATCCCAATTCAGCAGGAATGATTAATTTTCGTTTTCCGCCAACTTTCATACTTTTAACTCCCAAATCCCAGCCTTTGATCACAGAACCCACTCCCAAAGTAAAAGTAAAAGGCTCTCTACCCGGTTTCAAAGATGAATCAAATACAGTTCCATCTTCTAATGTACCGGTATAATTCACAACAACCTTATTAAAATCTTTTGCTTCGGCTCCATCACCGATGACTATATCTTCTATCTTTAATCCATTTTCCATTGTATTTACCTGTCGTTTTTGGCAACCAGAGAACAGCAATAAAAGCCCGATTGCAATAAGTTTATTAATAATTTTCATAGTATGTTGATTCCTCACCTTGTAAAAAAAGGGTGGTAAATTTACTGTACTATGAATTCCACCCAAATGTTATTCGATACACATTTACCGCCTTTAGCTGAGCGGATGCGACCAAAATGCTTTGAAGAATTTTTTGGCCAAAATCATCTGATGGGTGAGGGGAAAATTCTTCATCGCCTTATTAATAATTCATCCATCTTTTCAATGGTCTTTTGGGGTCCGCCGGGAACAGGAAAAACTACATTGGCCAGAATGATCGCAGAGTCGTCCGATGCAGAGATCCGAGAATTTTCTGCTGTTTCCAGCGGTGTAAAAGAATTAAGGGAAGTAATCAAATTTGGAAAGAATAATCGTGAACTGGGTAATCAAACAATTCTATTTATTGATGAAATTCACCGCTTCAGTAAAAGCCAGCAGGATGCACTCCTCCATGCAGTCGAAGATGGCACCATTATTTTAATCGGGGCGACCACAGAAAATCCATCTTTTGAAGTTATTTCTCCTCTTTTATCCCGTTGTCGTATTCTTACTTTAAAGCCATTAGGGATAAATCAATTAACTAATATTTTTCATACTGTTTTTAAAAATGATGTAGTTCTGTCCAAAGGGATTATTTTAATTAATGAAGCTGAACAAGATGTATTAATCCAATCTGCTAGTGGTGATGCACGGAAAATGCTCAATACTTTGGAAGTGGCGGTGAATCTTATTGGCGGAAAAGGACACATCACGAAAGCAATATTGGATGAAGCGATTCAATCCAAAACATTAATTTATGATAAGCAGGGAGAATATCATTACGATACGATCAGTGCTTTTATCAAATCAGTACGAGGTTCCGATCCGGATGCTGCCCTTTATTGGCTAGCTGTCATGTTGGAAGGAGGAGAAAAACCGGAATTTATCGCACGGAGACTCATTATTCTCGCATCGGAAGATATTGGGAATGCAGATCCAAACGGGCTTACGCTGGCCACTTCCGGATTCCAGGCAGTCCATATGATTGGTATGCCAGAAGCATCTCTGGTTCTGGCACAAGTCACAACTTACCTCGCCAGTACACTAAAATCAAATGCCAGCTATTCAGGTATTAAAGCCGCTACCAATGCGATAAAAGAGTCGGGAACTCCTTCGGTGCCTCTGCATTTGAGAAATGCACCAACAGACTTAATGAAAAATATGGATTACGGTAAAGATTATCAATATCCGCATGAGCACTCAGATCATTTTTTGGATGTGAATTATTTTCCTGAAGGCAAGCAGCAGACATTCTATAAACCAACAACCCAAGGCCAGGAAGAGTGGATTCAAAAACGTCTGAAATCACTATGGAAGGATCGTTATCATAAAGAATGAAAAAACTTCTTTTCATATTTTTATTTTCTTCATTCCTGTTCCCCAATAACAGGCTTCGTCTTAAAAAAGCTAACATGCTGGAAAACAAGACGATAAATGGAGAGTCTGTAAAATTTATTTCTGGTGATGTAATCTTTACAAAAGGTACTCTTACGCTGAATTGTCAAGAAGGACGGCATTACGAAAGGGAAGAACTTGCTATTTTATATCGTCAGGTAATTGCACTGCAGGAAGGTCGTACCCTTACCTGCGACACATTGAAATTCTATTCTGATGAAGATAAGATAATCAGTATTGGAATTCCCCATGTCTGGGACCAAGATTATGATCTAAAAGCAGATTCCTTAACTGTGTTTACAGAAATAGATAGTGGTGTTGCTTTGGGGAATGTTATTCTTGTCCAAAAAGGGCAAATAATTTCCGCTGATCGGATTGAATATCAAAAAGAACCTACGGTAGATGGTGTTTCCTACATAGCTTATGGAAATGTGACTATCAAAGATTCATCTCGAATTGCAACCTGTGGCAAAGCAAAGTATGACCGTACCAATGAGAACACCACCTTGGAGATTGAACCTGAAATAACCGATAACGGTCGTATACTTTCCGGTGAAAAAATTATATTAACATATAAGCAAGAAGAATTAGAAAAACTATATATACCTAAAAAAGCCTTCGCCCTTACACCCGTAAGTGGCTATAAACAGTCTAAATTTGATTCGTTGGCATTTGGAGACTCATTACAGTTTCATGATAAAATGGAAGGCTCCCAGTTAACCGGTCATTTCATTGATGGGATATTAGATTCTTTACGTATTGAAGGCATGGCAAAAACTATATATCACGTTTTCGACGATTCTGTTTATCAAGGAAAAAACATTGCCTCCGGTGATACCATCACTATGGCTTTTTTAGAGGATGAACTGGATCTGTTACGTATCATTGGCGGATCAGAAGGAAAATATGTCCCCGATTCAATCGCCAGCGATGTAGATATGCCTGTAGTTTATTCTGCCGATGAAATTAAATATAGAATGAAAGATGAAGAGTCTGACTTTAATGGGAAAGCAAACATAAAACACGATGCTACAAATCTTGAAGCAGGATTTATAACGGTAAATTGGAAAACCCAATTGCTGAATGCGATTCCGAAACTTGAATCAGATTCATTGTCAGAGCCCTTAAAACCCATCATCAAAGAAAAAGGGAAAGATCCGATGACTGGGGATGCCATGACTTATAATCTGGGAACAAAAAAAGGAAAAGTCACTAAAGGGCATACAAAAGCCGATGACGGTTATTATTCCGGGAAACAGATTAATAATGAAACAAATAAGATTTTCTTCATTGAAAGTTCAACCTATACAACCTGTGATCTGGATACAGCACATTTTCATTTCGAATCTGAAAAAATGAAAATTATTCAGAATGATATCGTTATTGCACGTCCAATTATATTGCATCTAGGGCAGATTCCTATTTTTGGAATTCCATTAGGGATATTCCCCCACAAAGGTGGGCAACGACACTCAGGGTGGATTATGCCTTCTTACGGAGATACAAAAAATCGAGGACAATATCTTCAGGGTCTGGGGTTTTATTGGGCTCCAAGTGAGTATTGGGATTCAAAATTAACCTTGGATTTTAGTGACAGGCAAGGAGCGATTTTCAAAACAAGAAATGTCTATCGAATACGCTACAAGTTCAATGGCAGTTTTAATCTTCGTAATCAGCAATATTTAAATCAATCGAGTAATATTGCTAATATCACTGACGCACGGAAAACCAGTACAAATATTAAATGGACACACAGCCAAAAACTTCGGAACCACCAGAATTTTAATGCGAATGTGACATATTCCAGTAGCGGTGATTATGATTTCAGTAAAAAATATGGGCAAACAGAGGCAGATAGAATGAATCAGAAGGCTATTTCTAATATGTCCTATTCTAAACGATGGCCAAAACTCAAGAATTCACTCAGTGTCAGTTATTATTCGAATAGAGATTTACTGATTGATGATAAGATTAACCCAGACAGCCCTTATTTTGTTGAGCCTACTAAAACTGGAACGCAATTAAACAGGCTAAACCGTACGTTCCCAAAACTTTCATTCCGGCGCGGTCAAAGTAATTTTTTTCCAACAACAGCAAAAGAAAAAAAATGGTATAATACTATCACCTGGAATTATGGTCTTAATTATAGTAGCAAAGATCGAGACTTTTATGAATCAGTTTTTAAAGATAGTCTAGAATCATTTGGCTGGAATGATGAATTTGAAAATGAACAAAACAGAGGATGGGTTCATACATCATCAATCAATGCTCCCCATAAAATATTCAAATATATTGCTATAAATCCCAGAATGAGTTTGAAATCAGTCTGGGTGGATAAATCCTATGATGGTATTTGGAATGATTCGACAAATACATTTGATAAATCTCTTAAAGAAGAGTACGAATTTCGGACCACTGGCTCTTTTTCCATGAACACAAATACGCAGATTTACGGTCTGTTCCCCATCCCTTTAGGTCCGATTAGAGCAATACGACATGTAATGTCGCCTTCAATCGGTTATTCTTGGACACCGGATTTTTCCAAGCCATTTTTTGGGAGAGACTTGGGCTATATTATTACTCATACAGATGATAACGGGAACGAATATTTCCATGATAGATTTGCAGGAACGTTGGCTGGAGGAACGCCAAGAACTGAAAGAAAATCCATGAATTTTAGTTTAAATAATGTATTTCAAGCCAAAGTAAATAGAGGCGATGATGAGAAAAAAATTGACCTGTTAACTTGGCGGATGAGCAGCAGTTATAATTTTGCAGCAGATTCCATGAATTTTTCAAATATTCGTTCAACAATGCGTTCAAAAATTGCCGGGAAATTGAACCTAGACTTAAATATGACCCATGATTTTTACCAATATAATACAGACCAGAGAAGACGAATTTCTGATTTTAACCGGAATGAAAATAATTTTATCAGTCCGAGGCTTACATCAGCCAGGCTTTCAACAGGTTTTCGTTTTTCTGGGAAGAGATGGACTGATATCATGGGTAAGGAAGTTGAAGATGATACAACGTCAATTGATGAAGATTTATCAGGCCCAGGTTTGACCAATCCACTAAAAGAAACCCGGAACACATTAAATAATAAGGAGCTTTGGCGAACCAATGTTAGTTTAAGTTATTCTTATACTGCAACCAACCCTGATGACCCACGTAAAACGTTTTGGGCAAATACGAATACTTCCATTAATCTGACAAAGAAATGGCGCATGTCTTACAGGGCAAGATTTGATTTGATTCAAAGAGATTTAGTAAATCACTCCTTCAATATCCATCGTGATCTACATTGTTGGGAATTATCCTTGGGCTGGACACCAACCGGTATAGGTCAAGGGGTTAATTTTAAACTGAATGTAAAATCTCCAACATTGAAAGATATAAAAATTGAGAAAAAATCAGGTGTTTTTTCCGGTCCAAGACTCTAGGATAGAAAATATATTTTTACAGAATATGATCATACCAAAAATAAATGAATATAAATCTTCAATTGAACTAACCCAATCAAATATGGAAATTCAAGTCATAAATAGGAACAAATCATGATCTGTCCCCAATGCTACGCCGAATATTTAGATCACATTCAGAAATGTGGTGATTGTAAAGTTCCTCTTGCAGATGCATGTTTGATTGATCTGCCTATTCCGGAAATGACATGGAAATCACTACCGCCATTTCAGGGAAAAGTTTATGCACATATGGCTGCAGAAATATTAGATGAAAACAATATCCCAAATTATTTAAAAATGGATTGGGCAACTTCTGCATTTAATATTAATGGGGCAAATATTCCTGGAGAAGTGGTCCGAATCTTTGTACCTGAAACATCTATGGAAAAAGCATCTGATCTTGTTTTAAGTATCATTGGAGAATCAAATTGAATATCATTCGCACGATTAAAGGCACTCATGATATTTTGCCTGCAGATTCAAAAAATTGGCGAAATCTAGAAAATATTGTGAATGAAGTATGTGGTAGATTTGGCTATGAAGAAATTAGGACTCCTATCTTTGAGGAAACTCGCCTTTTCTCGAGAAGTGTTGGTGAAAATACTGATATTGTTTCAAAAGAAATGTACAGTTGGGAAGACCGAGATGGAATATCACTCACCCTCCGCCCTGAGCTGACTGCATCTGTTGTCCGATCGTTTATCCAACATAATCTTGGTACCCAGGCTCCTATACAAAGATTGTACTATATGGGACCGTTATTCCGAAGGGAACGCCCACAAAAAGGCAGGCAACGACAATTTCACCAGTTTGGCGTAGAAGCATTTGGATCAAAATATCCGGAGCAGGATGCAGAGATTATTGCTATTGCCTGGCAAATTTTAGAAGAATGCGGGCTCAGTAAAAAATCCACGCTTCATTTAAATAGTATTGGGTCTACAGAATGCCGGCAGGATTTCAGATATGCTCTGCGTGATTATATTCGCCCCAATCTGGATCAATTCTCAGAAACAAGCCAAAAACGGTTTGAAACCAATCCGCTTCGCATTCTGGATTCAAAGGCAGATTTTGAACAGAAATTATTAGAAAATGCTCCGAAGATTTCTGACTTTTTTACACAGAATGATAAAATACACTTTGATAAAATACAGTCTTATTTGATAGCCATGGGTATTCCATTTTCCTTGGATGAGAAATTAGTCCGGGGGCTGGATTATTATTCCAGGACTGTTTTTGAATTCAGATCAACTGCTCTAGGCGCTCAGGATGCTTTACTTGGTGGAGGACGTTATGATGGACTCGTTAAGACGTTAGGTGGAAAGCCAACTCCAGGAATTGGTTTTGCTGCAGGTATGGAAAGGTTTTTATTGGGTATGAATGAACAGAAAATGGATTCCAAAACTGATGTTTATTTTGTTTGTTTAGATGAATCTGCCCTTTTTACATGTCTTTCTCTATCAAATCAGATAAGGCGAGCTGGTTATTCTGTGATGACGGATCCTCGCCGAAGAAGTATGAAAGCACAGATGCGGGAAGCCAATAAAATGAATGCGAAATATGCAATCATCTTGGGTCAGAAAGAGTTGGAAGATAAAACTGTTGTTTTCAAGGATCTTGCAAAAGGAGATCAGGAAAGTATTCTACAATCTGGTTTGATAAAAAAAATAGAAGGTTTGACAAAATAAATTTTTCCACATTATATTACATATGCGTACATGAAAAACAAATTTTTATAGCGATAAACAGGATTTCCATTCTATGAGCCAAAAACAACTATTGATTGTTGAATCACCCACTAAAGTGAAAACTATACAACAGTATTTAGGGGATGATTATGAAGTTATCTCCTGCGTTGGGCATGTGAAAGATCTCCCTTCAAATGAATTAGGAATTGATATTGATAATGATTTCAAGATAACGCTTGAACCGTTGCAAGACAAAGAAAAGTTTTTGAAAGAATTGCGCAAAAGATCGAAAGTAGCTGAGAAAGTATTAATTGCAACCGACCCTGACCGTGAAGGTGAAGCCATTGCTGCCCATCTTGCAAGTGAAGTTCCAGATGATAAATTGCAGCGTGTACAATTTACTGAGATTACCAATGCTGGTATCAAAGAAGGTCTGACAAGCATAAGGGAGATTGATCAAAACCTTGTTGACGCCCAAATTGCCAGGCGCGTAATTGACCGTCTAGTAGGGTATAAGGTATCCCCGGTTTTATGGGCAACTCTCCAAAGTAATATGAAATTTGTCAAATCAACTCTGTCTGCAGGCAGAGTTCAATCTGCAGCAGTGAAAATAATTGTAGACAGAGATCGGTTACGGGTTAAATATAAATGCACAACTTATTTTGATTTAAAAGCTGAACTTCAAAAACATGGAGATGAACAATCATTTAATGCAACTCTAGTAAAACTGGATGACAAAAAAATTGCTTCCAGTAACGATTTTCATTCTGAAACTGGAAAATTAAAAAATGAGGATGTTCTTATTTTAACTGAATCTCAAGCGGAAGCTTTAGTGAAAGAATTAGAAAAAGGAGATTGGACTGTAAAAAAAGTTGAAGAGAAACCAAAAATATCAAATCCAAAACCGCCATTTACTACATCAACACTACAACAGGAGGCAGTACGTAAACTGAGAAGTTCAGCCCGCCAAACGATGCGCACAGCACAACAATTATATGAAAATGGGTTTATTACATATATGCGTACAGATTCTACCCATTTATCAGAAGAAGCCATTATAGGTTCAAGACAAATTATCCAAAATCTATATGGAGATAATTACTTGCCTAGCAAAGCTAACCATTATTCTAAAAAAGTGAAAAATGCACAGGAAGCTCATGAGGCTATTCGCCCTGCACATAGGCGATTTCGAACTGTGGAGGAAGTCCAAAATATATTAGGGGATGACGCGGCCAAACTTTATGATATGATCTGGAAACGTACAGTTGCCAGCCAAATGAAATCAGCAAAATTGAAACAGACCAAGATAACTATTAAAAATCAATTATCAGAATTTCGTGCCAATGGACAAGTAATACTTTTCCCGGGGTATATGCGGGTATATGTGGAAGGTCGTGATAATCCTGATAAAGATTTAGCTAATAAAGAAAGGATATTACCGAATCTGCAAGTTGATGAAGTGCTAATATCTAAAAACCTCGAGGAAAACTCTCATACAACCAAGCCACCTGCACGTTTTACGGAAGCATCTTTAGTAAAAGCATTGGAGGAAAATGGTATTGGGCGGCCTTCAACCTATGCATCGATTATTTCTACAATTGTGCGTCGAGACTATGTAAATAGATCAGGTGGAAAACTATCACCAACATTTCTTGGTTTAGCTGTAACACAATTGCTGGAAAACCATTTTACAAATCTAGTTAGTCGGGCATTTACTGCCAAAATGGAGGATGGATTAGATGAAGTTTCTAGAGGTGAATTAGGGAAAATACCATTTATGACAAATTTTTATTTTGGCGGCGGTCGATTTGCAGGACTGGAAAAAATGTTGGATGAAAAAGTAGATATTCCTGCTGCCTGTACCATTGAAATCCCTGAAAAGATCACTGGGAATACCGAAGGGAGAATTGGTCGGTATGGACCATACCTCCGTCGAGGTGAAGATACTCGATCTATCCCTGAAAAAATTTATTTTGGGGATTTAACACTAGAAGCAATTGAAGAAATCTTCAGCGAAGAAGCAAAAGAGGAAGAATCACTTGGAAACGATCCTGACACCGGCGAACCTGTTATGATAAAAAAAGGACCTTACGGTCATTACGTACAGCTGGGTGAAACAACAACTCGAAAAGGTATCCCAAAAGGATTTCCATTAGACGATGTAGGTCTGGAATACGCATTAAAGCTTCTCGCACTTCCTCGAGAAGTCGGCACCCACCCTGAAACAAGTGAAACCATAATTGCAGATTATGGACGCTTTGGACCCTATATAAAATGTGGTAATCAAAATGCCAGTTTGCGCGGACTAGAAACACCTTTAGACATAACCGTTGAAAAAGCTTTAGAGCTTTTGGCAAATCGAAATAAACGAAGTTCTGAATTGCGATTGGTTGGGGAACATCCTGAAACTGGTGAAAAAATCACAGTTAAAGATGGCAGATTCGGCCCTTACATAACAGATGGCAAAGTAAATGCAGCTCTTAAAGGAGATTTAACACCGGAAGCTATCACTCTAGAACAGTCAGTAGAACTTATAAATCAACGACGACTTAATCCTCCGAAAAAAAGAAAAAGAAGAAAAATAAAAAAGAAGAAATGACATATTTCAAAAGTCAGAAAATCCTCTTTTATTCATTAATATTTCTTATTTCTATTTTAAAAGGCAATCCTAATTTAGCTCAGGAAATAAAACAAAACTTAGTATCTCCCTGTTGCTGGGCTGGAACTATTTATGACTTAGACCATAATCCAGAAATGGAAGAACAAATAGAAAAATTTGTTTCTCAGGGTAAAACTAAGGATGAAATTCTGGGTTATTATGTTGGCTTGTATGGAGAAAGAATTTTAGCCATCCCTATAGCAGAAGGTTTTAACTTAATGGCTTGGGGTGCACCAGTGATTGCAGGGATTATAGGAATTGTTATTTTTATTGTCTATATAAGGACTCCCAAGGAAATTGAAACAGGAGTAATTTACAAATCATCGAAAATACCATTCGATGACCAAATAGAATCCGAATTAAGTAAAATGGATTAAAATTATTTCTTATTATGGATAAAACTATCGAAAAAATTGTCTCCCTTTGCAAACGAAGAGGATTTATTTTTCAATCATCTGATATCTACGGCGGTTTTTCTGCTGTTTATGACTATGGCCCTCTTGGAATTGAGCTAAAAAATAATATTTCACAAATCTGGTGGAAAGAAATGACCCAGGCTCATGAGAATATTGTCGGGATAGATAGCGGCATATTAATGCATCCGAAAATTTGGGAAGCATCCGGTCATGTTGGAGCTTTTAATGACCCATTAGTTGATTGTAAAAAGTGTAATGCCCGCTATCGTGCAGATGAATTATCTGAAAACTACAATTCTATTAACTGGTCAGAAATACGATGTCTGAATTGCGGTACTACTGGGAACATGACTGAACCGCGCCAATTCAATCTAATGTTTAAAACACATGTGGGGCCGGTGGAAGAGACAGGGACTGAAGCTTACCTTCGTCCAGAAACAGCACAGGGAATTTATGTAAACTATCAGCTTGTTCAAGGTGCCATGCGCATGAAAGTCCCTTTTGGGATAGCCCAAATTGGAAAAGCATTTCGAAATGAGATTATCGCTAGAAATTTCATCTTTCGAACAAGGGAATTTGAACAAATGGAAATGCAATATTTTGTAAAACCAGGAACTGATGATGATATTTTGCGGAAGTGGAAAAAGAAACGGTTCAATTTTTATATAGATAAGTTAGGCATTACTGAATCCAAACTGCGATTTCATGAACATGGTGAAAATGAATTAGCCCATTATGCCAAAGAAGCTTGGGATATTGAATATGAATTCCCATTTGGTTGGTCAGAAATAGAAGGGATTCATAATAGGACAGATTTTGATTTGAAACGCCATGAAGAATTTTCTGGGAAAAATTTGACATATTTTGATCAGCCAAATAATGAAAGATTCCTTCCATATATTATAGAAACATCAGCTGGTCTAAACCGTAATCTTTTAACTGTTCTGGCTGATGCCTATTGGGAAGATAATGAAAATAATCGAATTGTAATGAAATTCCATCCAAAAATTTCACCTGTAAAAGCAGTAGTTTGTCCGTTAACTAAAAAAGATGGATTACCTGAACAGGCAAAAAAGATCATAGATATTTTAAAGCCTCACTTCAAAGTTTTTTATGATCAGCAGGGATCAATTGGGAAGCGCTACTATAGGCAGGATGAAGCAGGTACACCTTTTGGTATAACAGTGGACCACCAATCATTGGATGACAATTCTGTTACTTTGCGTAATCGTGATACAATGGTACAGGATAGAATTTCAGTGGATTTACTATTATCAGCAATACATGATAAAATGTGATTCTACTCTCCAATAGAAATTTTAATTTTTTATATCCATTTGAAACCAATAATAAAATAATGAAAAGGTTTTTACGTATATCATACCTAATACTTTCCTTACAATTATTATTTGCTGCCAGTTCTGATCCTGTATTTGGAAAAAATGGCATGGTAGTTTCTACCAGTCGGCAAGCATCAGAAGCGGGGATTGAAATCCTGAAAAAGGGTGGTAATGCCGTGGATGCTGCCGTGGCAGTTGGGTTTGCCCTTGCAGTAACATCCTCTGGTAATGGAAATATCGGTGGTGGAGGGTTCATGGTCGGTGCTATGGTAAATGGTTCAAATTTTACTATTGATCACCGTGAGAAAGCACCTGCTTCAGCNCATCGANATATGTTTATTAATGATAGCGGAAATGTAATTCCAGAGATGTCATTATCNTCAAGATCAGCCAGNGGTGTTCCTGGAACAGTGGATGGTCTGATTAAAGCATTAGTAGATCATGGCTCTGGTAAAATTAGTTTGAGACAGGTATTGGCACCTGCAATCAAATTAGCAGAAAAAGGATTCCTTCTTTCTCATTATGAGGCACAACGGTTTAATTATTATAAAGAATTCTTTAAGAAGAATAAAGAAACGGCAGCAATATTTAACAGAAAGGATGGAATCCCATGGGAAAAAGGAAACAAGTTTATTCAATCTGATTTAGCAAAAACACTGAAAAGAATAGCAAAACATGGACGTGATGGATTTTACACTGGACATATTGCTGATCTTATTGTCGCTGAAATGAAAAGGGGCAATGGATTAATAAACCATGAGGATCTTAAAAATTATTCTTCAGTTTATAGGGATCCAGTTTCGGGAATTTATAAAGGTTATGAATTACTCTCTATGGGGCCACCTAGTTCTGGCGGTACATTGCTCATAAATATGCTAAATATGCTGGAATATTATCCGTTGGATTCTATCGAATGGAATTCATCAGGTTATATTCATCTTCTTACAGAAGTGGAGCGACGTGCTTATGCGGACCGTGCTGAGCATATGGGTGACCCTGACTTTTGGAATGTCCCTGTTGAAATGCTTATATCTAAAAATTATGCAGTCAACCGCATTTCGGATATAGATTTAAAAAATGCAACACCTAGTGAGTCTATTCTTGCAGGTAAAACTTCTGATTATGAGTCAAGAGAAACCACGCATTATTCAGTAGTAGACAAGTGGGGCAATGCCGTGAGTGTAACAACAACAATCAATTTAAGTTACGGCAGTGGGCATTTAGTTAAAGGGGCTGGGTTTTTTCTTAATAATGAAATGGATGATTTTTCATCAAAGCCTGGAGTGCCTAATGCTTTTGGTTTAGTTGGGAACGAAGCCAACGCAATCCAAGAGGGGAAGCGGCCTTTGTCCTCTATGACACCCACTATTGTCTTAAAAGAGAATAAACCATTTATTATTATTGGCTCTCCAGGAGGATCCACAATTATAACAACAACGATGCAGGTCATATTAAATATTATTGAATATGAAATGGATATTAAAGAAGCGGTAGATTCACCTCGTTTTCATTCTCAGTGGTTTCCGGATGTGATAATGACAGAACCCAGAGGACTTGCAAAAGACGTTGTTAATAATCTTAAAGCCAGGGGACATAAATTGATACCGTATAAATGGGGATATATCGGAGAAGCAAATGGGATAATGATTACTGAAGATGGTTATTACGGCGGCGGTGACAACCGAGGAGAGACTTCAGCAGTTGGCTATTAATTTAAATTTCCCAATAAATCTTCTATAAGGTTAAGATATACAGATGGCCCAACAAGTAGGGCTCTCTCATCCATTGTAAAGTGAGAACAATGGTGTGGTGTCTCAAATAATTTTTTTTCATTGGGAGCTGAACCAACAAAGAAAAAACATCCAGGGATTTGCTGTAAATAATAAGCAAAATCTTCTCCACCCATAGATAAATAAGGCATCCCTGCTTTTTCACCCACAACCTTTTCAGCCGCTTTCAATACATTTTTTACAGGTAATTCATGATTAATGGTTGGTGGATAACCATCTTCATAATGAAATGAAATTTCAGCACCAAACATATTTTCCACACCTGTAATGATGTCTACCATCCTTGATTTAATCAATTGTCTATACTCTTCTTTATAAGCACGTACTGTTCCAGATAGTTTCACTTCATCAGAAATAATATTAAAATTATGTCCACCTTTTATTTCTCCAACAGTAATAACTGCACTTTCAAGAGGGTTAGTATTTCGACTGATAATTGTTTGGAATGCTTGTATCAAATGGGAGGCTACAATAATTGTATCTACGGTACCCTGCGGTGCTGCGCCATGACCACCAATTCCTTTTATGGTAATATCAAACATATCCGCTGCAGCTAGAACAGGACCTTCTTTTACGCCAACTTCGCCTACAGGCTGGTAATTCCAAATATGGATTCCATAAATCTCATCAACACTATCTAGGCATCCATCATTGATCATATACCTTGCCCCTCCTGCTCCTTCTTCGGCAGGTTGAAAAATAAATCTGATTTTCCCTTTTAACCCATTTTGTGATTGAGACAATACTTGTGCTGCTCCCAGTAGCATTGCCATATGTCCATCATGCCCGCAGGCATGCATAACACCATCATTTTTCGATGCAAATTCTAACCCACTCGTTTCTTGCATTGGAAGTGCATCCATATCTGCTCGAAGTGCAATAGTCGGGCCATCTCCAAAATCAATATCTGCGGTAACACCAGTTTTACCAACATTCATTTTTGGGGAAAGTCCAAACGATTTTAAAAGTTCACCAATAACTTTTGATGTGCGATGCTCTTCAAACCCTAACTCTGGATAACGATGAAAATCTCTCCTCCAACTAATAATGTTAGATTCAATATCTATTATTTCTGATCTTATATTCATTTTAAATTTTGTTTATTGATTCATAGTTACTAATTGACCACAACCTGCTTCAATTTCTATACCTTTACTCCAACGAATTGTTACAGAAAAACCTGCATTTTTTAACGGATTCAGAAAAGCTTCAATTGCTTTATCTTCAGGTCGTTGATATTGCCCACCAATCTCATTGTATGGGATTACATTTAATTTACAATGCATTGAATTTAATAAATATTTTAATCTTTCAGCATCCCTTGGTTTATCATTTATCCCGGCCATTAGAACATACTCAAAGGTAATTCTGTTTCTAGATTTATATGCATATTCTTTTGATGCTTTGATTAAATCTTTAAAAGAATGAGTCTTTGTAACTGGCATTGTTTTAAACCTTTGTTCACTATTCGATCCGTTTAGACTTACGGCCAATTTATAAGGGTGATTTTCTTCTGTAAATTGTCGGATTTTTGGGATAATCCCCGCAGTTGATAAAGTGATTCGCCCTGCACCCATATTGATACCTTTGGGATTGTGTAGCAAATTCGCAGCAGTAATTGAATTCCCATAATTTAGAAAGGGTTCACCCATACCCATAAAAACTACATTGGTAATTTTTTCTGAAATTATTTTCTGTAATTGCAAAAATTGATCTACAATTTCTCCGGCAGTGAGATTTTTTTTAAAGCCCATTTTTGCGGTTGCACAAAAATTGCAATCTACGGCACAGCCAACTTGTGTTGATACACATACTGTTATTCTATTCCCCTCCTTCATTAATACAGATTCAATTTGATTCCCATCAGTTAACTCAAATAAAAATTTTCGGGTTAATTTAGATATTGATATATCATGTTTCAGTATTTTTAAAGGCTGGATAGGGATAGTTTTTATTTTTTTTTGAAATGACTTTGATAAGTTTGTCATAACAGAAAAATCATATATTTGCTGCCTGTATATCCAGTCAAAAAGTTGCCTTCCTCGAAATGATTCTTCACCTAATCTTTCAGCGAATATTTCTAGCTCCGACATAGTTTGTCCTATAAGAGGCTTTTCATAAATAAGATCGTTCTTTTCCATAACATTGAATTTCCGATGCTAGGAAGTTTTCTCAAATTATAATATCGTTATTATAAAATATTATTTTCTTCCACATTTAGAATTTTAAATTATGTCATTTACTGTTAACCAATTTAAAATTTCATATAAAATTCTAGATGGATTCATTCTTTTTAGGGCTTGTACCTTGGAGTAATTTTTGCACCGTTTTTAACTACAAAATAAAGATAACTTATGACTGATTCACAAAAAGATTTGGCTATTTTGAAAAAACTTACTGATGCAAGGCAATCCTTTTTCAATGAAGTTGGAAAAATTGTCATTGGGCAACAGGAAATTCTGGATCATATGCTTATTGCATTATTGGCAAGAGGGCACTCTTTACTGGTAGGTGTTCCAGGATTGGCTAAAACATTACTCATCAAAACTTTATCAGAAGTTTTAGACCTTTCTTTTAAACGAATCCAATTCACGCCAGATTTGATGCCAAGTGACATTACCGGAACAGAGCTTATTGATATTGATCAAAATACAGGACAACGTTCATTTCGATTTTATCAAGGACCTGTCTTTGCAAATATTGTATTGGCAGATGAAATCAATCGAACACCACCTAAAACCCAAGCGGCTCTTTTGGAAGCAATGCAGGAACATAAGGTCACTACTGGAGGAAAGACATATGACCTGGATGAACCTTTTTTTGTGCTCGCCACTCAAAACCCCATAGAGCAGGAAGGGACTTATCCATTACCTGAAGCTCAGTTAGATCGTTTTATGTTTAATCTAAGAATAGATTACCCGTCTACTGATGATGAAGTTGCTATAGTCAGGGAAACAACAAGAATTGAATCAAAATCCCTTAAACCTATCATTACAAAAGATGAAATTGCATCTTATCAGGAGTTGGTTAGGCGTGTTCCTGTAGCAGATAATGTGGTAGAGCATGCAGTAAAACTCGTAAGTGCGACCCGCCCTCAAATAGCTTCATCCCCTGATTTTATCAAACAGTCTGTTGATTGGGGAGCCGGGCCAAGAGCTTCTCAATATTTAATTCTGGGTGCCAAAGCAAAAGCAATTCTGGATGGTAGACCTACCCCAAATGTTGAAGATATTCATTCCTTAGCTTTGCCGATCCTCCGGCACCGTGTTTTACCTAACTTTAATGCAGAGGCCGAAGGACTCAAAATAGATGATATATTAATTCAACTTATCGAGTCTTTAAGAGAATAATCGTTGGCATCTCTATCGGATAAACGAAAATATTTACAGCCAGAGACTGTAGCCATGCTAAATTCCATGGCGCTTAGGGCTCGGCTGGTAGTGGAGGGGTATATTATTGGACAGCATCGGAGTCCATACCATGGTTTTTCCGTGGAATTTGCAGAACATCGTGCTTATGGTTCTGGAGACGAAATCAGACATATTGATTGGAAACTTTTCGGAAAAACGGACAGGCTCTATGTAAAAAGATATGAAGAAGAAACAAATCTTCGTTCTCATTTAATTCTCGATACGAGTGGCTCTATGCTTTATAAAAGCGGTTTGGTAACTAAGTTGAATTATGCCAATTCATTGACAGCTTCCTTATCCTATTTAATGATGAATCAGCAGGATGCTACTGGATTAGTTCAATTTTCTGATCGTATTGAATCTTTTATCCCGGCAAAATCAAAACCTAGTCACTTAAATGCCATTCTCACGAAACTAAACGATGAAAAAACTGGAAATGATACAAATTTAGAACCAGTCTTACATGAAATGGCAGAACGCTTTACAAAACGAGGATTGGTTGTGTTAGTATCAGATCTGTTTGATGAACCGGAACGAATTATAAATGGCTTAAAACATTTCCGTCATAAAAAGCAGGAAGTAATAGTTTTTCATATTCTGGATAGGAAGGAATTAGAATTTGATTTTGACACAAGGACAAAATTTCATGATATGGAAACAGGTGAGGAAATCACAACAGAGCCTTGGCATATAAGGCAAAGTTATTCAAAACTAATCCTTGATTTACAAAATTATTATCAAAAACAATGCCGACAGCATTTAATTGATTATATTCCTTTATTTACTGATCAGAACCTAGATCGAGGATTAACTGAATATTTAAATAAACGTAAAAAACTAAAATAAAAACTAAATCATAATTATTTATAGAGTTTTTAATTCCCTTCAGCTACATCACGCTTGTACCGAATCAATTCTAAAGTTTTCTGATATTGTTCTTTATTATCGATATCAATAATCATAACCGATTTAATCTTTTTCTCTGCTTTACGATACCACCTAGATGCTTCATCTAAATCTTTTTTAAACCCTTCCGAACCATTGAGATAATTATTTCCTAAGCCTTCATAGGCCTGGGCCATACCTAAAGCAGACTCAAAATCATCTTCATTTAAATAGAATGCTTCATCAAAAGATTTTTCAGCTTCTTCAAAGTTTTGCATTTGATTATGTATTACTCCCAGATTAAAATAAAGATCAGCTTTAATAATTTTGTCTTTTTCATTGGATATAGAATTTTCAAAGACTTCAATAGCTTTTTCTTTTTCGTCTAAATCATAATAGGTACTCGCTAATTCCCTAAGAACCTTACTATTTGAAGGTTCAAGAGAAGCTGCTTTTTCATAATATGGAAGTACTCCTTTAGCATCAACATTTGCCCTGACTAATATTTGCCCCGCACTAAAATTTGCATCAAAACTTTCGGGGTTTTTACTCACAGCAACAAGAACTGCATTCTTTGCTGCTTCCTTATCTCCCTTATCAAAATAACATTGAGCAAGCGATGTGTGAGCAACTGCATCTGTTGGATTAATAATAGCAGCATTTTGAAAATGAGTAATTGCCACATCTAAATAATTTTGTTTGTTATCTTGATCTTCTTGAATTTTTTTAAATTGTTCAACACCAATATTAAATTCTTTTGCCCAGTAAAATTCAGTATAATTATTCACTGCTTCTTCAACAGAAATAAAAGTTCCTCGAACTTCAATTTTCTGTTTAGGATCAATAGACATTGCTTTATCAAATAAGTTTACCATTTCCTGCCATTCCTTTTTTTCAGCGTGTATTTCTACGGCCATTACTATAGGAATTTCAGGATTGTCTGGTTCGACTGCCATAGCTTTTGGTAGCCACTCTCCTGCTTTAGCCAGATCAGATTGCTGGATTGCTAATTTTGCAGTTGTGTATTCCTGGCTTGTGCATGCAACCATTAGCATAGAAATTGTAAAAATTACTGTTAGAAATATTATTTTTATATTCAGCATTTTTTCCTCATAAAATAGAAGTTTAAAGTCTAATAATTTACCCGAAGTAGGTTTATTCATCCAAGGACTAGTATCCCAAGAACGATTTTAGTCAGCAAACAATTTCTTTTTCAAACATTTCAATTTTGATATTGGAAATTGTGCACCGGATTGTTGGATGATTTCTTCTGCCATAAGACCACCCATCTTTCCTGATTGTTCGTAAGATAATTCTTTTGCAAGCCCTGCCAAAAAGCCTGCGGCATACATATCACCGGCTCCTGTTGAATCGAATGCTTTTATCTGTCTTGGTGGAATAAATGTTTTTTTATCATTCTCCAGAACTAAAGACCCTTTTTTTCCTAGTTTTATTCCTGCATGATTTATCATTTTCATTAGATAGGTGGAAGTCAATAAATAATCTTCGGAATCAAACAAAATAGCAAGTTCAGATTGATTTGCAAATAATAGATCGACATCATTTTCAATCAATTTTAAAAAATGTTTTTTATTTCTCTCTACAGCAAATGGATCAGCAACATCAAAGACAATTTTGACATCATGGTCTTTTGAAATTTGTATTGCTTTTTCTATGGCTGATTTTTGTGATTCTGTATCCCACATGTAGCCGGTAAAATATAAATAATCAGCCTGAATTAATTTTGCTTCATCTATGTCATTATCAGAAAATTCTCTACAGATACCTAAATGTGTATTCATCGTACGTTCACCATCTGGCGTAACTAAAACTATACTTGATCCTGTTGAACCATCTACCTGAGTCAGCCCTGAGCTTACACCATATTCTTTAGTTCGACTTAAGTAGATATCACCAAATGAATCATTACCAATTTTGCCTGCTATTAAACTTGGAGTTCCAAGGCCAGAACAAGCTAAGATAGTATTTGGTGCTGAACCACCAGGGTGATATTCAGGAGTGGTTTCTTTAAAATAATGTAGTATATCAGACTGACGATTTTCATCTACTAAATACATAATTCCTTTTTGTAAACCCAATGATGAAAGATCTGCATCAGTTGCGNTGATTACAATNTCAATTAGAGGATTTCCTATACCATAAATGATTGGATTAACTTGGAACATNNTTCGAAAAATATNAATTAATGAAAAGCAATCTAATAACTGCGATAATCTTNTATTTTTNGTGCAATAAACCCTATTTNAATCTTATCACAANCAATAATTTAATNACTTGCNCGTCAAAATCACAAAAATGTATATTTAGANACTATGGTATCTAAAACCTTTGCCATCATCACAGATATTCATTCTAATCTGGTGTCGCTNANNCATGCCTTACANATCATTGAATCNCGTGATGATATTGATCAAATTATTTGCCTTGGAGATTGCTTCGCTTTGGGGCCAGAACCGGAAAAGACACTCGAGATGTTACAATCCATCGATGGCTGTATTTTTGTACGAGGTAATCATGATCGATATCTTTTAGAAAGATTATGGGAAGATGAATTACCTTCTTTAGAGGGAATGGATCCATATGATCCTATCTGTCAAGCTATTGTTCGAAATGAAGAATGGACTGCTGGAAAACTTGGGCAAGCAGGAAGAGATTTTTGTGATAAAATGAAAATTGCTCATCGTGAAATTGTCGGTAATGTTTTGATTGAATTTACTCATGCATGGTATAAACGAGATGATAAGCCACCTTCAGTTAAAGAAGCAATGGACTGGCGGGATCACGTTATGGAAGCACACCCGGAAATTGAAAAAGTTTTATTTGTACATGGGCATGTCCATGTACCAAGACACCAAGTGATTGGAAATCTTACAATACTATGTCAAGGAGCTACCGGGCTGCCTTTCGATCGTGATCAGCGTGGATCCGTAGCCTTCCTTTCAGTGAATAATGGAGTTGTGGACTGGAATGTTGAGCGTTATGAATATGAACATGAAAAAACAACTGAACAGCTAGAAGAACGAAAACCGCCCTTTTTCACCAATCTCAAAAATACAATCAAATTCGCATCTATTCGTAACGACCTATAGGTCTACCCGTCGTAATTTGTGCGACTGATTATAATTTAATATGTATTATTTTGACCATAGCGCGACTACACCAATTCACCATGATGTTTTGTATTTAATGAATGAGATCCAAAGAAATGTATACGGAAATCCATCCAGTGTTCATCAATTGGGAAGAAAAGCACGCTCCACTATTGAAACTGCAAGAAAACAAGTTGCAAAGTCTATTGGCGCAAAACCAAATCAAATCATATTCACCAGCGGAGGTACAGAAGCCAACAACCATGTTTTATGGTCTCGTTTAGGACAGAAAAATAATCATGTTGTTACCGATGAGATTGAACATCCTGCTGTATTAGAAGTTCTTCAAAACCTCTCATCAAGTGGCTTGGAGCACGACCTGGTATCTGTTGATGATAAAGGATGTGTATCTATAAATGAAATTGAACTGGCCATTTCAGAAAAAACGGGACTAGTTTCCGTTATGCTGGCAAACAATGAAGTTGGAACTATACAACCAATTCAAAAAATTGTCGAGATTGCAAACAAACAGGAAGTTTTAGTGCATACAGATGCGGTTCAATGCTTAGGGAAAATGCTAATCAACGTAGTTGAATTAGATATAGATTTCTTAAGCCTTTCTGCTCACAAGTTTTATGGTCCAAAAGGCATAGGTATTCTTTTTGTTAAAGATTGTTCTGTTTTGTCTTCTTTTATCATTGGAGCAAATCAAGAAAATGCACTAAGAGCCGGTACCGAAAATATTGCATCCATTGCAGGAATGGGACTTGCTGCAGAATTAGCTACATTAGAATTAGAAAACCACATACAACATTTGACTGAATTAGAGACCCAGTTTAAAATTGGGCTCACTTCTTTTTTCAAGGATGCAAAATTTAATGGCGACCCTAAAAATAAACTACCGGGACTTATAAGTGTTTCTTTCCCAGGTTTTAGATCGGACATCCTGATGACAAAGCTTGATCGTGCAAATATGGCTGTCTCAAGTGGCTCTGCCTGTGGTTCAGGTAATATTAAACCATCAGCTATTTTATCAGCAATGGGCATTGATGAGGAAACCAATATCTCTACCCTTCGTATTAGTTTTGGGACTTCTAATACTTGTGTAGAAGTAGATCTTCTTTTAGCTGAACTAGAATTACTATTAAGCAACTGATGGGTCATATTGCAGTTGGAATGAGTGGTGGTGTTGACAGTGCTGTAGCTGCTTCCCTCCTTATTGATCAAGGTTATGTGGTAGAAGGACTATTTATGAAAAATTGGGAGGAAGAGTCAGAATATTGTTCTGCAGAACAGGATTATAAAGACGCCCTTCAGGTCTGTGATAGATTAGGCATTCCACTTAGATCAGTCAATTTTGCTAAAGAATATTGGAACAGAGTATTCAAGCATTTTTTAAATGAATATAAAAATGGCCGGACACCTAATCCAGATATTCTTTGTAATACAGAAATCAAATTCAAGGAATTTCTCCAGTATGCATTAGATCTTGGCGCAGAAAAAATTGCCACAGGGCATTATGTTAGAAGCAATAGTTCCAATGGAGAGACTATTTTATTAAAAGGATTGGACCCTGCAAAAGATCAAAGCTATTTCCTGTACCGGTTGAATCAAAACCAAATAAACAGTGCCCTTTTTCCAATAGGGGAAATTGAAAAAGACAATGTACGAAAGCGTGCTCAACAACTGGGCTTTGATAATTATGACAAAAAAGATAGTGTAGGTATTTGTTTTATTGGTGAAAGAGATTTTAAAGCATTTTTACAACAATATATTCCAACCCAACCTGGAGATATAGTCACAACCAACGGAAAGACAGTGGGGCAACATGATGGTCTTATGTATTATACTTTAGGCCAAAGAAAAGGCTTAGGTATTGGGGGTGGTCATGGTGAAACAGGTGATGCTTGGTATGTTTTAAGCAAAGACTTATCGAATAATGAATTAATTGTTGGGCAGGGCCACAATAACGATGGACTTTATCAATATTGTCTCACAGCATCTCAACTTCATTGGATTTCCGGTAAAGCACCTCAAAATAAAACCATAAATGCAAAAATTAGATATCGCGCTAATGATGCAATATGCAAAATCATAGATTTAACTGATAATAAAATTTCTGTTAAATTTGCTGAACCACGTTTTGCCATTGCACCGGGACAATCTGTTGTATTTTATGATGGTGATGTATGTCTTGGTGGAGCTGTGATTGATAAAGCATTTAATTAAGGAAAAATCTAGTTGCACAATAACCAATTAGCAGCACTTATCATCGAAAGCCGGGTCAAAGAACTGAAAACAAAGAAAGATTTTTGGAAACAAACTTTGATGTTGAAATCCTGTGATTTCAAAGATCTAAATGATGAATAGATATCATTAGAGCTTCAACAAAAGTAGGCCCATATTTGGTTTCATAAAGTGGATTATTCCAGTTGTATTGATATTGATATTAAAACTTCAGATCAGGTTAATTTCTGGAAGTAAAGATAATGAAAAAAAATGTACTCTACCTATTTTGGAACAATTCTTCCTGTATTAAATTCATTCTTATATGCAGCTAATTTTAAAACAGATTCTTATCATTTCTTGCCTATGCTCTCTGATGTTAGCACAGTTCCGCATAGATGTACCTGTTAAAACATTACCATCGAATTTAAATGGTGAATTAGATGGACATTCATCCCTTAGTCTTTTTGATCATGCACGATTTGATATGTCGCATGGATTTAGCATGCAAATGATTAGTATGGGAGAACAATCTATATCTATGGCAGGATTTACTAATCGAATAAACTATCTTGCTATGGATAATTTAAATTTGGATGTCAATGTCACTTTGTTTAAAACCCAGATACCATTTCAGCAACAAGTTACCTTACTGGATCAGTTGGATATCGCTTATGATGCAGGCATCACTTATCAACCCACCAAGAATTCATTTTTGGAACTTCGATTTCAAAAAATACCACACTATCAAAGATACCAAACCTATTCACCCTTCAACCAAAGGATCGTTAAATAAGTGGCAAGAAAAAAAGGTTTTAGACGCAAAAAGAAAGCCCAATCCCAAAGCATAACACTGAATGCTGCCATCGGAATAGTTGGCGTACTTCTCTTAGGTTTTATATTTTCTTTTTCCAGAAATATAACCCATACTGGCGTACCTATTGAAGTCACCTTCCCGGAAATTAAAAACCAGCCTCGTCTGGCTGTGGATGTTTATGAAGAAAATCCAATTCAGAATATTAAAGTAGAAGTTTTGAATGGATGCGGCATTACCGGAATTGCTGCCAAAACAGCGGACCTTCTTAGGTCCAACCAAGTTGACGTAATTCGTTCTGATAATGCCGATCATCATGATTATCCAAATACAGTTATCATCAGCCGAAATGAAAATGTAGAAAGCCTAAAAGCAGTATCTGAATCGTTCGGTTTGGCCATGAATGATGAGAAGCATGTATTGATCGTTCCGGATGAATCTCTTGGTGTAGATGTGACAGTTATTTTAGGAAAAGATATTCACGAATTTCCTGAACTATCTGGACTCATTCCAATAGATCAATAAATGTCCAATAGCGATCAGGAATTTGTTTCTGAACAGCCTCTACTTCAGGAAATTGTAGAACTCGCCCTCCAAAAAAAAGCCAAAAATTTAATTGCATTAGATGTTAGAGGCTTATCCTCTGTGGCTGATTTTTTTGTAATTTGTTCTGGAGACTCAGATCCTCAAGTTAAAGCGATCTCAGATAGTATTCGTAAGGGTACCCCACAAAAGCCTAAACATATGGAAGGCTATGAAAATCTCAATTGGGTTCTAATAGATTATTTTGATGTCCTGGTTCATATTTTCAATAATCAAGAAAGAGGATATTATGGTTTGGAACGATTGTGGGCTGATGCACCAATAAACAAGTTTAATAATGAAACACCTGAAAAACAAAATAACTGAAGCTATTTCTTCTATCCTTTCATCTTTGTCTTATCCGATGAAAGGGTTTTCTCTTGCTCCGCCCAAAAACTCAGAATTTGGAGATTTGTCTACAAATATTTCATTGCTAATTACCAAAGAATTAAAAATTTCACCGATGGAAATCGGGCAAACTATTATGAAAAATTTGAATAAAAATTTGCCTGATTATATTTCAGAAATTACTTTAACAGAACCAGGTTTTATCAACTTTAAAATTGCACCATCATTTTTCCAGAATAAGATTAGAGATATTATGGAGAAGGGAGAAGATTATGGAAAAGGAAAAAATGGATCAGGAAAAACTGCAAATGTTGAATTTGTCAGCGCTAACCCTACAGGGCCTTTAACTGTAGGACATGGTAGGAATGCTATCTTAGGTGATACTCTTTCCAATATTTTAGAATGGCAAGGTTACCAAGTGACTCGGGAATATTATTTTAATGACGCAGGACGACAAATGCGAATTCTGGGGCAATCAGTCGAGGCCCGTTATTTTGAGAATTTAGGTAAGGATATTGAATTTCCGGAAGATGGGTATGAAGGCAACTACATCAGAGATATTGCACAATCTGTACTAGATAAATACGGCCGAGAATTAGATATGGGAGAATCAATATTTAAAGAGCATGCGGAAAAAACCATATTTCAGAACATAAAAAATAGTCTAAAAAATCTCGGAGTTTATTTTGATCAATTCACCAATGAAAAAACATTTTATAGCAATGGAGAAATTGACAAATTTTTAGATGAATTACGAGCCAAGGATCTAATCTATGAAATGGATGGTGCGACCTGGTTTAAGACTAAAGCATTAGGTAAAAAACAAGACCGGGTCTATATTAAAAGTTCTGGTGAACCTACATACCGCGTTCCAGATACAGCATATCATCGAGACAAAATCAATCGTGGTTTTGATCTTATTATTGATATTTTTGGTGCTGACCATGCAGATACCTACCCTGATGTGCTTTTGGCATTAGACGCTTTAGGGCTTAAAACGGACCATATTAAAGTACTCCTTTATCAATTCGTAACACTATTACGTTCAGGCGAAAAAGTAAAAATGTCTACCCGGAAAGCAAACTTTGTTACTATGGATAAATTGGTAAAAGAAGTTGGTCCAGATGTTGTTCGTTATTTTTTCATTATGAGAAGTATGAACACTCATCTTGATTTTGATTTAGACTTAGCTGCTGATCAATCAGACAAAAATCCTGTTTTCTATCTCCAGTACGCCTACGCAAGGATTTGTAATATAATTAGACATGGTCAGGATACAGGATATGTTTTTAACCAGGATAGTGACTTGAATCTTCTCACACACCAAGATGAGTTAAAACTGCTTAGACATATGGTTCGATTTCCTGAATTTATAGAGTTAGCCTATCATAATCTTGAACCACAAAATATTGCAAATTATTTACAAGAATTGGCTGCAAAATTTCACAAATTTTATAGTCAATGCCGAGTTATAACAGAAAATAAAGAACTGTCCAATGCCAGACTAGCATTGGTATGCACAGTAAAGGTTGTATTAACGAACGGTTTGAAAGTATTAGGAATTTCTGCACCGGAAAAAATGTAAAAAATAATGATTGAATTTATTAATTCTGAATTTCATTTTTTTATTCTTTGCCTAACAACCCTTTTTACATTGATTAATCCAATTGGAATTGCACCAGTATTACTGGTTATGACTGAGAGGTTCTCTAAACAAGATAGAATTAATATTGCCAAGACCGGCTCACTTATAGCTTTTTTAACTTTAATTATATTTTCTATTCTGGGTTCAGTCATTTTCAATTTTTTTGGAATTACAATTGAGGCCTTTCAAATCATGGGAGGCATTTTATTTTTTCGTAGTGGTTTGAAAATGTTGGATGCAAAATTAAGCAGATCTAGGACTACACCTACTGAACAGGAAGAATCCCAAGAAAGTGATGATATTGCTATCAGTCCCATTGGTATTCCTCTTATTGCCGGGCCTGGGGCAATTACGGCCTCAATGCTCTTATCAAGTCAAACACCTCAGCTATACAGTTATGCTACTCTGGTAGTATCAATATTACTTGTATTATCTATTGTTTATTTGATTTTACGAAGTGGGAATATCATATTAAGGGCCCTTGGATACACTGGAATGCGGATTATACAACGGTTGATGGGATTAATTTTAATGGTAATTGCAGTACAGTTTATAATTGATGGCGTCTTAACAGTAGTAGAACCAATAATCAATAATTCATCACTTTAGAAGAAGCATTTTTTGTATTCGCATTTCTTGTCCAGCAGTTAACTGTAAAAAATAAATTCCTGTGCTTACCATATTTCCAAATTGATTTTCTCCGTACCATTTAAATTCATGACGTCCACCAGGGACTTCATTCAAATCCAGAGTTTTAACTGTTCTTCCTAGTAAATCATATATTACAATATTTACATTTCTAATATCCGGTAAATCATATCGTATAGTAGTTACGGGATTGAATGGGTTTGGATAATTGTTATAAACAGAAAATTTTTCTGGTAGAATTTCAACATCTATATAGGTAATCCCTTTTTGCAACACCATCCCTTTTTTATTTTTGAATTCATATTGTAGTCGTGTCTGAAAAAGTTCCTGATCGGAAGATGGAAGAATTAGTGTTAAAGTAGAATCAAAACCTAGTCGATCCGCAATAGAAAATTGAATTAAACCTGTGGTCGTGTCAGTCGCTGTAAACATAAATGTTGTTGGTCTGGGTCGAACCATTTTCATTTCCATCACATTCATATTTGATTCACCAATAAGAAGTTCAGCTGTATAAATATTCTTAGGAATATTTATAACTAATTCTTCACCTTGAGCACTAAAAGATAATTCATCCGATGTCTTTGCTGCAATTAGCGAAGAATCAAAGTCTAGTTTAAAATAACGCCAGTGCCACATTTTACCAAATGCAGCTAAATCAGTTAAGTCAGTTTCATCATCTGGCGATGGACGGACATGGGGTGGGTCTCCTTTAATTGGCCCTAAATCTGTTTCAGGCCAGGTTTGGTTAAAAGCTAGAATATCGTCAACTGTAATATCATAATCATCATTTAGATCTGCCCAGAGTCTGCTAAAAAACTGGATAGTATCTGTAACCTGTAGTGTATTATACGCAACAGCACTATCTACAATCACAGTCAATGTGTCATAACTTGCCAATGTATCAGTCCAAATTACTGTTATTACTGAATCCCCATAAGTGTGGGAAACAATAAAATTTGTGTCTACCACCGATTTTATTGAAAGATCATATTGATATATTGGCCGGTTGAATTTAATGGTAAGTGTATCCTTATCTAATACAGATAAATATTTCGCAGAATCAACAATTACATCTGGTGTGATTTTTTTCACAATTGGAATTATATCATCAAAATAAATTCCGTCCGTTCTTGCCGTATGGGACTGATTGGTAGCTAAATCAATAGCTCTGATATAGGTATAATACAATGTATCCCGCAGTAGGCTAAGTCCAGTAACAGTCATGCTGTCAGTACTGTCAGATCGCATCCAATCTAAGACATTTGTTGTATCATCTCCCGTACCGATTGCGAGTTGATAATAATCGATTTCTGAATTATCACTGAAGTTTGACCACATATAACTTAATCTCGTAGAATCAACAGCATAATCCAAATCCATAACCCAATAAGCATCAATAATTGATCCTGTATCCGGGTTTTGGAAATCGATATATATGCTATTACCCCAAATAGTATCTGAAAGGTTTCCGGCTGAATCTCTTACAAAAACACCCCCATAATAAATTCCGTCATTGCTCAAGGTGAGACCCCCTAATCCTGCTAGAGAATCATAAGTGGTAAGCGTCCAGTTTAATATATCAGTTAAATTTGAATCTGTACCTAAAGCAACATATCCATCACGTACACCTGCTAATGAATCAAATGAATTCCAATATAAAGTAATAGAATCAGAACGATTATAATAATCAATATCCAACCCTTCATTCCCTTCTAATAAATTAGTAACCATTGGTTTTGTTTTATCCAATATTAAAAAACTATTATCACTTGTAGTTGTTACTGGGGTGCCGGTATTACCTGCTGTATCTAAAAAAGTTATATTAAATAGAATAGTATCCTCGGCATCAGTTTCAGTGACTGTTTTTGCAATTCTCCAGGATCGTCCTGCATTAGTTCCAGTACCGATCAAGGAATCTAATGCTAATACAGCATTTACAAAGTTCAAGCCTTCGCTACTGATAAAATCAAGAGTAACCTCATCATCCATTTTTGCCCAGGTTGTATCTAATTCATTATTTGAGTAAAGTTTAATTTCATCTAATGTTGGAACTATTTGGTCAATATGGATGGTGGACATACTGGCAGTACCCGCAGTTACATTCCCCGCTTTATCCCAGATAAGTGCTTCAAAAGTTGCATTCTCACCTTCCAAAAACCCTGTTGAAGATTCAAAGTTTTCATCTGGAGCGATAACATTTTTTTCTGTCCCTAAATCAACTTGTTCAATTAAAATGGTATCGGTTATAATAGAAATATTCTCGCCAAATTTTGTTTTGATCTGGATCCCGCCATCAACTAAGGTTTCATCATTATCAACAGGGACTATCAGCATTAGACTTTGATTTGATGAATTCCAATATCCATCAACTTCTGTTCCTTCTTTTGATAAGACCTCTCCTAAAACAAAATCTGTAGGTGGTGTCATATCAAACAGAACCGAAGAAGCATCTGTAGTTGCTTCAATGGTATCTCCAATATTTCCAACCAAGTCAGTATAAACAATCATAAAAGGAATATAACCCTCTTCCTCTTCTCCATTCATGAGTCGCATTGAGCGATAAGGAATGCGAGCGGGATTTTCATAGGTTGTGTCTGCAATAAATCCTGCAATAGTTACTTCTGAAGAGTATAAATCTTCATCTGTATTAAAATCTAGTACCAGAGTATCACCAATAATGGCTAGGTCATTTTCTAACTCATTTGTGGATAAAAATACTACACTGGTCAGAGTTGGATTTGTACCATCGAAACGAACCTGACTACCATCAGTTGTCTCTGAAACACCCAAACCTAGATTACCTGCTGAATCACCAAACACAATATTAAAATTCACTAAACCGTCATCATCTGTTTCTTGAAAGGTATATGCTAAAGTCCATTCTCTATTCTCTCCTATGGGTATACCATCCTGGTTTAACATTTGAATATGAATCGAATCCAAGCCTTCAGATGAAGTAAAGGATAATGTGTCTGTATCACCTACTTTAGCAAGTGAATCTGCAATGGCATTATTTGTCCTTTGGCTTACTAATTCTAAAGTAGGTAATATTTCATCAATATGAATAGTAGATGAGCTGACAGTACCTATAGTTGTATTCCCTGCTTTATCCCAAATTAGCGCTTGGAAACTAGCATTCCCACCTTCGATAAAATCATCAACACTTTCAAAATCTATTTCAGAAACAGATATAGTCTTATTTGTTCCTAGGTCAATTTCTTCTATTAATACCGTATCTGCTAAATTCGAAAAACTTTCTCCAAAAGATGATTGTAGTTGAATCCCTCCGTTTGGCAAAGTTTCATCATTGGAAATCGGGACAATCAAATCCAAGGTTTGGTTTGATGAATTCCAAAAACCTGAAATTTCAATTCCATCTCGAGATCTTACTTCTCCAAGAGTGAAATTAGTTGGTGGTGTCATGTCAAATAAAACACTGCTACTGTTTGATGTTGTATTAACTATTTCACCTATGTTACCTACCCAATCTTCAAGGCTAGATATGGAGAAAGGAATAAACCCCTCAGTTTCACTTCCGGTCACAATATAAACAGCTTGATATTTACCATCGATAAATGATGTCTCATTTGGTGGATTATTTGCAATAGTAATATTAGCAGCCCTCAATGTTTCTGATGATGTATATTGTAAAAAAAGAGAATCACCTACAATGCTTAAAGTGGTGTCCAGGTTATTATTACTAAAAAATGTTATGAAAGTCAGACTGGGCGGTGTACCATCAAAACGAACCTTGGACCCATCTTGAGTGGTTGTGATTGTATCGGAACCATTACCTGCAGAATCCGTCATGGAAAGTGAAAAAGACACCCAACCATCTAAATCATCATCTGTAAATGTACGTATCGCAGAATAGTTTAATGCATCTTTAATTGGTGTTAGAGTCTGATCAGCTATTTCTACATTTAATTCACGATGCGGTTCGCTAAGACTGAAAAAAATTGTATCAACTGTACCAATTCCTGCCAGAGAATCGCCATATAAGTTGTTTGTAGCCATCCGAACTGATGAAATCTCTGGTACTGTTTTATCAAATCTAACTCTGGAATTATTTGTAGTAGTATCTGCATCAGGGCCGATAGCCCCGCCTAAATCTGAATAACTGATCAAAAAAGGAATTTCACCCTCATTATCTGACTCTTGCATAATATGATACCCGCGATATTTCATCAGAGATAGTTCATCATAATTAGCAGCCGCACCAGCAATGGTGATTGTTATTTCATCTAATACTTCGGAAGCTTTAAAAGTAACAAAAACAGAGTCTCCAATTGTTGCCCAAGTAGTATCAGTGCCACTAGAAGAAATGCTTGTAGATTCAATTTCTGGTGGATAGATGTCATGATTTACATAACTTTCGTCTGTCGTAGTCATAACCTGAATTCCGGAGTTACCAGCTCGATCTCTAAAATCAATGGTAAATTCTAAAATACCTTCAGGCTCATTTCCTGAAATAGTTAAGCTTGCTGTGTAAGTGCCACCTAACTCAGTTAAAGTTGTTACTTGCTCTGCGATGGTAACCACAATTGAATCCATGATGAGCGGTTCTTCAGCCGTAAATGAAAGATAAACTTCATTCCCTCCTACAGCAATTACTGTATTGTTATCATTATTTGACTCGATATGAACCATAGAAAGGGTTGGTAAAGTCCTATCAAAAATAACATAACTTTCATCCGTTGTTTCTATAATCGGTGGACTCTCAATTCCTACACTGTCAGTTACGATGATTTCAAATGTGATATTTCCTTCAGAATCACCATCATCCATTGCATAGGCTGCGGTATAATTCTGACTTCCTAAATCTGAAATGATTGCAGATTGATTAACAATTGATCCAATCTGAGATGACAATAATTCTTCTGCAGTGAAAGTTACAATTACTGTATCACCAACTTTTGCCCATTCGGTTGATGGATTATTTGATAAAATTGATACAGGGTTTAATGTAGGCGCCGTATTATCAAACGTAACTTGGGTACCATCTGTTGTTTCAGATGAACCTTCGGTGGGATTGCCTCTGGAATCAGTTAATGTGCCGATTTGAAATGGTATGACTCCGTCTTCATCGCTTTCTTGCATCGTATAGGCCCCTGACCAACGGTTACTACCCAGATTAGAAATATTAGCTGAATTATTAGAAATGGTTGTGGTAGGAGTAAGAATTTCTACATCAGTTTCAAAAGTTAAGGTAATTACATTTCCAACTGTTGCCAGGGAAGAATCAGAAAAATCCGACTCATAGGAAACACTGACTAATGATGGTGGTGTTTCATCAATAAGTAACTTCGTAGAACTTTCATTTCCTACGGTCTCATTTCCTGGGATGTCAAAAAGCCTAGCTTTTAAAGTGATCGTGTCATTTTCTGCAAAACCAGTAATCTGTCTTACAGATTCTCCAGTGATAGACATGGTCTTAGTTCCTCCAACTTCTGCAGTAAGAATGAAAGAAGAGTTACCTAACATCTCAAATGCATTTGAACCGACTTTTGCCCAAATTTGAACGCGGCCACTATCTAAAGTTGTATCACTATCTATAGGTACAATTATATCTAATCCAGTATTGGTAGAATTCCAAATATTATCCACATCATTTCCTCCGGTGGAAGATGCTGCACCAACTGTGAAGTCCGATGGAGGTGTTTGATCAAATATGATATAAGTATTATCTGTTGTCGATCGAACCGTATCACCACTATTACCAGCAGAATCAACGAATGCTATTCCGAATTGAATTAACCCCTCGGTATCTGTATTTGAAAAAGTATATCCTAAATCAAATTCGTCCGGTCCGTACTGATGACCTGTGGTGCCAAGACCATTGAAAGTACAATTTATGGATAAAAGACCTTCACTAGCATTTACATAAAGTCTTGCAGAATCATTTTCCAAGGCCCATTGTGAGTTCCAAGGATTATTTGTCTGAGCATTTACCTGGTCTAATATAGGCTTAGTTCGATCAAAAACTACCTTACTGCCATCGGATGTTGTTGTAAAGCCATCAGCAGGATTTCCTCTTGCATCAACTAATTGATTAACAATATATGAAACAATACCTTCATCATCAGTTTCAGTCATGGTATAAGTTCCAGACCAATTAAAACTACCCAAGTCTGTAACTAGGCCATCGCCTCCGGAAATAGTTAGGGTTGGTGTTTGGATAAGTTCATCAACTTCAAAAGTGATGGTAATAACATCATCTACTTTGGCCTTAGTAGAGTCCTGATTATTGGACTCAATATGGGAATTCACAAATGCTGGAGAAATCTGATCAATTACGAGGCGACTGATACTTTGGCTTCCCTCGGTTTGATTCCCTGGTCGATCGAACATAACCGCTTTGATAGTAATTGTATCTTCTTCAGTAAACCCTGTAATTGCTTCTACCTGTTCTGCCGTAAATGAAATTATTTTACCAGTCCCAACTTCTGCCTGTGTAATATCACTGGAATCTCCTAATTCTTCAAAAGGATTACTTCCAATTTTTGCCCAAATCTGTATCCAACCATTTTTAAGCGTTGTGTCGCTTTCAACAGGTACTGTTATATCCAAACCAGTATTAGTAGAATTCCAGGCGTTCTCTACTACATTTCCGCTAGTCGCAGTAACATCTCCTACTATAAAATCTGATGGCGGAGATTTATCGAAGATTACATAACTGCCATCAGTTGTTCCTGTAACAGTTGTACCATCATTCCCTGCACAATCGTTATATTCAATATTAATTGCAACCTCACCTTCAGGATCAGTGTTCGTCATTTCTTTTTTTGTATAAATAACAGTAGAGTCACTTGCAAAAGACTTACCATATTTATTTCCAAGATATTTATATGTTTTTGTGAGTTCTGAAGCATTGAGCTCACGATCATAAAGTAAAACCTCAGCAATAAATGAGTCATTGTATTGGCCATTCATTCTATTGCGATTGATCTTATATTTACTAAAAACACGTCCATCTAATTCTGCTGCCCAGTTGGCTACATTTCCATCTACTATGGTAGACGTTCCTTCAGAATTAGCTATAATGCCATATAGTTTTAAATCATTATCCCAAGGCTCAAAATCAATTTCATCACCCACGCCAGTTAAAAATTTAAAATGGCCATTATTGGTTTTATGAGTGATTTGAAAATGATCATCGTTGTTGATATCTCCATTAGAAAAAAAGGAATCAAATTCTGCTGGTGCACCAACCTGTTGGAATACGATAAAAATAGAAAATTCAGCTGCAGTCCAATTAGACGCACCTAAATCATAAATTAAGACATCCTGTTCAGATTTATTGAATTGTAGTGCAGATTGTCCATTAAATTGATTTTGAACAAGAATAGGGAGTCCTTTACCGGACTCTTCAATTACATCTGCACCATTTCCTGATTTGTCAGCCCATATGGCAACCTCCGATCCGTTCAGTGTTGATTCCCCCATTCCTTCCGAAGCGCCGTCACCATCCACATCATTAGCATCTAGCCATAATTTTAAATTTTCGGTAACAATTCCACCGCCCACACATTCATCGGATCCATCGTATTCTGCATCAGTTGAATCATAAATAGTAAGCTCTGATTCAGCTAGTGCCGTACTAACTTCATATAATATTTCGTTACCCCCGAAATCTATTTTAACAGTGTCTCCTATTTTTGCCCACTGATTATCTTTATTCGTAGACTGAATTGACACCGGTGAAACAATGGGTTCTGTTCGGTCATAGACCACTGATGAACCATCTGTTGAACCCAAATGAGTCCCATCATTTCCTAAATAGTCAGTTGTAGATAATATAAATGGCAAACTCCCTTCTGTCTCTCCTCCTGTTAGTATATAAGTTGAAGAATATTCTTCACCCCCAAGGTCGGATACATCATCTGCATTATTCCCGTCTACTGTAACGGTAGGAGTCACAACATCCTCGTCATAGATCATGGTAATGGTAATTTCATCACCTGTTTTTGCCAGGTGGGAAAAAGTATTATTGGATGAAATAGAAGCTTGATCAGGAGAGCTAGCTAAAATATCTATAAACATATTGGTAGTGCTGATATCTCCTGGTGTATTATTACCTGCTACATCAAATAGAAGTGCGGAAAGTTGAGCAGTCTCTTCATGAGCAAAATCAGTGAGACCTTCAAAGGCATCACTGCTGGCAAATACTGTTTTTACACTTGCATTAAGGTCATCTACTGTAATGGTATCTTTCTGGCCGAAAGCTTCAAACTCATTATTAGACACTCTGCCTATTAACTGGAAAGCTGAACCAACAATCACGTCTGTATCCCAGACTGGTGATTGAAAATTAATCGGAGAATCTTCGATAATCCAATCAGGACCACTAAGGATACCATGATTTCCAGTCGCTGTAGAATCAGTTACCGTAGATCCAGCACCACCATCCATACGCCAATAGCCCAGTAATCCCGACTCATTATTATTTATTGTTGCTTCTTTAGAAGCCTTAATCTGTGCTGCACTACGTGTAATATTCCAAATCCTGAATTCATCTATTTGGCCATTAAAATAACCTGTTACAACATCACCATTACCATTATCCAATGTCCTAGTGAAACTACCAAGTTTGATTTCTGATGGTGCCCCCAACCAACGAATTGGTCCTGTTGGAGAATAAGCTGCACCAGTTTCACTAGAATCAGTTAGGGTGCCATTTCTGTAAAGCCTGACTCTTTCACCATCATAGGTAGCAGCAAGGTGGGTCCACTGACCAGAAGGGGTAGATACCTCGGGCATACTAAGATAGTCAATTGCATTGTTATTAGTTTTTAAAAAGAATCGCCAACCAGTTGCAAAATAGATAAAGCCAAACCCTGCTTTTAATATTGGACTAGAATCTCTTGCATAATTAAAAATACCATCATTATCTGACCACGAATTAGGTTTAATCCACATTTCAACAGTCAACGCTTCTGTAACCTGATATTCTGGAATTGCTGGAATAATAAGCTCATCAATTGTTCCATCAAATGAAAGAGAATTCCCAGGTGTATAATTAAAACTGGTCACGGCTGAATCTTCAGGGATATTTACGACCAGATTAATTTGAGTGTTTGTAGAATTCCAAATATCTGTAACTGCGTTACCGCCCGAACTAGTGACAGTACCAACCGTAAAAGATGGAGGCGGTGAATTATCTACAATAACAACAGATCCATTCGTAGTCTCTTTCACTGTTTTCCCTTCAGCCCCATTAATATCTATAAAGTCTATTGTAAATTGTAGTGGCCCGTCCGGATCTGATTCCTGGACTGTATAATAAGCAACCCAATTTGTTCCTCCTAAATGATCAACATTACAGAGATTACCATTTATTTGAACATATGGGTCAGAATTAAATTCTGCATCTGCTGAAAAATTCAACCAAATATTTGTCCCCAAATAGGCTGTTGATGGGTCTTCATTAGATGATTCAATTGAAACATTTGTCAACTTAGGAAGTGTCAAGACACTTATATTATCTACATCCCAGGAATTTATATAATTTGAATTTGTACCATAGGCAACCCACCTAATCTTGAAATCACCATTAATCTCTGCTGTGAATGATTCATATCTCCCGGATAAATCCACATCAACTCCTGGCCTTATTTCGTAGCCCAGTACCTGCACCCATTCGCCACCTGTCAAATATTCAATTTTTAATCCATTGGTGTCAGCTGCCCCTGCTGACCAAAAATCTAATTCAAAGAAAAAATTCACTAAAACATCAGATTCATCTCCAACATAAATAACAGGAGTTGTCATTGTCATTTCATAATCATATTGTACTGGGGTGTAATAAAAATAAGCACCCGGTGGAGGATCGCCAACGGGATGATTCTGAAATCCTACCGAGCCCACCTGCCAGTTACCTTCCATTTCCCAACCTGGTGGTATTTCACTATTTGAAAAATCTTCCCAAAATAATTGTTCACCCATAATGGGTATACACCATATCAGCACTAAATTAATTTTTATAAAATATTTCATTGAACAATCACTTCAGCACCACGATATCCTTTTAATTCAATATCATTATCATTATGATCAATCATTTCACACTTATTTAAGTTGTATTTAACACTGTCACTTCCAGTACCGGTAGGTATAAATATTAAATCTGCTAAATGGCCTGTCCCCTCAAGGTTCTGTTTTAATGTATCTAAGAAATAAGTGTAAATATCAATTGTATTCACGCTATCGTAAGTATAAGTAAATAGCGGTGTAGATTTACTGGTGTCTGTAATAAAAGCACCTGGTGTAATTGTATCCAGTTCCAGAAATGAGTTCGGGAATACTACCTGTAAATGCACGCCAGAAAAAGCTTCCATTGAATCTTCTTTAAATACAATAAAAGAACCTACGAGAATTGAGTCTGCCATGGCTTTTATTTGGGTCTTAGGATAAAAAACGAGTGTAGGGGCACCAACACCTTTTTCATCATTTGCTTCAAAATCTACAGGATTATCAAATTCCTTTTTATATATGTTACAAGAGCTAATGTATAATAATGCCCATAAGAGGATAAATAGTCCATGTTTTTTGTTCATAGATCATCCTGTTGTGTCCGGCTTTTGCGGATCCCATTTTTTATAAATATTTTTATAGGGCCTAGGCCCTACAATCCAAGCATGGATACTGTTCGCTACCCACCCTGTTCCAGTAGCACCCGCAAAAGCAATAGCTAATTCACTGAATTTTACATGGTCGGACCAGTTTTGCTCAGCTGCGGCCCGATGTTCTGCAACTTTTTTTTCATCGTTTGTATTATGATAAAGATCAAGATTGGTAAGATAATTTTTTGAAGCCTCATCATATTTTAAAAAATTATACAATACTACTAGACTTAGGGCCGACTCTGTTCCAATCCATACTCTTGATGAAACTTTTTTCCCAGAATAAGCTTGTCCCCATCCAGGAGCAACTAAGCTACGCATGGCAGAACCCATCGGTGTTTTTTTGTACTCTATATCTTCAGGGTCTCTGAATAAAATAGACTCACGTGTTTTTTCCCAATCATGGTCTACTCTGCCGGTAACATTACCAACCCACATTTTTAATTCATTGATCTGCCCATTTAGATATTGAGTTAAATCCATTTTACGCCTGTAAATCATCCCACCGGATCTTGTATTAAATAATTTACCTTCAAGAGTAAATCTATCATCTACATGTTTGATCTGATTAAATAGAATAAAATTAACTTGGTGCTCCCTACCTAATTCTTTGATGGTACTCATATAACTAGCTGCAGGATTTTCATATTCATCAATATTTTCAAAAAGGATGCTTATCGTTGAATCAAAATGAAAAAAAGAATTTGAAAAATTCTTAATCAAAGATGAATCAGCATTTGGTAAGTGGCGATCAAAATGGTTCAGTACTAAAAATGTAGGACGTAATACCATATTATTACTGTACAGGACACCCAGCAAAAGAAACAGAAAATATCTAGATATTTTCTTCATGGTCATTCTTCAGATATTGGTTTCTTTAGATAGTAATTAAATTTTTTAGGTTGATCAACATGGATCGTCTGTTCATCTATTATTTCATTTAATTGAAATACCCTAAGAAAATGGTCGCCTGCTTCTAGATTTAAACGAATAAATTCACGATCCCATTGATGTTCGCCATTCAATTCAAAAACCAATCCTTTCTCTTTTGTTTTAAACTTGACTTGATATATAGGGTTTAAGAAAAAGTCTAAATGAATTGCTTGAGCAGGATTAACTAGCAAATCATATGTCAGAGGCGCATAACCTTCTTTTTTGATCTCAAACTTGTGAACACCTGGAGAAATTCTCTCATTTTTTATTGGTGATTCACCAACAATGACTCCATCTAATATTACTTTCACTTTTTTTGGTATAGTATTAACTGATAATTTGACTTGTCCAAAAGCAAAAGAAATAGCAAATAGCGTTATAATAACTTTATAGTGTTGTATCTTCATTTTTTGCATCTTTATAAATATTATTTAGATCCAATAGTGTCACATCAGAACGATACACCCATCCATCCATTTGTACATTTTTTTTCTGACCAATTTCTACTTCAATTGATCCATAATATTCTCCCGGTGTAACTCTTCCAACAGATATTATCTCTCCTTTTTCCAATAAGAACAGCGTTTTTGAACCAATATCCGGATATTCTCGAAAGTGAACATTTTCACGATTTATCAAATAAAGTGGATCTTCCAATTCAGCACTTGGACCCACCCCAACATCTAATCTTTTTTTACGACTTTGTGAAAAATCAAGAAGCTGTTTATAAGGTTTAAAAATTAAATTTTCTCCAACCACCAACCTTAGGTGCTTTGCATATTTATATTCTCCTGGGACAGCGATTTGGTAGAAGCCTGAATCATTTGTCACAATTTCTTTTATAACATTATCATAATTTTGCATAGATACGTTTACACCTGCTAATCGTTTATTATTTCTATTCAAGAAAACTTTTCCAGAAACAATTAATTGACCCATGCGGATAGATTTAGGTGGAAGTTGAATACGACCGAAACGAATACCTTGAAACCGAATCTTAACAGGATCAAAGTTATCATCCTGAGGAATAATCTTAATCATGTTAGATTTATTATTAATATCTAAAACACCCTGTGGTAGGTAAGCAAAAAATACTCTGGGTGCCTCTTGTAAAATGGTAATTATTGGATTTGATGTATCTCCTTGCGCATAGACTTCAAACAGAATATTATCCGGTACGGCACCCGTATAATTCAGAGGTAAACGTAATTCAATTTCACCATATTCATATGTAACAGATATCAAAGGCTGACGATCATTATAAATGATATCAGGGTAGACGGGCCCCCTAAGAAGAGAACATCCTGACACAAATGTCAAAATTATGAAAACCCCTCCAACGTGAAACAAATGGCGAATTGAACGTTTCAGCATATCCTGAAATTTATATCAGGATTTTGAATTTGTCAGTTCAGCAGTTCAAAAAGATTTTTGAATAATTTTTCACCATTACTGCATAGTCCATTATGCTAAAATACATCAATTTTTCAGACTTGAATCCATCGAATATATTCTGTTCGTTCCTTAACAAACACAGGATCATACCAATACATGGATATTTTCATGCTATTAATTAGCTTGGTATTAAAGATAGCGAGAAATCAAACGAATAATTTTTTTTGTCCATTTCGTGTATGGAGGAAAAACTAAGCCAATCATACTCATTCTCCCATTTTTAAGCATGGCTCTGGCATTAGAGAATGTTTGAAATCCAGCTTCCCCGTGAGATCGACCAAGTCCACTGGCATTTACTCCTCCAAAAGGTAAATTCAAATTTAAAAAATGAGATTTAACCTCATTTATTACCATTCCACCTGAAGAAGTATTTTGAATTATAAAATCAATATTTTTTCTGGAATTTGAGAAAATATATAAGGCCAAAGGTTTTGGACGGGAATTAATGAAGTTAATACATTCTTTAAGAGAAATAAAAGATAGAATAGGTAACAGAGGACCAAATATCTCATCCTTCATAATTTTCATTTCTGGAATTATTTTATCTAAGACAGTTGGTTCTATGAAATTTTTTCCCTCATCTTTTCCTCCTCCATAAACAATAGTCCCTCCTTCACGGATAGTCGTTTCAAGAAGGTGATTTACTCGTTTCCAATGATAATTATTCACAATTCTTCCATAATCAGGTGAAGATTGTTTTTCTTCTGAATTCATCCCAAACACTTCATTAAGCTTACCAGACAACTTCTGGATAAATCTTTCCTTAAGGCTTTGATGAATAAAAATATAATCTGGGGCAATACAAGATTGACCAGCATTAATACATTTGCCCCAAGCAATTTTATTAACAGCCATATCTAGATTAGCAGTTTCATCAATGATTGTTGGCGTTTTACCACCTAATTCCAGTGTCACAGATGCCAGATTTTTTGATGCAGCTGACATTACAAATTTTCCCACTTCGGGACTTCCTGTAAAAAAAATATGATTAAAGGGTAATTGTAACAAAGATTTTGCTACTTCCGCATCTCCTTGAAACACCGCAACATGACTTGGCTTAAATAAATCAGTAACCAATTTTTCAATCAGAGCACTAACATTTGGTGTCATTTCCGAAGGTTTAATCATAATTCGATTTCCTGCAGCAAGTGCAGAGACCAATGGCCCGACTGTTAGATTAAACGGGAAATTCCAGGGTGAAATGATCAAAACAACACCTTTAGGCTCATAGTGAATCCAGGATCGAGCTGTCATAAGAGCCAGAGTGGAAACACTTTTTTGTTGGTTGGTCATCCATCTACTTATGTTTCTTCTGACAAGTTTGATTTCAGACAATACATACCAAATTTCCGCTAATTCAACTTCTGAATCAGGCTTTCCTAAATCCTGCTTATGAACATCGATAATTTCTTTGTGATGGTCTTTAATCCAATTTTCAATCCTGGATAAATGATTCAAACGTTTTTTCAATACAGGAATGGATCTAGCTTCAAGTTGAGATGAAAAAACAGACTGAATGTCATTTGCATGGTCCAATTTATGCTCCATATTAATAGGAAAAATACATGAGTAACAAGGAAGATGAAACTGTTGTCTATTTGAGAGCTATAAAAGCTCTTAGGCCACTTGTAAAATATTTCAGAATATTCTTCACTCTACCCACATTAATTTAGGTTACAATTTTATATTCAACCAATCCTGTTCATCACCGAAATGTGCCATTAAATTTTGATCCTTTATACCATGGCAGAACAGGAAAAAATTCTACTCCAGCGAATCAAAAATTCAGATAAAGTTGCCTTTAACCAGCTTTTTTCAGATTTTCATGACACATTATTTCGGTTTGTAGTGTATCGGGTCCAGGATGCTGACTTGGCCGAAGATATCACTCAGGAAACATTTTTACGGGTCTGGCGAGCCAGAGATTCCATTCAACCCAAAAAGTCATTTTTTTCACTGATTGCCCGGATCAGTACCAATTTATGTTATGACCATTTTAGGCATTTGGAAGTCCGGCATCGGCATGAAGATTCAATCCCTGAGTTTGGGAAATCACATTTTGATGATCCGGAAGCCGTTAGCCATGCAAATATGCTACAGGAAAAGATTCAAAAAATTGTGAATGAGAAACTGCCGGATAAATGTAGAAACATTTTCATTCTTAGCAGAATTGAAGGAAAATCAAATCCGGAAATTGCTGAATTGTTAGATTTAAGTGTACGAACTGTGGAAAACCAGATTTACCGAGCATTAAAAGTATTGAAGAATAATTTAAAGAATTATTTATGAGTATAATAATTGAATTCAACGTTATTATGTTGCAACGGAAAATAAGAAATAGTTATTAGAATCTAGAAAAATTACATGAAAAAATTAGATAATATAAAAAAATTGCTTTGGGAGTGCAGTTCTCAAATTGAATTACCAGCGCCACCAGATAAAGAAAAGGTTTGGATTCGTCTATCCCAGTCTATGGATATATCCGATATGAATATAGATATGAATCAAACTAAAAAGCCGTTATTACCCCTTGAGTATGGTATTTGGGCATCTTTAAAACCAAGTTTGAATTATGCAATAGCACTGGGATTGGCTTTGGCCATATCACTACCCTTTGTTTTTGAAACAATATCGACAGAATCTATTGTTACAAAGGCGACTGATTTTCAAACCATCCAGTTACCTGATGGATCTACTATCAGGCTAAATGCCGGTAGCCAACTCAAATATAGAAAAGATTTTAACTCCGATCACCGTACACTACATCTTTCAGGTGAAGCTTATTTTGATGTTGTAAAAAGACAAACTCCATTTATTATCAATACAGACCACGGCCAGGTGACTGTATTAGGGACAGTATTTAATGTCCGTAGTAGAGAAGATGGGTTTGAAGTAGGTGTGAAAGAAGGTATTGTTCAAGTAACTAATAAAACAAATTCAGTTATTGTTCAAAAGGGACAATTACTCGATGTAGAAACAGACATTCACCCATCAAAGATTCAAGATGGATTTTACGTTGATTACCCTGATTGGATGCATGAGAAACTCGTTTGTGATAAAACTTCGCTGATAGAAGTTTGTGGGGAAATTGAGCGGACATTTGGTATATCGTTTAAATTCACAGAACCTTCCTTAGCGGATATCACTGTCACCGGTGTCATTGATACACAGGATTTAAATACAGTGTTGAGCACTATTTCATTATTGACTCAACATGAGTTTAAATTCGATGGTGAAACCTGCACGATCATTTAATCTATCCAAACTATTAATCTATTCTTACACCGGATTTATTTTTTTGAGTCCGGCTCTTGCTGTAACAACTACAGACTCAATTACATTTAATTTTCAAAATAAAAATCTAAAGTCTGCATTAAAATCACTTATCATTGACTATGATTTGCCTATTATCTTCCCTGATAATATTCCAGATGATCCTATCACTGCTTCCTGTAAATCTTGTACCCAGGAAGAAGCAATCGCTTCTTTATTATCTACATCCAATTTGATTTGGGAAAAAACTAGAAATCAATTTACAATAATAAATTTGACTGAGCCTTTTAAGTTTGCTGTTTCTGGAAGGGCCATGGATAAGGATACAGGTGAACCGATTCCTTTCGCAAATGTATTTATCCCTGAATTAAGGATAGGAGATATATCACAGAATGACGGTATATTTTCTATTAAAAATATATCCATGCGTGTCTGTAGTCTCACTATTTCTTATATTGGATATGAGAGTAAGAAATTGTCGCTCCATTTCCCAAAAGATGAAAAAACTTTCCATGAAATATTTATTAGTCCGAAAGTATTGGCGACAGAGACCATTTCAATTACAGGAAATACACGGGAATTTATGGATAGATCCATTTCACCCGGACAAATATCCTTTTCACCTCGCCACATTTCTACTTTACCAAATCTCGGTGAAGTTGATATTTTCAGATCACTTCAACTTCTCCCAGGTATCCAGTTAGGTATTGGTGGCACATCCGGACTTTATATTCGAGGCGGCACACCGGATCAAAATCTAATTTTGCTGGATGGTATGCCTCTGTACCAAACAGGGCATCTCTTTGGTTTTGTCAGCGGAATAAATGCCAATACCATTAAGGATATTCAAGTTTATAAAGGAGGATTCCCTGCTCAGTTTGGCGGTCGAATTTCCAGTGTGATTGAATTAACCAGCCGGAATGGTAATAGCCTTAAACCTCACGGTGCCCTTTACGGCAATCTCATGAGTCAGGGATTATCAGGCGGAATTCCGCTATTTTCCCGTGGAAGTTGGATCTTTAATATTAGGAGCTCCACTACATCCTCTTTCCAAACTGAACTTTATAAGTCTATACAAAATTATGTAAGTGGTGATGACAACTTTAATCTGATTGGTGAAAGTGCTGATGGTCAACAAACTTCAAAATATTCACCCAATTTTTCTTATTCTGATATAACAAGCCAGGTCTCACTCATGGTCACACCAAATCATCGTTATTCACTCACTTACACGGCAGGATTAGACTCGATTCGTGAATCGAGACAATTTTTTGGTTTTGCTGATCTTATAGGAGATGATTCATCTTTTACCAAAGGAAGAACGAAATGGGAGAATAATGGTACAGCACTAAATATTTCATCTCGCTGGAATAATGAATTTGATTCTAAATTAATTATTTCTAATTATAATTATTCCAGTACCTACCAATCACAAGATTCTGCAGTTGTAAATAATTTTTACACAGTAACTGGTACAGTATCTGAAGAAAATTCATTACTGGACCGCTCAATTAAATGGCATCATAATTATCACGGATTTGAAAACCATAAAATTGGTACAGGGATTGATGAAACTTTCTATAATATTAAATTTTATGATTACAAAACATCTGGTACTACATCAAACGAATTGGAAGTTTCTCAATCCGGTTTTCTACATTCCTTTTATATTCAAGACCATTGGACACCATCAACAAATTGGGCGTTACAACCAGGATTACGAATTTCTTATTTTTCAGAAATACCCGAGTTTTATACATCCCCAAGAATTTCTATTATTAATAAAATGTTCAATAATATCACACTAGAATATTCTTTTGGAAAACATTACCAATTTATTCATCGACTCAAAGGTAAAAACACCACAAGAGGTACTCAAAATATGTGGTTATTGACATCTGAAAAAATTCCAAATATTTCTTCTTTAAATAGTCACTTCGGAATGAATTGGGATTATTTGGATTATTCTATCACGGGAGAATTTTATTTTCGTTCAATGAATAATTTGATCCAATTCAAAGAAACCACCAACCCCATCCAATGCATTCAAACCACACACAAAGAAGGAGTATTATTACTAAATCAAGGCACCGGGAAAACGAAAGGAATTGAAATATTATTTAGAAAGCGCAGAGGATTATTAACAGGATGGGTTTCATACCAGAGGAATAATACACTCTACACATTCCAAAGTTTGAATGAAGGTAAATCATTTTTGAGTGATCACGATAAAACTCATGAATTAAAAACTGTAATAATGACAACTTTCGCTGGATTTAATCTTACAGCAAACTGGGTTTACGCTTCAGGTCATGTTTATACCGGATTAGAAAATATGAATATTGAAAATTTAAGAGCGGTGATTTCAACAGATCGAAATGAATTAAGGCTGCCTCCAATCCATCATCTGGATATAAGCTTTTCAAAACTATGGTTTGTTAATATGATAAAGATTCATGCAGGAATTTCAGTTTACAATTTATACAATCACAATAATATAAGTCATAAAAGATATAATCCCTACACTTCTGATCTGACCATGACCAACGTTGCTATGTTTGGTATTACATCAACTTTATTTTTAAAGATAAGTTTTTAATAATTATTTATTAATTTAAACAGATATGAAAAATCTTAATATAATACCTATTTTATTTTTGATGGTACTAGGTTGTGAAAACGAAGATCAAGCCCAAGAAAATACAAGTCCTCCCAGTTCTGCTACTCTTTCTTTATCCAATAATGTTTTAACCTGGACTATGAATAATGATGATGATTTTGCCAAATACAGTTTAATTGGCTCAATAAAAACAGAATCACCACAATCTGGTGCGCCTAAAATGTGGGATACATTGCTATATGAAACACAATCAAGATTGGATACATCCTATACCTTAGACTC
>PBKF01000036.1 GCA_002722105.1 Fidelibacterota bacterium
TTCGGATTAGTGAGCTCATCCAAAACACGGGATGAGAATGGAATGCCTATATTACCCGCTATAAGTGTATTGATTCTATCTGACTGACATATTTTAGATAAAATGTTTACAGTTGTAGTTTTTCCATTTGATCCAGTAACTGCAATAATTGGTGAATTTGTAAACCAACTTGCAAATTCGATTTCACTAACAATAGGTATGCCAATTTCCTGTGCATTTTGTACTATTAGGCTATTTTTTGGAATACCTGGAGAAATTATCCAAAGATCCGAATCATAAATTTTATCTGAATGCAATCCAGTCTCACTGGCTATATAATGTTCTAATAATATCATTGCGTTATCGCAAATATGATAATTATCAGAAGAGTCACTCGCGAAAACACAAGCACCTAAATGGTTTGCTAATTTTGCTGAAGCAGTTCCACTTAAACCAAGACCGATAACTGTGATATTTTTATCACGGATATCAATTGTATTTCTGTTGGAAATATCTATCATCTAATCTTAAAAGTTGTGAGTGAAAAAAGGGCAAGTAAAAGACCAATGATCCAAAATCTAATTACTACTTTTGTTTCGGGCCAACCTGCTAATTCATAATGATGGTGGATAGGAGCCATCCTAAAAAATCTTGCACCCTTACCTGTTTTTGATTTTGTCCAACGGTAATATGATACCTGGATCATCACTGAAATCGCTTCCCAAACAAAAACACCACCTATGATAAAGAGAAGTAATTCCTTTTTTAGTAAAACGGCTAATGTACCCAAAGCTGCACCGGTAGAAAGGGAGCCGGTATCTCCCATAAATACTTCGGCCGGAGATGAATTGAACCATAAATAACCAATGCAGGCTCCGGCCATAGCTGCCGTAAAAATGGTCAGCTCTCCCGCACTAGGAATATAGATGATGTTTAGATAGTCAGAAAAATCTATGCGACCTGAAATATAGGCGATAGCAGAAAAAACGATAAAACATATTGCCAAGAGTCCTGCTGCTAATCCATCAAGGCCATCTGTAAGATTAACCGCGTTGGAAGTACCCGTGATTACAAGTACAACTGCTAGTGGGTATAATAATCCTAAATCAATTTCTACATTTTTTAAAAAAGGCATAGTTGTCTTTGTATTGAATCCAGCAAATTCTGGTAACTGCAGAACCCAAAGACTTACAATAGAACCTAATGCAACTTGCCCTGCCATTTTGTAGCGGGCAATTAACCCCTTTTCCAGTTTTTTAACTACTTTTAAGTAATCATCTATGAAACCAAAAAACCCCATCCACAGAGTTGAAAGAATGATAATTTGAATCAGTGGACTATTTAACTTTGCAAAAAGGAGAGTCGGGAGGAGTACAGACATTAAAATGATTACTCCTCCCATTGTTGGCGTGCCCCTCTTTTTCAAGTGAGATTCAGGTCCTGTCGGACGAATTTCTTCGCCGATTTGGTTTTTATGTAGTATGTGGATAACCCAGGGTCCCACGATGAAGCTTACTATGAGTGCTACTATTGCTGCAGATGCAGCACGAAAGGTAATATATTCAAATATTCGCAATGAAGATACTGAATCTTGTAATGGCGTAAGTAAATAATACAGCATCAGCCGCCAAATACTCCTTTTATAACTTTCTCCATGGCCATGCCACGGGAACCCTTAAACAAAATTTTATCTCCGGGATGAATATTGTTTTGAAGGTTTTGAATTAATTCTTCATGTGTGTCAAAGTGGTAATGGCTAATTTCATTATTGATAGCAGAATTAGTGTGAATGGTATGTTTTCCGATTGTAAAAACACCATCCAATCCTAATTCAGTACATTTTTCTCCAATTTTTCGGTGCTGATCTACTGATGTCGGTCCTAGCTCAAACATATCACCAAAAACAAATATTCTTCTGCCATTTCCAGAAAATGCTTTTAGATAATCCAATGCTGCTAGTGATGAAATCAAATTCGCATTATAAGTATCATCAATAACAGTAATGTCATTATATTGTTTTACTTGGCAACGTCCTGAAGGAGGTGAAAAAGATTGAATTTTATCGATTAGTATTTTCCAATCCAGACCTAAGGTAATTGAAATTGCAGATACAGCAATAGCATTTTTGATAAAAGACAAATTCTGACTTCCGGTCGGGATTTCATGTGTATTTAAAATTAATGTTAGCGAACCATCATGCTCTTGGTGTATATCTGCAGGAAAATCACATTCGGAGGTTAGACCAAAAGTAATTTTTTCACCATTAATATACATTGTAGAAATTTTTTCATCAGCCATATTTACAAAAGAAATGCCATCTGAAAGCGATCGAAATAATGCTCCTTTTTCAAATGCAATTGTTTCAATAGAGCCAAACCCTTCCAAATGTGCAGGTGCAATATTGGTAATTATGCCATGTGTTGGCTGAGCTATAAGGCATAGTTTTTCAATTTCTCCAGGCAAACTTGCGCCCATTTCCAATATAGACACAGAGTGTGATTCATCCAATTGGAGTAGGGTAAGGGGAAGCCCAATAGTGGTATTGAAATTTCCCCTTGTGGCGTGCACAGTATGACTGCCTTGCAGTACATGTACTANTAATTCTTTTGTGGATGTTTTACCATTTGAACCGGTAATNCCAATAACAGGAATTTCAAAATGTTTNCGCCAAGCTAATCCNATGTTGCCAANCATGNTTAAAGGATCATTAACTTTAATCTGTTGTAATTCTAAAGCTGGGTTTATGTTAGATACCAGAGTACAAGATGCACCTGCTTTTTCTGCTTTCGATAAAAATGAATGACCATCTGCTCTTGTACCTTTGATGCATACATATAGATCACCATTTTTTATCTCTCTGCTGTCTGTTGTAATTCCTGTTACAGGACGATAAAGGGTTTGTCCTGTTACAGTTTTAAAGACATTCGAAAATTTTTCCGGATGATTGATATCGATTCTCAAANGTATTCCTTTAAAATATTTAGATCAGAATAAAATTCTTTTTCACCCATGATATCTTGGTACTCTTCACGTCCCTTTCCAAAAATGACAATAATATCCTTTCGTTTAGTTTGTTTCAACGCTTTATGTAAACCTAATCCGCGATCAATAAAAACAGCAAAATTGTTACCAGCAAAACCAGTAACAACTTCTTTTGAAATGTCATCCGGATTTTCCATACGTGGATTATCAGGTGTAATAAAACAATATGTTGCAAATAATTCTGCTATTCTGGCCATTTGAGGACGTTTCCCTGAATCTCTGTCACCCCCAGCTCCAAACACTACGAATATATTTCCATTTTCTGAGTTTAGTGCTTTAATAGCCCCTAATACTTTTTCATAAGCATCAGGTGTATGTGCATAATCGATAATTGCANTTCCACCACTTGCAAGCTGGAAAGACTCCATCCGGCCAGGAATGGACAAACAATTTTTTATACCATTTTCAATTGCTTCTTGATTGATTCCCAATGCGTGAGCAGATGAAACAGCGGCCAATATATTTTCACAATTGAATCCACCAATAAGATTGGAATTAATATTATAAATCGATTGCCCAGCAGAAACTGTGCCCCTAATGCCGGATAAGTCCATTTGACATTCAGAAAAATGTATTGATGTTCCATTCTCATTTGANAATATCAAATAAGGCGCACCTGTTTCAGTCAGTATTCTGGTCCCATTTGGATCTGATCCATTCGCAATAGCAGTGGACTCCATAGGCAGCATTCTGAATAGTTTTGCTTTTGCCTGATAATAGGATTCCAATGTGGCATGATAGTCTAAATGNTCNGGTGTGAGATTTGTGAATACTGCCACATTAAAATCCACATCAGCAACTCGATATTGATCCAATGCATGGGAAGATACTTCCATGACAATGTGTGAGAAATCCGCATCCCTCAATTCTGAAAATAGATTTTGTAAAGAAACTGAATCAAGTGTAGTAAGTGAAGCNNTTCGATGATCTTTATAACCGATTAATCCTAAAGTTCCTAATTGAGCTACTTTATGGCCTGCTTCTTTTAAAATCGAATAAAGTAGAGAAGCAGTTGTTGTTTTGCCGTTTGTCCCAGTGATACCAACAATTGTGAGCTCCTTCGTAGGGTGCCCATAAAATTCAGCAGCAACAATAGATGCTGCCCTTCTTGGATTTGCTACAATAATTTGTGGAATGGATAANTTACCCATATCACGGCCATTGGAGATTACAGCTGATGCTCCTGCTTTTATGGCATCTTGTATAAAGTCGTGTCCGTCAAATTTTGATCCTGAAATTGCGATGAATAAATCACCTTGCTCAATTTGAGTTGAATCCAGCTTTATTCCTGAGATAGCTATATCATTAATATCTTTATTGGATGGAATCAGGTTTGCAATAATGGTATGTAGAGATTTTGTCATTTTAATCCTACGATGCATGTATGGCCTTTGCTCAAAATTGTTCCAGGTACTGGGCTTTGCCATTCNACTGTTCCGCTACCTTGTATTTTTATTTTTAGTCCACATTCACGTAGAGTGGTCATAGCCTTTCGCATGCTAAAGCCACGAACTTCAGGCATTTCAACTTTATTGGANAACCTTGCCACTGTTGATAATCCAAGAGGTAGGGTAGAAGCATTTACANTTANTGCTACATCATNCTGAATGATAACATCATTTTGCAATNACGATTGGGCAAATTCTATTTTTTGTTTCTTTTTTATCGGTGGTGATATTTCATCATCCATATTAATTATCCGTTTCATTATCCTTCTAAATGCTACGGCAGCTCCTTCCGAACCCCAATGATATGGNTGGATGGGTTCATCTAGCATAATNAAAGCAAGTAATTGTGGGTCTTCATAGGGAAANAACCCAACAAAATTNGAAATAAATTGATCATTAGAATACTTACCATTCTTCCATTTTTGCGCTGTACCAGTTTTACCAGCGATGTCCCAACCTGGAATATCAGCATTATAGCCTGTCCCATTTACTACAACACCNCGAAGCATTTTCCGGAGGTCTTGCATAGTTTGTTCATCAGAAATTTTTCTTATTATAGTGGATTCTTCGGCATAAATCACTTCTTGATTATGATCCATTATTTGCCGAATGATATATGGCGAAACAACGTATCCACCATTAGCAATTGCACTATAAGCAACAGCCATTTGTATTGCAGTAACACCAACTTCATGTCCCATGGAAATTTGCCCTAACGAAACTGAGCTCCAATTTTTAACTGGACTTAATTTTCCTAATGACTCGCCAGCTAGGCTTAAACCTGTTGCTGATCCAAAACCAAAATTTCTACTTACATCGTATAGAGCTTTTTGACCTACACGTTCCATGACTTTTACAATTCCAATATTGCTTGAATAATGAATAATTTGGGGAAGAGTTAGCATTCCATAAGACTCGTGGTCCCGAACTTTAATATCATAATATNCGTATTCACCGTTTTCACAATTGAATTCTTGTTCAAGACCGATTTTTTTTTCGTATATTGCTGAAACGGCAGATACAACCTTAAAAGTAGANCCAGGTTCAAATTGATCTGTTATNGATCGAATTCGGTGTAGTTCTGGCGATGATANATGAAATTTATTGTTNTCAAATCCCGGNGTTGAAGCCATGGCTAGGATTTCACCGGTTTGNGGATTCATGATAACCCCGGTNGCTGCAATTGCCTTTGTGTCTTTTTGTCGGTGGGCTAATTCTTCTTCAAGAATGGATTGATATTCTAAATCAATTGTTAATTGGACATTAGATCCATCCACAGGTCTTTGAAAGGGCATGCCACTTTTATGCTGAACTTTTCCACTCCAACCTTTAGTTTTGTAAACCCAACCAGGTTTACCTGTCAAATATGAATTAAAATCTTTTTCAATTGCGGATATACCTTCATCATCCACATTAGTGAAACCTAGAACTTGAGCACCTATATGATTGTGTGGATAATACCTACGATATTTTCTTTCAATATTTAATCCTTCAAATGCANTTGTTTCTANAGNNCCCAAGGNTTCACGTTGGAGATTACGTTCAAGATATTCAAATTTTGATTTTGAGTTTAATTTCNTCAGATATTTTTCTTTTGATTGCCCAGTTCTTTCACTGATTGCTTCGGAAAGACCATCTTTATCTTTTACCTTGGACGGATTTACGGAAAGGGTATAATGAATTATATTTCGAGTAAATGGTCGATTTTTACGGTCATAAATATTTCCTCGATTCGCAGGTAAAATTTGTTTTGTTTGNGATTGTTTTATGACTGCGANNTGGTAACGCTCGCCATTCAGTATCTGNACTTGGAATAAACGAATACANAGNCCCGACCAAGAAAGAATTATAAATCCTGCCAATAAGGTGATCCTAGTTCTATATTTCAAGTAAGTCTTNGTCATAAATTACTTATGTGATTAGGNTTGATNGTGATTTGTAAAGTTTCCGGTTCAGTAAAAACCATATTCAATTCTTTTTGAGCTTTCCTTGCAATAACATCAGGCCTAGTAAGAGATTCAATCTGGCTATGTAATTCATTAATTTCATTTTGCAATTCTTTTGCTGTAGAATTNTGGATTTCTATGACCAAAAGAGTTTCATCAATTTCAGTATATACCCATAGGTAAATGATGAGACAAGAAATGATTCCCAGAGTCGAAATAAAGAAGACTAAACTTTGTATTAAATCACGTGTTCTTTTTGATATTCGTTTCCTTGGCATTATCTTATCCTTCTTGCTACTCGAAGCTTTGCGCTTCTTGATCGGCTATTTTTCATTTGCTCTTTTTTTGTAGCTATAATCGGTTTTTTAGTCAGAATTGATAATTCTCCCTTTGCCGCCAATTTTTTAAAACTATGCTTNACCAAACGATCCTCAAGTGAATGAAAACTAATAATTACGATTTGTCCATCAATTGCCAGTTTTTCTATAAATCTAGTTAAAAATTTTTCAAGTTTTTCTAATTCTCCATTTACCTTGATCCTTATTGCTTGAAAAACTCTGGCCATGGTTCTGCTTCGATGATTTGGTGGNGTAGACCTTTTAACAGCATCTACCAAATCAAAAACTGTTCTTAATGGTCTCAATTTTTCTATACTTCGGGCGATGACACGGGATCGTCTTTCTTCGCCATAATTATATATTACATCTGCTAATTCATTCACCGATAATTGGTTTACAATATGAAATGCCTTAAGCTTCTGTTTCGAGTCAAAACGCATATCCAAATCTGAATTAACATTGTAAGANAATCCTCTCGNNTTGGAGTCAAGCTGTAAAGATGAAAGTCCAAGNTCCAATAAAATACCGTTCACTTGATCAATCTCCATTTCATCCAGAATTGAATGAAAATTATGATAAGAATTGTGAAATATTGATACGGGTGTTGTAGAGGAAGAGAGACGCTTTTTGCATAATAATATTGCCTCATGATCCCTATCAATCCCGATAAAATGTCCTTGATGTGACAAATGTTCTAGAATAAGAGTAGCATGTCCTCCAAGCCCAACTGTCCCATCCAGATATATTCCATTTGATACAATTTTTAAATTTGTTAGAACTTCCGTCGGTAAAACCGGAACGTGAATTTGCGTTCCTGAGTCCCGGACTAAATTCATTAAAGGATAATTTTATCTGCCAGGTCATCATAAGCTGCCGCATCGATTTCCATACTTTGTTGATCCGTTTCCTTTAAATAATACGGATTCCAAATCTCTATTTTGTTGACCATGCCAATAATCATCGCTTCCTTTTCTAAGCCAGCATATTCAATCAGGGACGGAGTTAATGTGATCCGTCCCTGTTTATCGTATGTNGAAGGGGTGGCATAACGNGCAGTATTNCGCACAAATGCCCTATTTATTTTTGAAANTGAAGAAAGACTTCGAAGACTGGATTCAATTTCTAGCCATTGGCTCTTGGGGTAAACCCAAATACACTGATCCATACCTCGTGTTATGACAAATGTATTTTCATTGTCTTCAGTTAAGGATTGTCTAAACTTTGCCGGAACGTTTACTCGGCCCTTAGAATCTAGCGAATATGCATATTCACCTGTAAAAGTGTTATTTGTCAAGGTCATGTTTTATAGGGGTAATTACCCACAACTACCCATAATCTTACCTAACTTGACGTAATAATGTCAATAATTAATCAGATTTATTTTTATAAAAAGGTATTTTATTGACAATAATATCGTTTTTAGAAGAAAAGTGGGTTATTTATGGGAAAGAATTACCCTAGCGGTTTATAACGCTGGATAACAATGGATGGTGGACTGGGCTTGATAGTTAAACGAAGAGGATGATTATAATCTTTAATATTTTGAAGATTAACGCCATTTATGTATAAAGTAAGGCCTTTTGTATTTGGAAATAATAGGTTTGATTGGTTCACAAATGCTTCTAGATCTTGTTCCCAATTGGCTTGAATTACACTTGAGATTGGAGGTAAAGTATCTATTTGAAATGTAAAAGTAATTTCATTTAGGGATCGGACTTTTATGAAAAATGGTGGTGTAGTTGGGATTGTTTCTTCACTACTATTATCTAAAATAAAATTTGTTGTCAATTCATAACTTGTTAAGGTTTTTTGAATAATTTGTCCGTCCTGTGATAACAAATTAGAATCTTGGGTACTAAATATTTTTTTAAATATTAAAATAGCAAAAATAAAAATAACAAGTAGAATTGCTCCTTTAATTAGGTCCTGGCGAAGTTTTTGATTTGTTATGCCTAGTAAATAATCTTCAACATTATGATTTTCATTTTCATCATTATGTTCTTCATTTTGACTCTGAATTCCTTGGATATTAGGATTCGTCTTTCCTAAAAATGAGTCAAGTTGTTCCAATGCACTTTTTGAATCTCCACCAATTTCTTGTGCATATGCTCTCAAAAATAATCTCAAATATGGAGTCTCGATGGAATCAAAATCTCCTGATTCAATTGCACGTATATATGCTATACTGATTTTTGTACGGTTATGTATTTCTTCTATAGAAATTCCACGGGATTCCCGTAAATCTTTTAGTTCTTTATAAAACTGTGCCATAACATTGAAAATTAAGTACTGAAATTATAGATTAGATTTTAATTAGTAAAATTTTAATCATCTAGATTTGGTTGTTTCCGCATTTTCTTTTTTTCGCTCTTTTTTCTTTTATTGAACAATCGATCTTCTTTTGATCTTTTTGGTGGTTTAGTTTTTATTCGTGGTTTTGGTTTGACTCCTGATTTGTTAAATAATGCGATCAAGCGTCCTAATGCATCTTCTTTATTCTTTTTTTGCGATCGAAAGGATTGTGCCTTTATTGTAATAACGCCTTCTTTAGATAATTGAGATCCTGCATTTGATTTTAATTGGTAAATAAACCATAAAGGGTAGAGGTCTAATTCTAAAGGATATCTTAATATAATTGCGGTAGAAACCTTATTTACATTTTGCCCTCCGGGACCAGAAGCTCTTACTGCTTGGTATGTAATACAGTCCTTTTTTATTGTAATGGATTTTGTAATCAAAATTATTTTTCGTTATTTGAATTTACTATACGACGATAATGCGAGAAAAAAGATGAAAGAGGAAGCCCCATGACGTTAAAATAGCATCCTTCAATTTTAGAAATATTGACTGCAAACCAATCCTGGATCCCATAACTTCCAGCCTTATCATAAGGTTTATATCTATCAATATAGTAGTAGATATCGGAATTAGATAAAGTTTTAAAAGAAACAAATGTTCTTTCATTAAATGTTTCGTCTATGCTAAAGCTAATACTGTGGAATGCTACACCAGTAATTACTTCATGGGTCTTTCCTGATAAGGATTTAAGCATAGAAATACTTTGTGATTTATTTTTTGGTTTTCCCAAAATATCTCCATTAATAGTTACAATTGTATCAGCGCCGATAATGATTGAATCAGGATGTCTTTCGGCTACATATTTGGCCTTTTCTCTAGCCCAATGTTCTGTAAATGCTTCCGGTGGTAATGGGTAGTTTAAATTTTCTATAACTGAACTGGGGATAACAGAAAATTCAATTCCAATTTGATTCAAAAGATATTTTCGCCTTGGGGATTTTGATGCAAGTATAATTGGTTTCAATGTTAATATTCCATATTATTGGTATTTTGCGCACCGGCCAATATAAGTTTCTGAACTATTTTCACCAAAAGCCTTAAGCCTATATAAGTAAACTCCATTTGCAATTTGACTTCCAAAGGAATCTAACCCATCCCATTCTATGGTATGGTATCCAGGAGTTTTTGAGAATTCATCAAAAGATTTAACTCTTCTTCCACCTAAACTAAAAATATCCAGTTTTATATCTGCAGTTTGTGTTAGTTCAAAGGCAAATTGAGTAAATGTAGAAAATGGATTGGGGTAATTATAAGCATTGTATATTTTAAGGTCTTTTGCTGAAGTACGAGATAAATGAATTTTCTTTTCATTAGGGTTATTGGCATTATCCCACACCTTAACCAATAATTTAATCTCTTTACCACTTGATGGAGAAAATGAAATTGTGCCTGTCATTATACTGTTTGTATCATAATAGAAATCCTGAGTAATAGTCTCTGATTGGTTTGATAATAAATCTGTCACCAAAATTTCATGTCCTGTTTCATCAGTTAGGTTAATACCTAATGGGTCTGACATTCTAATTATCAGATTTTGATCTTCAGGAAAATGATCTCCATTTTCCAAGCTCTGCCCAGATTCTGTTTCAAATGTAATCTTAGGACCAAATGTATCATTGGTCCCATCACCACCAGTCAATTGCAAGCCATTTAATACTCCAGAAGCTTCTTTATTTTCATCATTAATATATATTACTAGGCGGGCCGGATCATTAGAGTATGAAATATCCTGAGGAATTCGAATATCTCCTGCAAATATTTCGCCTGCAAATGAGAATTGCCCCCTAAATAGAGTTGGTCCAGGTAAACTGTAGGTGAGAGATTCTGTCTGAGAATTAATTTGATATTCTCGAGTTACCTCTCGGTCTGCATCAATTAATACTACATATCCTGCTCCATCTCCATCGAAACTAGATTGTTGCCCGTTAAAAGTTGCGATACCAAGAGTTTTTAATGTATCAGGTGTTACACCTGTGATGTTTAAAATATCTTTAGGCATTGGTAGGGACATCGCTGGGTCTCCAAATAAATGAAAATATTGTCCTTCTGGAGCTCCATCTTTTACAATTTGTAGAATTACACCAATAGGTGAATCTGTTACTTGGTCATTAGCAAAAATTCTTTCAAATAATTCTCTAGTATAGCGAGAATTACCTGAGACAGATATTTTACGGGAAGTTGAAATGATCATGGAAGCAGCATTTAAGGGTTCTCGAATCAGTTCCTCCGCAAACGACTCTGTTAGTGGATCATCAAAATGTCCAAATGAACAGGTACCGACTATCCATATAGGCATTTTTTGGCCTGTATTTATTTGATTGATATCGCCCCTGTTGAGAGATAATAATTTTTCCTGGGCTAATTGATATGGTGAACCGTGACCAATGTACGAGATAAGAGCTGTTCCTTTGTTTAAAGCTTTGAAAACATCTTCGGTTGCATCTGGTTTTAATACTCCAAAGGCTGAAGCATCACTGACTTCAGGGTATTCCTGCATATAAATTTTTTGCACATTCAGAGAAGACGGTACTAGGTCTGCCAGATTTTCAGAATAAAGGGTGTGTGATTTACCAACTTCTATTGATCCATTGCCTGGCTCTGGTCTGGCGCCATCATCAGCCATAATTGTAACCCGCTGCCTCCATGGGCCAAGATCAGGATTAGACTCAATTTCTAAAACTTTTTCAATAAAATTGGTCACTTCTGATTCATCTCTGGCAGGGAATCTACCGATTGCAACTTCTGGTACATTGCCATTTAAAGTAGCTAGTTTATCATCCGTAGCATAGGATGTAGTTTGGATAGTTGGAAACACTATGGAAGATTGACCAGTGATATTTCTATAATCATAGCCACTATCACCCAGAATCATTAAAAAAGTGGGTACTGGTTCCGCCCAATTTTCAAGTGCCCATTGAATAAAACTTCGAATCCCCATTGGATCTTTATTCCCTGCAGAAAATTCATCATAAATTGTTTCTAGACTTGCAAAAATTGCAGGAGATCTTAAATATACTAATTCTGTAGCTTCATCACGAAATATTTCAGGACCTGTGACAATATAATCCACTTGTATTCCGCTCTGTCGTAAAGTAAAAAATTCTTGATCTTCTTTAATGGTAAATTCTGTGATTTCCGGTAATGTATTAGTATCAAAAACTATGAAATACTTTGTTAAGGCAGTTGGAACTGTTACATGAATATAATTTGATTCTGAAAATACCATTGATTCTGGGTTTGATACATCCGTGATATCCCACATAAATTGAGTAGCTTGTTTGACGCCTGTAAATGAAAAACGAATATTCTGACCTGAAATAGGAGATTTGAAATTATAAGAATCTTCAAAGGATAATTCTCGGCCGTACTGAATGTCAAAAAAATCAAAATGTGGGATTGATTTAGAATCATCAGACATATTTCTCAAATAGAAAACATTTATACCATTATTCAGAGTAATATTTGGTGATGTATCAACAATATCTCTCTTCAAAAAAGATGAAGATGTCCAGGTCGCATTGTTTCCGATAGTTTCTCCATCTAATCCACCAAAACGTAGACTTATCGAATGATTTGCTAATGCATTTTCTGGATTAGAAAAACCATAAACGCGTGCCTTAATGCTGATATCCACACTTGGTTTTGGCGCAAATAGATCAACAACAATGTTTTGGGATGTACCAGCAGGAATAGAATTACTAAGCCATACAGTGCCCTCACCCTTTAAATTAACAAGATCCAATTCTTCATGTATTGCTGAGATTCCATAATCCAATGTGATCGCAACTGATTCAGGTTGAGAAGCAAGATGTATTCTTTTACCCTTTAAAGAAGAATCATTCGGAATAAAGAGCCAGCAGGAATTCTTTGAAAAATAAATATTTTGATGCCAGTCTAAATCATTACCAATAACGTCGTATCCGGATGGACCACGACCATAAAAAATAATCCTGTCATTTATATCAAAAACTCCGTCTTCTTCTCCCTGCACCCAAATACCAATTTCAACTAAGTTAGGTGCTATTTCCTGATTGGTAGATTGAGATCTTGCACGACCAAATTCATTACTCATGTAGATTGAAAATGATCTGGGGTCTATATTTGATATATTGTCAATTACATTAGATAGTGATGAATAAGGAATTGATACCATTCCATCTTCAGTCAAAAAAAACTGTAACCATCGTCCAGGAGTATAATTTGTAATTTTTGAGGTTATTTTCTCTTTTTTTAGAATCCAATTTTGAGCGATATCCCAATTAACAATTCTATTTTTTAATAGTAGAAATTCATTTTTATTAGGTTTTCTGTGTTCATATCTCTCTCGTTCAAAATCCAGTGATACTTTGATCGTTTTAAAATATTCATTTGAATTTGCTAAAGGAGATATATGCAAAGTGGCTACTTCTAGGTTACAAAGTTTTTGTTTATTAATCCATTCAAAATCACTTATCTTTTTTTGGTGAGACTTAAAGGGTATTTCATCTTTATTTAGAAATTGAATTTGTGTTTTTGGTAGATTGCTTGTAGGTAAACCAATCATAATGGATGCAGGTCTAAGATCAGCCTCTGTTTCCGCATTAATATTAATGGATATAACAAGTTGATCCTTATTATTTTGCAAAATTGTTTTGTTTATGGAAGCAAATAATATCCCTGAAAATAGAATAATGGATATGGAATGATAAACCATAACATAAAAATTACGGCAGGAGCACTTCATCTGCATTGGAAAGTATTAGTATTTTCAAGTAAATTACGAAAATATTTTATAATGTTTACCCCCGTTTTTGTTCCTTAAAAATTAATCGACAAATGGAGAAAATTATATCATGTTTGATTTAGATATGATCAAGGTCGTTTATGCACAAATGGCCGACAAAATAAATTCTGCACGAGATATATTGAATCGACCAATGACTTTAGCAGAAAAGATATTATACTCACATCTCCAGAATAAAAATTTATCCAATGCATATATCAGAGGAGAATCATATGTAGAATTTGCACCCGATAGAGTTGCAATGCAGGATGCGACTGCACAAATGGCCTTACTGCAATTTATGATGGCTGGAAAGAAAAAAGTCGCAGTCCCATCTACTGTACATTGTGATCATCTTATCCAAGCAAAAAAAAGTGCCCAAATTGATTTAGCTCAAGCCATGGATAGTAATGGAGAGGTCTATGATTTTTTAGAATCTGTATCAAATAAATATGGAATAGGGTTTTGGAAACCGGGCGCTGGAATAATACATCAGGTTGTTTTAGAAAATTATGCTTTCCCTGGCGGCATGATGATCGGTACCGATAGCCACACCGTTAATGCTGGCGGACTAGGTATGGTTGCTATTGGTGTTGGTGGTGCAGATGCAGTTGATGTGATGGCCGGAATGCCATGGGAATTGAAATTTCCCAATTTAATTGGTGTTCATTTAACTGGTGAATTAAATGGGTGGACATCAGCAAAAGATGTCATTCTAAAAGTCGCAGGAATTTTAACTGTAAAAGGCGGAACAGGAGCAATTGTAGAATATTTTGGACCTGGTGCAAATAAAATGTCATGTACTGGTAAAGGTACGATTTGTAACATGGGTGCTGAGATTGGAGCTACTACATCCATATTTGGTTACGATGAACAAATGTCGAAATATCTCAAAGCAACCGGTAGGAAAGATGTCTCTAATTTGGCCAATGATATGATAGAATACTTGCGATCAGATCAAGAAGTTTTTAATGAACCGGAATTATATTTTGATCAACTGATTGAAATTAATTTATCTGAACTTCAACCTCATTTAAATGGACCATTTACACCCGATAGAGCTACTCCTGTTTCAAAAATGGAAGCCGAAGCCGCAAGAAATGCTTGGCCAACAAAAATTGAAGTTGGTTTAATCGGGTCATGCACGAATTCATCATATGAGGATATTTCACGTGCAGCATCAATTGCAAAACAAGCTGTAGATAAGGGGCTAAATACAAAAGCAAAATTCACAATTACGCCTGGATCTGAACAAGTAAGGTATACAATTGAAAGAGATGGATTTATTGATATTTTTGAGCAATTAGGTGCTGATGTTTTTGCGAATGCATGTGGACCATGCATTGGACAGTGGGCACGTACAGATGCTTATAAAGAGGAAAAGAATACAATTGTTCATTCGTTTAATAGGAATTTTGCAAAGCGAGCAGATGGTAATCCCAATACACACGCATTTGTTGCTTCGCCAGAATTGGTTACAGCCCTAGCTATCGCTGGTGATCTTACTTTTAATCCAATCAATGATTCACTAAATAATCAAGCAGGCGAACAAGTTATGCTAGATCCGCCTAAGGGAGATGACCTTCCACGAAATGGATTTTCTATAGAAGATTTAGGTTATCAAACTCCTACTGTGGATGGCTCTGAAATTGATGTGAAAATTAATTCTGAATCACAGAGACTTGAGCTATTGGAACCATTTGATTCTTGGGACGGCCAAAATATTAAAGGTATGAAGTTGCTGATTAAAGCAAAAGGAAAATGTACCACAGATCATATTTCTATGGCAGGACCTTGGTTAAAATTTCGGGGGCATTTAGATAATATTTCTGAAAATATGCTTACAGGAGCTGTGAATTACTTCAATAATGCCACCAATTCAGTTAAGAATCAATTAACTGGAGATTATGATACTGTTCCATCTACACAGCGAGCCTACAAGTCAGCTGGAATCCCAACAATAGTCGTGGGTGATGAAAATTATGGTGAAGGTTCTTCTCGGGAACATGCAGCTATGGAACCTAGGCACTTAGGTGTACGTGTTATTTTAGTAAAATCCTTTGCAAGGATTCATGAGACTAATTTAAAAAAACAAGGAATGTTAGGATTGACTTTTGCTAATAAAGCAGATTATGATAATATCCTAGAAAATGATACGTTTGATTTCTTGGACTTGAATCAGTTTTCGCCTGTTAAACCCTTGAACTTATTAGTAAAACATATTGATGGATCATCCGATCAGATTATTTGTAACCATACATATAATGGTTCCCAAATTGATTGGTTCAAGGCAGGATCTGCTCTCAATTTGATTCGTGGGCAATAAGAAGATCAAAAATAGTCTTCCAATGAAAGTTCTTATTTCTGATCCAATAACAGATGAAGGTTTATCTATTCTAAAAAATGCAGGTCTTGATATAATCTATTTACCCGAATCTTCAAAACCTGATTTAGAGGATGCAGTTAATGAAGAAGTACAAGCGTGGATCATTCGCAGTGGGACTAAAATTAACGATGGAATGATCAAATCTGCTAAGAATCTGCAAGTGATTGGCCGTGCTGGTGTTGGAGTAGATAACATTGACATTAGCTCTGCAACACGAAATGGCATCGTGGTTATGAATACTCCAGATGTTAACACAATATCTGCTGCGGAACACACATTAGGTTTAATGCTAACTTTATCTCGAAATATTCATTATGGCCATAGTGGATTAGAAAAAGGTGAATGGAACCGCCATCAATTAGTTGGTACAGAATTACAAAATAAATCATTGGGGATTGTAGGATTAGGTAAAATTGGTCGTGAAGTAATGGATCGGTGTAAAGCATTTAATATGAACATGCTAGGATATGATCCATACATCAAACAGGAGATGTTTCGTGAAGACGAAATCAAAATTGTTGATTTGGAAACTCTTACTAGTGAAGCAGATTATATTACGCTCCATGTACCTTTGAATACTCAAACACGAGATTTATTCAATTATAATCGTCTTTGCAGCATGAAACCTTCCGCCCGTATAATTAATGTTGCAAGAGGCGGTATTATAAATGAGGCAGACTTAGCAAAAGCGCTAAAAGAAGGGAAAATTTCCGGAGCTGCAATTGATGTATTTACTAAAGAGCCGATTGAAAATGACCACCCATTAGTGGGAATCCCAGGTGTTGTATTATCACCACATCTTGGTGCATCAACTAAAGAAGCTAAGGAAGGTGTTAGCCGCGCCATTTGCGAACAAGTTCGTGATT
>PBKF01000037.1 GCA_002722105.1 Fidelibacterota bacterium
GTGATGAAAGTTGGCGAGTAAGACAGACATTCGACTCTGGTTTTATTATAGCAGGCGCATCAAACTATTCAGGACTTTTAATCAAGACAAATCAGAATGGTGATTTGGAATGGAGCCAGATCTATGATAATTCCACTGCATTGTATAGCGTCAGGGAAACATCTGATGGCGGATTTTTTGCTGTCGGTTTTTATGAGTGCGATACACTTCCAGGATGCTACCCTGATTTGTATTTGTTAAAAACAGATTGGTCTGGAAACATTATCTGGGAGTTAATCGATAGTGGCACTGAAAATAATGATTGGGCAAGGGATTTTATTGAAACAGCAGATGGAGAATATGTAGTTACGGGGACATGGAATGATAATGGCAATAATTCTAAGGCAATGCTTAGAAAATACAGTAATACAGGTGAGTTAATATGGCATGAGATTTATAGTAGCTCTGCAGCAAATGAGATTAATGAAATAATTGAGACAGCAGATGGGAATTATGTTTTAGGTGGTTACACAGGTACACAACATGGTGACTATAAAGCTCTCATGATTAAAACAAATCTGGATGGACAACAGATATGGAAAAAGAATATACAGTCAACAGGCAGTACTGAAATCTATGCATTATATGAAACACCGAGTGGAAGTTATATAGGTGCAGGCTATTGCAATAGCTGGAGAAGTTTATACCTGGTGGAGAGGAATACATCAGGCGGTGGTGTTTTTAATGATTGTAATATTGTAGATGTAAATGTAAGCGGATACTATGATATAATACCTTCATCTAGAGGTGGATATTATCTAATTGATGAAGGATCCAACCTCACATGGATTAATGATCAAGGTGAAACTATATTTAGGGAATATGTCGGGTACGCAAATATGTCAATATTTGAACTTGAAAATGGAGATATTATAATAGGAGGTTACGGATTTATCGATGGGAACAGCGGAGGTATAATATCTCTTGTTCGTTTAACTCCACCAATTAATTAGAATTATTAAATAAATCTTCATAATGAAAAATAGATTTCAAATATTATTTTTTTTTTCTTTGGCATTCTATTCCTGCGATGATAATCAAGAAGAGCAAGAAAAACACGGCTGCTTAGATAGTCAAGCTTGCAACTATGACTCAGATGCAACAATTAATAATAATAGTTGCTTATATCTTGATTGTAAGGATGAATGTGGTGGCAGTGCTTTAGTTGATAGTTGTGGCACGTGCGATGATGACCTCTCTAATGATTGTACTGAAGATTGTGCCGGAGAGTGGGGTAGCCAAAATATTTGTGGATGTACAGACATTACAGCAACGAACTATAACAGTGATGCAACATTTGATGACGGGAGCTGTGAATATCAAAATGGCGGTACTATTCCAGGAAGAAACATTTACATTGTTGGTGAATCTTATAATAGTAACGGAGAATGGACATCCTGCTATTGGCTAAATGGAGAACGAATTGAATTACCTGGTGGTTATACAGCTACAGATATTACGGTAATTGACGGAGTAGTTTATACATCAGGTACTGCTGACGGTGCTTGTTATTGGATTGATCAACAAAGATTTGATTTACCTGGCGACTTCAGTGAAGGCGAAGCTATTGCTGTAAGTGGAGAAAATATATATGTTGCTGGTTGGTTTGATAATGGATCCTGCTATTGGGAAAACGGTGAAAAAATTAATCTAACCGTTAATAGAGATTCACAGGCTTTCTCAATAGGAGTCCGAAATAATGGGAGTGTGTACATCGGTGGGTATTATATGAATAATCATCACTATTATATCCCCTGCTTTTGGAAAGATGGAAATAACAGAACGAATTTATCGATACCGACTGATGGTGACGGTGAGGTATATGATATTGCTTTCATGGATGGTAATATGAGGTACTATGCTGGATACGTTTTAAAAACATCTGGGTTTGCTGGTTATACACCTACTGCTTGCTATTGGCGACATACAACTAGAACGGATATGCCTTTCGGTGGATCAAATATGGATATCTATGGGTCTGGTGCATATGGTATATCAATTGATGGAGATGACGTTTATTTAGCAGGATATACAGACTGGTTCGAAGACACAAATAACCCTTATACTACGGGGGGGTCATTCCCCCAATATTGGGAAAATAATACTATTCATGATCTACAAGGTGGTCCCATTACTGAATTTGGTACTGGCATTGCCCATGATATAGCAATTGCTGATGGAAATGTACTTGTTGTTGGAGAGGCGACTCGAGACACCAGTTATTATGATAGTTATACCAGTGCATGTTTTTGGCTAAACGGTGAATTATTCTACCTTATATCAGAGAGCGATGTTCAATCAAGTCAAGAAGATTGGTATCATAGTGTTGCACGAGGAGTTTTCATTGAATGACATCAAAGCATTTTAATCAACTTTTATTTTTCGGAGATTTTCGGGATATTCAAAAATATTTAAATATGTTTTCAACATAATATCATGAATAAATACAAGAATTTTCATGTGGTGGACCATCCACTTATTCGCCACAAGCTTACTATTATCCGAGACAAAGATACAGGGCATAAGCTTTTTAAAGAATTAGTCAATGAAGTTGGAATGCTTGTTGCTTTTGAACTTACTCAGGATTTTAAAGTTGAGTCTAAAACCGTGGAAACACCATTGACAAAAACAGAAGGTGAAAAAGTTGAAGGTAAAGATATTGTTATTGTTCCAATTCTTCGTGCTGGACTAGGTATGGTAGATGGATTGATGAAACTCATTCCCAATGCACGGGTTGGTTATGTAGGTATGGAACGGGATGAAAAAACTCATCAACCAGTTCACTATTATTTCAAAATTCCGAAAAAACCAGAAAATAAGAATTTCATTATTATAGATCCTATGCTGGCCACCGGCGGGACCGCTATTGCCACAGCAAAAAGTTTGAAGGAATTAGGCTCAACACAGATCAAATTCATGTGTCTGATTGCTGCTCCTGAGGGTGCCAAAGCATTTTGTGAAGCTCACCCGGATGTTGATGTGTATACTGCAGCCTTAGATGAAAAACTTAATGATAATAAATATATTGTCCCTGGATTAGGGGACGCTGGTGATCGGTTATTTGGCACCGAATAGATTACAGCAATTTAATTTTTGCCAATCCTTTTATTCCATAAAATATTATAATACTCTTTACATTTTTCATAAATAGGCTCCATAGTTTCATCTAGTTCAACATTTTCTTCAGAATAAGGTAAAAATCCGGTTGATTCTTCAACTCGGTTATACCAATAAGGAGCCCATACACCATCACTGTGCCGTTTTCCTGCAGGCCAGTTAAGCATTTTGTCTGTAAATGAAATCCCAATTTTTTCACAGAGCTTTAATAGCATTTTTTCTGGATTAGCTAAAATGTCTTTTGAGTCTAAAATTGGTGGTGTTTCCCCTGTGATTTTTTCTACACGTTCCAATAAATCTGCTTGCTGAACGAATCCGAGTAATTTTTCATTTTCTATAGGAAATCGTTTCCCGTAACTGGCAATTACATATTTTGGGTCACGGATCAAAAAGCAATTTGTTACATCTTTAATCCAGGATAAGTCACACCCCTCCAAATTATGTTGTGCCATATGCTTTTGATACCAAATTGGTTTCCCTTCAGGGATTTTCCCAGTGCATATATCTACGACTTCATCCCAATGAATACTTTGAGAAGCGAATACATCTTTTTTCCCTGGATGGTCCAAGCCTGTTTTATCTAAATAATAAGCATAAAAAGGTTCATCGATTACAACTGTATCCGGTCGATTCTCAAAAGACCGCATCATGGCAGTAGAAATATTTCGCGGCCCCGACCACATTGCTATTCGAGTTTTATTCAATTTGAATTAACCCGTTTTTCAATATCTTTAGCATACCAGTCCTGCAATTTCTTCGTCAATTCTCCGCGCAAGCCATCCCCGATTGTAAGACCATCAACTGTTGGTACTGGAATGATACCTGCAAAAGTCCCTGTGACAAATACTTCATCAGCTATATGCACATCTTCAATAGAGAAGTTCTTTTCAAATACAGGAACCTTATATTTTTTGCATAGATTGATGACACTTCCTCGGGTTATACCATTTAAACAATATTTACCTGTGGATGTCCAAACTTCACCGCTACGGACAATAAAAAAGTTTGTCGAATTACATGTAGAAACATAGCCGTGTGGATCTAACATGAGGCCCTCATCTACACCAAGTTTATCTGCCTCAATACAGGCTGCAATGCAATTATGTTTACTGAGAGAGTTTATAGTTGGATCCTGGATTTGGAAATCTCGTATTGTATTAACCGTCCCCAATGTAATACCATTAATTTTTATATAATCACTAGCTTTTTTATATTCTGGAATGATAACTATAGTTGGTTCTCCGATAGTGACTTTAGGGTGTTGATAGGGCGTTTTTTTAATTCCCCGGGATACAATTAACCTCAAATGAACATCAGAAATCATATTATTTTTTTGCAATGTTTCATTTACAGCTATCAATATATCTTCTTTGGATTTCCCGATATCCATAGTGATTTTTTCTGCGCCTTTGAATAACCGATCTATGTGTTCAGAAAAATGAATCAAAAGTCCTTTGTGTAAACGAATCCCTTCCCACACACCATCACCCAACAAATAACCACTATCCATAACGGAAACCTTCGCTTCGGAACGATGAAAGAATTCTCCATTAATATAAATTTGGATATCTTCATTCCGTTTATCTATTTCATAATCATGAGTGGATGGCATTAATTATTCTCTCTTATTTGTCTCAATCTTTCAAAAAGGACCGCTGAAACTGCAGCACTTACATTCAATGAACCAGTCATGCCCTGCATTGGAATGGTTGTCTTAAAATCACAAGATGCCAATACCTTTTCTCTAATTCCTTTTCCCTCGCTTCCTACTACAATTAATGTCTTATCTTTGTAATCGATATTGTACCAGGGTCTTGCTTTAATACTGTTTTCTAGGCCAACTATCCAGAAGCCGTCATCTTTTAATTCAGAAAATGTATTTTTTAAATTTGTTACTTCGATGAGTGGCACATTGATGAATGCACCCTGACTAACTTGTAATACTGTATTGGAAATGCTTGCTGAAGAATGTCTTGGAAAAAGAATTCCATGCACACCGGCACACTCCGCTGTTCGAATGATTTGACCAAAATTCTGGGGATCTTCAATTTGATCCAACGCCAGTAAACAGGCATTGTTTTCATCTGAAAAATCTGGGAGTTCTTGGGAAACTATATGCCCGGAAAATGTGACGGCGATTCCTTGTGAACGGCCTTCGGGATATTTTTGAAAGAAGCCTTTTTTTTCATAAAACCGATGTTTCAAGTTTGATGAAAAAATCATTTCCATAAGAGATTTACTTTTTTCTGCCGGACCGCCAATTAGTATATCAATATTAATTGAATGAAATCGTTCCGTTTGCAGGATAGATTTTGCTCCATTGATCCCTAGAATAGTAAATGAATTTTTATTTTCCTTATTCATCGATTAAATCAGTATAGAATTTTCACTGAGATTCAAAATAGAACAATATTAAAAGGTTATAATATTTTTTTTACTTTAAATTGAAAAAACTCAAAGAGATATAAAATAAATCTTAATTTCCGCCCCGCAATTGGGCCTGTAGCTCAACGGTTAGAGCAGTGGACTCATAATCCATTGGTTGGGGGTTCGAATCCCTCCGGGCCCACTTTTTATTTTGTTGAATAATTGTTATCTTTAAAGATGAAGATGATACACAAGGCTTTTTACTTACCGATTCTAATCAGCTTTTTATCCGCTATTGATGGCACAATTATATTTTTTGATGGGACAACCATTGAAGGAAATATCAACTCTGTTGATAAAGCTACCGTTTATATAACCCCCATCGGCTTGGATTTCCCTGAGGAAATCCTTATGGATAATATCGATACTTTAAAATTGGATAATGGTAAAATTCTCGTTGCCGGCAATGAGGTATTGCTTATGTTTGAAAATGGTAACTTTATTAGCCCGGGAGAAAAAAAACAAAAGAGATCTAAAAGCAAGGATGATTATGTCGTTGAATACGTAATTGTTCCTAATTATAGTTTAAATTTTTACACTGGTTATCCTATAATTAAAGCAACATCATTCGATATTTATAATAAATCATCACCTGTTTTCGGCTTATCTGTTGGTACGCCATATGGCTTTTTTATGGGTGATTTTTTCGTTAATGCTATCATAGAAATTGCCAACTATAAATTTATGGATTCAGATGGATCAAGAAAATTTGGCGGCTGGGCATATCAAGTAGGTTTAAGCCCTGGAATATTTATTGGAGATTTGAGCATAAGCTTAACTGCAGCAACCGGTGTTTTTCATGAGGGGACAGGATTTATCGCAGGAGGTAGTGTTGATATTCCAATCGGGAATCTAATTATGGATAAATTTGGACACATGACAATAATTGATGCGATGGAAGAACAAATTGAGAATCTGGAAGTCCGAATAACTGGTCGGTCAAATATTGTACAAAAAGCAAAAAGTGCTTATGATGCGGGTGGAGCTACCGGCTGGGTTGGCGGTGGTATTTCCATTGGCTATGAATTCTAAAGTTTTTATAATCTTCAAGGTGGAAATAAATGAATTATTATTTAAAATGGCCAATTAGTGTAATATCGTTAATATTTAGCTAAGCTTTCATTTTATAAATTTTTCACCTATATTTCATTTCTATTATGAATAACTCATATATAAAAAAACTGGTAATACTGCCCTTATTCGTTGGTATACTGTTCGCTATACACGGTAAAATAACTTTTTTTGATGGGACGTACGTTGTAGGCAAAGTTACAAAAGTGGATGAGTCTACAGTTTATATAATTCCCATGGGATTAGATACACCTGAAGGTGTTTTAACTGGCAACATAGATACTCTGAAGATGGAAAATGGCATGTACCCTGTCATTAACAGTATGGTTAAATACTTGTATCAAAAAGGCGAGTTTTTAGCCAATGATGATGATTGGCTGGATGAATATGATGATTTTAAATACGATGAGTATACAACTCAGAAAGAAGAATATAAGTATGAAAAGAGTAAAAAGACTGACTTAGAATATTATTCTCTTACCGTTTATGGTGGGGTGCCAGTGGCATTAGCATCTTTAAAAGATTCATTAGGGGCTACAACTATGTCCCCAAATCTTGGATTCGGATTACAGGCACCTTATTATCCAACTGGAGCAGTAGATATTTCTCCAGGTTTTAAACTGATGACGTATGGTTTTAATAGTCCGGATATGGGAGATGTGGGTGCTTTCCAGGCTATCGGGAATCTAAGTATTGACTTTCAACCTGTATTTTTCTTTTTGCCAAAAGCCTTACATCTTTGTCTGGATTTTGGTGTTAGTTATAATATGGCATTTAAAAATGAACCTTCCCAATATGGCTTAAGTCATGAGGACTATGATGGAGAACCAAACTATGGCGGACTTGGAATGAGCATAGGTGGTACAATAGATTATCGTTTTTCTGATCTCCCTGTTGCCTTGAGATTCTTTACCACTTCAAATATTGTACCTCAGGGTGAACCATGGCCTGAATTAAAAACAGGTTTTATGAATTTTGGTGCTTGTTTTATTATAGTTTTGAAACGGAACCGCTAAAATAAATAGGACTCTTTTCCCCAATTTTTCCCTTCAAGTTAGGGAGTCTCCTTTAATCCTTTTATTATTGAATTTTAAATGAAAAAAATTCTACCATTTATTTTTACTATCTGTACTGCTCAAGATTCATATAGCGGGTTGATTAATTTTAATTATGCAGGCACTGTGGATGGCATCATCACATCTCTAGTACAGGATACCGTTCCTACAGGTTTTGCTTTTAATCAATTTGGCCCAGATACATCCTATTTTATAATGGGCTCTATTACAGAGCAGGAAAATAATAGTTTTGATTTATTTATATCAATTCTTCAGGATACGACTTTCCCTTTACAGCCAAGGACTTGGGAAATCCCAGGTCAAGGCAACCAGGAGAATCCTCTAAGCTTGGAATCAATTGTAATACTTATGCCTGGCATGGACTCATTATTTGTTAATGAAATATTCGATTATTTATCAGACTCAACTATTTTTGGAGATTCGGTAAATTTTGATTCATTACTAACAAATGTTTTTGTTGAATTAGCAGATAACCTGTATTTGGGACTAGCTGGAGAAATTGAAATTTTTGATGTTTCTGATTCAAGTTTGAGTGGGAATTTTTCTTCGACTTTAATCAAACCAGCATTTTATTTTCCTCCACATATGATTATGGTAAATAATGGAGTATTTAATTTTAATCAGATTAATGCTTTGGATTTAACCGTAGATGATTTTGGAATAATTCCCGAATCAATAACATTATTCCCTGCATATCCAAATCCATTTAATCCTGTTACAACACTTCGTTTCACCATAGCAGAAAAATCAGTTTCTCATATCAATCTTGATATATATGATTTAAAGGGAAAAATTATTCAATCTTTAGCTAATGGAATAAAACAGCCAGGTAATTATGAAATCCAATGGAATGCAATAGACTCTCCAAGTGGTATTTATATTGCAAAACTTCAATCAGGGAAGATTGCTCAAACAACTAAACTTCTATTGATTAAATAATGAGTGAATTACAACTAAGTCATCATGAGATTTTGAATGACCTTTTACTTCTTCAGTGGAATGATGAATCAGAAAATGCCGTACCATTAAAGGGATTGCGGGATAATTGCCCTTGCGCAACCTGTGCTGGTGAAAAAGATATTTTTGGGAATGTGTATAAAGGTCCACCTCAAAAGGTGAAAAAAGAGAGTTATCTTATTTCCGGAATTCAACCGGTTGGTTACTATGCTATCAGACCTTTTTGGAAAGACGGGCACAGCTCAGGTATCTACTCATTTGAATTCCTAAAAAACCTATGTAAAGTACTTGAATCTTAATTTGTACCTAATAAGTTAGAAAATGATACTAAACTGTAGGAATTTATCAATAAGTTGGCTAAAAATATTTTAATTATTTTGGCGAATCATGTTCTTACTAAAGCGAATATTCATTTTAAATTTTATCACATTAGCACTTTGCAATGAAATAGCCTATAAGGACATACCGCTCTCTGGGCCCATCCTAAACCCAAAACAGGAGATTTCAGGCCTTGACTGGTATGGTGATCATTTGGTTTTGCTTCCTGAAAATTTGGGTGGTTTTTTATACATGATTCAAAAAAATAAAATTATTTCTACCATAAATCAAAAATCCCCAAAACCAATAACACCTCAACAGCCCAATTTTATTACCCCTGATTGGTCGCAAACAATCGATGGGTTTGAAGGCTTAGAAGCAATTGCGTTTAATGATAATAATGTCTATATCACCCTTGAAGTCAAAAATGGTGATACAATGGAGAGTTATTTAGCATGGGGAAGAATCAATCCAAAAACCAAAGATGTGATTATTCCGGAAAAAAATTTATTGCAGATGAATACACCTACACAAATAAAGAACATGACATTTGAAAGTATACTTGTTCAGGATAGTAATGTAATAATCTTTTACGAGGCCAATGGTGCAAACCTTTTCCAGTCTCCTTGGCAATATTTAATTTCCTTAAAAGATTTTTCTCAATCGAAAATTTATCAGCCTAACATAGAATATCGAATAACGGATGTTACCCGTCTAAATCATGAAAATAAATTCTGGGCTATTAATTACCATTGGCCTGGAGATACAAAAAGATTAAAACCAACAACAGATTCAATTGTAGTAAAATTTGGGGAAGGTGAAACTCACAAAAAATCAGATGCAGTGGAACGTTTAATTGAATTTGAAATTCGTAATGATCAAATTAGGCTTTCAAATCGTTCTCCCATCCAACTATCATTGGATAAAGAAAACTCTAGAAACTGGGAAGGAATCGTTCGGTTAGACAATAAAGGATTCTTAATTGCTACCGATAAATATCCTAGAATGATTCTAGGATATGTACCTTTTGAATAATTGAAATATCTATCTCTTAATTTCGAATATTCTTGATCAAAATCCTGCCAGCAATATTTATGAAAAATTCAATCATATGAAAAAGATTTTAGCTCCATGAAAATTTTTAGCATAACCCTGATTTTCTCCCTTTTCAGCCAGTCAGTTTACGGCTGGGGTAAAACCGGACACCGTGTAGTGGGAAAAGTTGCCAATACCTATTTAACAAAGAATGCTCAAATGCAAATTAAACGCATTTTAGGTCATAATGATCTATCCAGGGTAAGTACCTGGGCTGATGAAATTAAATCTGATCCAGATTGGAAGCATGCTTGGAATTGGCATTTCTGTACGATTCCTGATGGCGAAGATTATGAAACTGGAAAATATACAGGAGATGCAGTAGAAAAAATAAAAGAATTCAGTGGTGTTTTGAAAAATTTGAAAGCATCAAAAGAAGATAAACAAGTTGCATTGAAATTCCTTGTCCATCTCATTGGTGATCTCCATCAGCCTCTTCATGTAGGAAAAGGAAATGATAAAGGAGGTAATGATATAAAAGTAAAATGGTTCGGGGAGGAAACCAATTTACATAGTATTTGGGATTACCATTTAATTGAACACCAAAAACTCAGCTACACAGAATATACAGAGTATCTTTTGTTAGGAATTGATTATGGTGATGTACGATCCTGGCAAGGAGATACGCTATTAACTTATATTAATGAATCAAAAGAATTGAGGAATCAATGCTATGATTTTTTCGATGAAAATTTAAAATGGGAATATTTTTACAAAAATAAAGCATTGCTGGAAAAACGACTACTTCAAGGTGGCATTCGGTTATCTGGAGAGTTGAACCGGATATTTAAATAGCCCTATTTTGATTTCCCTTGAGCTATTACTTCTGCAGCTCTCTTGTTTATCTCTTCTTGATCTCCTAAATAATAATGATTGATCGGATGTAAATCTTGATTGAGTTCATAGACCATTGGAGCACCTGTTGGGATATTCAACTTTAAAATTTCTTCATCAGAAATTTGATCTAAATATTTTACCAAGGCCCGAAGTGAATTCCCATGAGCAACAATCAAAACACTTTTTCCGGCTTCAATATCAGGCTTAATCTTATTTAGCCAATAAGGTAAGAAGCGATTTACCGTATCTTTCAAACATTCTGATGCTGGCAATTCTTCTGGAGATAAACCTTGATATTTTTCATCAAATCGAGGGTGTCTTTCATCATCCAATTTTAATTTGGGAGGTCGAGTTGCATAACTCCGTCGCCATATATGAACCTGTTCATCGCCATACTCAATAGCCATTTCTGCCTTATTTAGCCCTTGAAGTGCACCATAATGTCTTTCATTCAGTCGCCAGTGATAATGGGTTGTAACGTCTTTCAAGCCCATTTCATTTAAACAAATATCCATTGTTCGGTTGGCCCGCTTCAAAACAGAAGTGTGAATAACATTAAATTGAAAACCATTCTGTTTTAATAATTTACCGGACTCAAGAGCTTCTAATTCACCCTGTGGTGTAAGATCAACGTCGGCCCAGCCTGTAAACCGATTCTCTAAATTCCATTGGCTTTGGCCGTGACGAAGTAAAACAAGTTTATGCACTATATAGGTCTCCGTATTGAAGGTTTAAGCAAAAAATAATGAGATCAAAATTCTAAATCTCTGTATTCAGAGAAAAGGATTTTTTATGTAGATTTTATTATGTGTGGTCGAAAAACATTAACCCGAGATATACAATCTATAATTGAAGAGTTAGCTATCGATATGTGGAATAGCAATGACTTATATCCAAATTACAATATTACACCTTCCCAAATGGCTCCTATTCTAATAGGGGAAAATAATTCAAGAATTGTCAAATTAATGCAATGGGGTTTAATTCCCCAATGGGCGAATGAAGAATCAATCGGTGCCAAAATGTTTAATGCCCGCGCGGAAACAATCCTAGAAAAACCTTCTTTCCAAAATCTAGTCCAGCAAAACAGATGTATAATTATTGCCGATGGATATTATGAATGGAAACGAAGCAGTAATAGTAGCCAGCCTTACTACATTTATCATCCGGAATATAAACTGTTACCTATGGCCGGGTTATGGAATACCTGGAAATCTTCAACAAACCAGATAATTGATTCTTATACTGTAATTACTACCATCCCTCAGAAAAACATCGATCATATCCATCAACGTATGCCTGTTATATTAAATCCTATCTCTATTGATGAATGGATTCATTGCGATACGGTGCATTCAAGCCAGGCAATGATGAATCTTGTCCCCTATTCGAGACCCTTATCTTTTCACTCTGTTTCAACACTTGTAAATTCACCTAAAAATAATTCACCAGACTGCATTCGATCTACTGAAAATACATCAACTTTGGGTCTATTTTAGTGAAAGACTTAAGTTTTTTCTAATACAAATTCTTTTGGAAAACTATAAACTGAGAAACGAAATTCGGGATAATAAAATATACGTTTTATTGTAAATTGATATTCAATTTTAACCAAACAAGGAGAACATAATGAATCGTTCATTAAAAATAGCAGTATATCTACTTCTATTATCACTAACATCATCCTTATTTGCTCAAGGAAATTTATCTGGTATAGTTACTGATAATGAAGGAAATCCTCTAGCTGGAGCCAATGTTTACTTATCTGGTACTGAACTTGGATCAGCGACAGATGAAAATGGTAAGTATAGTATAGTAAATGCAAATACCGGAAACTACACGCTAGTTGTTTCCTATCTTGGATATAGTGAATTAAAACTCAATGTTAACGTAACTGCCAACTCAACTATGGATGCCAGCTTAACGCCTGCTGCCTTAGAGATTGAAGCTTTGCAAGTTACAGGAACTATTATCAAAGATAGAAAAACTCCTTTCCCGCATTCTTCATTAACTGCGGGAGATTTAGAACTTAGAACAGCTTCAAGAGATATTACCGCAGTTATGGCTGATGCTCCTGGAGTATACTTTACTGAAGGAAAGGGAGGAGCTGGAGACTCTAGAGTTTACATTAGAGGTTTTGATCAAGAAAACTCAGCTACTCTTATTAACGGTGTCCCCGTTAATGATATGGAAAATGGTAGAATGTACTGGTCCAACTGGGATGGAATGACAGATATCGCATCAGCTATTCAGATCCAAAAAGGACTTGGTGCAACAAACCTTGTTGCAGGCCAATTAGGTGGTACAATAAATATCGTTTCTGGTGCAGCTACAGCCAAACAGGGCCTAAGCTACAAACAAGAATTAGGTAGCGACAATTTTTTAAAAACAACTTTTACTGCCAATACTGGTCTACTAGATGGTGGGATTGCTCTTTCAGCCTTGGTTGCTAAAAAATCTTGGGATGGATATGTTGATGCTACATGGTCTGATGCTTATTCATATTATTTTGCTGCTCACAAAACATTTGGGAATGGTAAACACACTCTTGATGCAAATGTTTTAGGTGCACCTCAACAACATGGACAAAGGGATGAAGATCAAATTTATACTGAAGATGATTGGAAAAGTTACGCAGATGCTACAGGTGAAGATAAACGTCGTATAAGTCCACATAGGTATGGTTCTGGTTGGGGTAGTTTAACTGAAGAAGAATATGACTTACTTAATGATAATTCTGTAGGTCATAGAGGTAGTACTGATTGGGCACATGATGTGCTCTTCGGTGGAATCATGCACACAAAACAAGTGGGTGATTCATATCTTATCAACACAAGGACAAATTATTATCATAAGCCAGTTTATAGTTTAAACTGGAAGTGGGATATAGATGAAAATAGCAGTTTATCTACGACTTTTTATGGATCTAAAGGTCGCGGTGGTGGAACTGGCCCTATGAATACTCGTGCCACATATATGGGTGATGAAGTAGAAAAAGATTCTTTAGGTAACGATATAGACTCCTACTACAAATATTTCAATCCTGCGGAGATGAATGATGGTTCTAAACAAATTGATTGGACACAAGTTATTGCAAATAATCAGCAATGGTCTGTTAACTCAGAATTTGATACTACATACAGTTCATCCATGCACAGATCAAAGCGTATCATTCGAGCTTCCGTAAATCATCACGATTGGACAGGTGTGTTATCTACGTATAATCGTTCTTTAAGTGAAAATCTAAATTTCACAACAGGTTTTGATATTAGATCTTATGCTGGAGAACATTACAGGGAAGTAGTGAATTTACTTGGTGGTGATTACTATGTACATCACTATGCAAAAGCTGGAGAAACAGGAACAGAGAGAATGCGTGGTGTTGGAGGATTAATTGACTACCATAATACTGGTTATCATGATTGGTATGGGGGATGGAGTCAATTAGAATATGCTACTGATGTATTTTCAGTAGTCGCAAGTGGTGCAAGATCCGTTTCTAGATATCAAAGACAAGAACAATACAATGAAACAGAAGGAGATGAGTTTTCTAAAGTTCTGATCTTTCCTGGAAGCGCACTAAAACTTGGTCTTAATTATAATGTAAATGATAATTTAAATGTTTTCTTTGCAGGTGGTCAAATGTCTAAAGCACCAAAGTTTTCAAATGCATATCTAGCATATAGTAATACGCCAAACACAGGTGCTAAAAATGAATCAATAACATCAATGGATTTAGGAGTCTCTTACAGAAGCGACCTCCTTGATGTAACAGCTACTTACTACATGAACACTTGGGAAGACAAGTCAATAGTCATTTACGATGCTCCAGATATTTATAATATTACTGGATTAAGTGCTAATCACTCTGGTTTAGAATTAGAAGCAGATGTAAGACCTTTGGACCTGCTCTCCGTAGAAGCCGCACTATCACTTGGTAATTGGAAATGGGGAGAGAATGTAGAAGGAACATTTAGCTCTGATTATGATAGAACAAATACAACTGACGTCACGCTATATACAGATGGTTTAATGGTTGGGTATCAGCCACAGACACAAATGATGTTAGGACTTAATGTATTTCCAATGTCTGCACTTCGGGTAAATACTTCATTTAGATATAATGATAATTTCTACGCTGGATTTAGCCCAAGTGATTATGATGATGCTAGCATGGCAGGAAAAGATGTAGTAAAACTTCCATCATACAGTTTATTAGATTTCCACGCATCGTACAAAATGGAACTAATGGGTACAGGTTTAACAATAGGAGCCCATTTATTAAATGCTCTTGATACTGAGTATATTACTTATGGTGAAGATCAAGGCTTCGAAGATGATGGAACAAACAGCCTGCCAAAAGTTTTCTACGGTTCAGGTATGCAAGTTCGTTTGAGTTTCAAGGTAAATATATAAGAAACACTACCCCCTCATCATTTTTGAAATATCAATAATGATGAGGGGTGTTTTCAGAATAGTTTAAGGTCAAAAAATAGAGGGAAGTTTGTCTTCGAAATTAAAGCCGAAAACCAAACCTATTGATGACCAGTTAGTGCTTTGAATATTACTGGTGATGTTTGCCACCCAGTTAAATTGAGTGACCATGCCAATAGTTAAGGGTGTAGGCAATAAATTAAATACGGCAGAATAACCTGCTGTAAATCCGTACCCGGGGGATACAAGACCAGCTCCCACCTTTAAGCCCATTTCCATATTTTTAGGGATCCAATACCAGGAAAATTTTGGATCTAATTGAGCAATCAGAAAATAACTTAAAGTTTGAAAGTTTTCTGATGTAGTATCTATTTGAAAATCATAGTAATTCATTTCCAAGCCAAGATTTATATCAATTTGCTTGACCCTAAAAAAATCCCGGCGCCCTAGGCCTACCGTATAGCCAGGCTTGGTTATGTGATTTTGCAGAGACTGTTCTATGAAGAAAGGCGTGGAATAAGAAAAGGTAATAAATGATTTATCGCCAAGGTCTAATGAGTCTCGAATTGCTTTTTCCTTAAGCCTCGCCGCTTCTTTTTCTTTCTTCTTGGCTTCCCTTTGTGCCTTTTTGGCTGCTTTAAGTGCTAACTGCGCCTCTTTTTTCCCATAGCGTTCAAAATCTACAGCTTTTTTTAATGTTTCTGCTGCTATTGAAGCTGCTTCTGCCTTCAACCTTGCATTTTTTGCTTCTTTTTCCGCAGTAAGCATTGATTCTATAGCATTTGCTACATCTTCTTCTGCCTTATCCATTGCAAGTTTAAATCGTTTTGTATCTTCGGCTCTTCTTTTTGCTTTCAAAAGAATCTTTTCCGCATCGCTTGCTCTTTTTTTTGCTTCCTGTAATTTTCTTTTAGATTCTTTTACTTTTTCATTTGCCTCACCAAGGGCAAATTCGGTTTTTTTATAGAACTCCATCGCAATTTCTAATGTTTCAGTATCAGATAAAACAGGTTGAATAATTTCTCTGCCAGTCCATTCTAATTTATAGGCATATTTGTCGGGTTGCATTAATGGAATTATTTTTCGTTCTTGTTCAGTCCCTGTTGAATCAGATAAAATTCGTGTTGTTTCCTTATCGATTGGATTATGAAGAAATTCTTTTGTTAATACTATTTCATTATCAGTATTAAAATATTGGATCATTTTTAAATGATCACCATCTTCCCAAAACAGTAAGTGGCGGCCCACAAACCTGCCAGCTGAGTCAAAATATGAAGATTCTACCACCTCTACTAGCATTTTTTCATCTCGATGAGTACTGTAATTGAAGTGATAATAGAAATATGTGAAACCAAGTTTATCTGAAAATGACACTTCAAAAGGTCGTCCGTCCCTTCTGCTTTTTACATCAGCAATCCAACCCGGTCGAATATAACTTAATTGATCAGCATAGAGAAATTTATCTAATCGCTGAGCTTTTCCTTCTGTATGAAATTCAACTTTATATTCCGATCTTAACCCGGATTTTGACCATAGAAAATAATATGTTTCCTGCTCCAAACGATCAGGTCCAAAACGGGTTACAGTTTTTATTCGCCCATCTCTATTATATTTTACTTGATAATAGTTCTGGCCGTAAAATGTTTGTGCATCACCTTGTAAATCTAACAATCGTCTATAAGGGTTCCAGTATTTGAAGTAATGAACAGCACCAATATTTTTTTTTAATCGCTCTGATTCAAGTGTTTCTGTTCCATATAACAAGGATATAAAAACCAAGGGGAGCAATAATACAAGGCAATTAGATCGATGAATCAGGCTAGACCCCAACTCATTAAAAAAATCATTAATAAGAAGAGAGAAAAACCTGCTGTAGCACTGGTTTTGAAACGGTTGTTATAATCAATTACGTCTTCATCCAGAGATTGATAATTTAAGACAATTATTTCATGTTTACCTTCCTCTACAAAAACATCCATTCTACCCATTATTAAAATATCTCGAAGCATTTTTTCTTCGGGTGTACGTGAATTATAGTCACCAGAATAATCCTTTGGAAAATAGCCAACTTTATGCCAGCCGGGTAAAACATCAACGGAATGAACTAAAGGAGAATGACCTACTAATTGATTATCTACATAAATGGGTAAACCATCTGTATCGCACAGTATTTCTAATGTAGTACGCTCTCTTGCATCTTTCCAAGATAGGGGATGTTGGATTTTTTTAGCTTCATTGGGATTTGGAATAACATAAGAAGGATTAATTTCCTTGGATTCAATAAAATCCTTATAAGTCAATGCAATGATAATTCGTTTATCTTCATTATGAAAGACAATATCAGAAGCGCCAATTTTTTGTGCTGTTTGAATGGAGATTTGGAGCGAATTATTAGACCACGCTTGTTGGACATCAAGAATTGGGTATAAAACAACATCATTAAAAATACCTGGGTTCGGCTTAATAATATTGTAAAAATTAATAATAAACCAATTTTCCTGTTCGATCCACCCCGAAATATCTTCCCGCTGCGATGGACTTGAAAGTAAAAATTCAACATTTAGCCCTGCTATCTGCGATTCAGATTTTACAAACAGCATTGCAGGCATTTCCTGGCCTGATAGACCTGGCAGGATCATTAAACTTAGAACGATTCCCCACCAAATATTATTAGGGGAAATAGGTTGCATTCTATTCGGGAGTCTCCTGTTCAGGGATTGCCAAGTTGATTCTAATATTTTGTGTTTTACCTACAGGAATATAAATATCCTGGTAATCAGGAATTGCCATAGAAAATTGAGGTGGAGGTGCATTGGGATCTATAACTTTCACACGATGCCAACCTGGATTAACTGGCAGTTTTTTTGGAATTGGTGTTTGACCAATTAGATTCCCATTAATGAAAACATCAGCTCCATCTAGGTTACAGGTTAATTTTAGAAATGTTTTCCGTTTGGTAAAGTCAGGAGTTAAAGTTTTCATTAATTCTGGATTATCCAGTTTTCTTGTCTCTCTTTTGGTTTGTTTTTTGGATGACGGCTTTTTAAGGATTTCTTTTGCTGTCTCTAAAACAAATAATTCCTGCGATGGTTTATCATCGATATCTTGAATTTTCTGGGTTATTTCTTTGGCCTCTGTAGGTTTAGAACTTTCTATTTTTTCACCTACAGATGGAGAGTCTTCCAAAGCTCGTTCCAATTCTAAATAAGTTATTTCTCCTACTACGCCATCAACCTCTACCCCCACCATGCCGCGATCACGCTGAAACCGTTTAACAGCTTCTTCTGTTGTTGGTCCAAACTCTCCATCAACGCCATTGTTATAAACACCTCCATCACCTAAATCATATCCTAAGGCCACAAGAGCTCTTTGAAGAGATTTAACTTCAACAGGACGATTCATCCCAATGGATAACATCCCGCGATCAAGAATTTGTGAAATATCCACATCCTGCCTTACAATCTCCACTTCATGGGACTTCAACGGAGGTATTTTTTCCTTCAGATGATTTTTAACTACCAAAGGTCTCGGTTCGCCTTTATCAATAGTATTATTTATTTCTCCATCATCCCCTATTATATCTTTTGTTGAGTACCAGTCATTATACCAGACAAAGTAACGCTCAGGACCATACTTGTCACGCGCATAAATAAATGAATCATAAAATGGAGACCCCTTGGATTCATTTTTTGGCAATGAAAATACACTATTATTATTTTGGTTTTCAGAAGTCCGAACTTCTGTTCTTAAACTGTCATTTAAGGATTCCCAAACTTGAACTAATATGACCCGACTGGCTTCAGAATGAAAAATTTCAAAATCGGAAATGGGTTTATCAAATAAGTATCCTAACTGTACAGATTCATTGTTTTCCGTTGCGTCTATATCCATTAAAGGTGGCTCTAGTTTAATATATTCTACCGATGATAAGTCAAGAGTTGCAGCATTCAGAGTCACATAAAACCAATTCTCTTGTCCAACCCATCCGGCAATATTGTCAATATTCATTACTTGGCTTGTGACAATGCGCAATAGAGTCCCATTACTTTTTTTATGAGTAGTAATAAGTTGGACCTTATTTGCAGTCAATGATGTGCAAAAGACCAATAACAGATATAATCTGGCAGCTGTATTTACCTTTTTATAATGCATTTAATTCTTGCCGGAGTTTGACCACTTCTTCCAGTTCTTCCTGTGTATTTTCTCCATTTAACTCTTTTTCACGAATCTGGACGCGAAGTGATTGAATTTTCTCTTTTAAAGGTCTTGATTTTAAGAGTTTAAGGCAATCCAATACAATTTCTTCAGGTGGAAAGTTTTTTGTCTCACTAAACAAGATTTCTGTAACCGAATCCCGTTCATTCTTATCCTGAAAATACTCGATAATTCCGGATGTTTCCACCGTCATTTTATCTGACAGCAAATAACCAGCAATCTTTTTTAAGAAAGGTGTGATAAATAAATCTTGTTGCACTTTTTCTTTTACATATTGACGTACTGATTGATCTTCATGAACAAGTAACTGCAGTAATTCTATCTGCGCTTTATCGATTTGATTGGTAAATAAATAATTTGTATTTACTCTCTCTGACTCATCGAGCCTAGTTGACATATTTGTATGCTTACTTTTCATGATTCGAAGTAAATCCTGTTCAGCCACTTTTAATTTTTCTGAGAGAATACGAATCAAATCATTTTGAATAATTCCATTGTTGATATTTTTAATTTCCATCATAAGTCCCACAATATACTTCTGCCGTTCAGCTCCCTCTAAAACCATTCCTCTATGAAATTGTAAATGAAAATCAATGAAAGAAAATGGTGATTCAATTGCAGATAAAATATCTGTTNCACTTTTATCTCGNACCCAATCATCTGGNTCTTGATCATCAGGTGGACGAACAATAGAAGGTTCCAGTTCTGACTTTAACAGCATCCATCCTGCTTTTACTGCAGCGTTCCCGCCAGCACTGTCTCCATCATAGAGTAAAACAACTTTAGAAGTTATTCGTCTCAGTGCTGATGCGTGACGTTCTGTAAATGCCGTTCCAGACACGGCTACAACCGGATGAATACCTGCCTGATATAACTGTAAAAAATCCATATAACCCTCCACCAAAACTGCATATCCTGTTTTTCTTATCGCATCTCTAGAAGCCTGAATCCCATAGAAAATATCACTTTTTTTGTAAAGCGCTGTCTCAGGAGAGTTCAAGTATTTAGCCGGGTCATCTGCGCCAAATATCCGCCCCCCAAAGGCTATGGCTTTACCGGAAGNATGATAAATAGGGAACATAATCCGAGATCGAAATCGATCGAAAGTCCCTTTTTCACTCTGAGTAAATAAACCTGATTGAGCGATTTGAGAATGTGTAAATCCCTTGCCAGTACATTGGTTAACTAATTGATTCCAGCTATCCATAGCAAAACCCACTTTAAACTGCTTAAGAATATCTTCAGATAAGCCACGTTCTGTTAGATATTCCAATGCATTTTCCCCTCGCACAGAAAATAAGTTATCCTGATATAATTTGACAGCAATATCGTGGAGTTCATAGAGTGAAGAATATAATTCAGANGTTNCACTACCTTCTTCAAATTGGACAGTAATATTGTAACGGTCTGCCAAAATTTTCACAGCTTCAGGAAAGGTTACTTTCTGGTATTCCATAATAAAAGAAAACACGTTGCCGCCGGTATTACATCCAAAACAATGATAGATTTGCTTTGCGGGTGCTACACTGAAAGATGGTGTTTTTTCACCATGAAAAGGACATANNCCAAAATAGTTTGAACCCCTCTGTTTCAAATCAACAAACTGTGATACCACATCCACAATATCCGATGAATCTCGAACCCGATCAATAATATCCTGAGAAATTTTTGCCATTAAGGTTGGGTTAATTGTTTTAAATAAGATTCACTCATAGCCACAGGGTCCTCCCAATTAAAAAATTCAACTANCCGCGCCCTATAATCGTTACTTTTTTGTGCTAATATTGAATTTGAATTTATGANTGTGGACCATTTTTGAAGCGGCAAAATTGCTAATAACCATACAAAAACCATTAAAATAAATGTACCNTTCATCCCTCCNAAAATGAAACCAAGANATAAATTAACCAATCGATTACTTTTAGATAAAAATGCCATTTGAATTAGCCCTGTTAAAACTCTAGTTGCAATTAATGTTGCTGAAAACAGTAACGAAAATGATAAGAATAAACCAACCCATTCATCCACATGTATAATTTCATTCATTTTCTTAAACAAGGTTGCACTATTTGAGAATGAAATCAGGATAGCAATTATAAAGCCAATTAGCCNTCCTAATTCATCTATAAACCCTCTTTTAAAGCCAGCCATTCCATGAAATAAAATGAAAAANACTGCTAGGCNATCCAAAAGCCAAGACATTTAAGTCAANAATTCCATCAAGATAAGATTCGCTTTTTTCCCATCTATCACTCCNCCACCTCTTTGCATTACCACCGGCATCACTTTTCCAATATCACCTATATCAGATACACCTATTTCGGCTATAACTGATGAAACTAATTCTCTTATTTCTTCATCTGTCATCATTTCAGGCAGATAAGATTCCAATAGAGTTAATTCAGATTTCTCATTTTCAGCTAAATCAGTCCTGCCTGCCTTTTCATACATTTCTATGGATTCTTTTCTCTGTTTTACCAATGTTTTAATTACAGCTAATCCATCCTGTTCTGATAATTCTTTTCTTTGGTTAATTTGTTTATCTTTTAATTTGGCAAGAAGCACTCGCAGGNTAGCAGCTCTTTCTTTTTGNCCAGACTTCATNGCTTCATACATCTCTTTTTTTATTANTCCAATAAAATTCATTTTCAATCCTCATTTATTCTTTTCATAGCTAGTAATAAATAATCNTTATTGGTTTCAAAACCAATAAATCGCCTACCNCTTTTTTTAGAAGCCANNCCTACATCGCCAGTGCCCATAAATGGATCNAAAACCCAATTCAACTTGAAACTACTTGCTTCTAAAATTCGGGAATATATTTTCTGTGGATATTTACCATTTTCTTCCGAAATACTTGGGATATCCAACCATAAGTTAGATTGAAAATCTTCAGGGTTATCTGCAGCACGAGCTGATTTGACACCAACAACTTGCTGATTAAATAAAAAATTATCTGTTTTAGTAGCGAACCAGATATCTGAAGTATCATTCACCCAGGTTTGGTTTAGANTATCTAATACTTTTGATTTTCTCCGCCATNTGATTCGGGATTGAANTTTAAATAAATTGCTCAATAATCCATGATACATNCCAGAATATTGCCAGGGAGAAAANAAATAGACTGNACCGGTATTTTTTAGAACTCGATACGTTTCACTTAGCCAATCATTGTTCCACTGATAATATTCTTGAAGAGTTTTACGCTGACCAATTTCTTCAGTAGAAATCCAAGGATCTTCCGGCGGATCTGCAATAATCAAGTCAATTGATTGGTTGGGGATCTGCCTTAANCCATCCAAACATTTTGTTAAAAATAGTCCTTCATCCATCTTCTCAANTGAAAAAGACATATCCTCAACTGTTNGAATGGCAGGTAANTATTTATTTAGATCTTCAATAGAAAGTCCAGGAAATGTTTCTAGTGGGTTTGTAAAAAGAGATGATTTTATTTTTTGAGAGGAATCAGACATCAGCAAATTTAGGTAATAATTATCTTATATCATTTTGAGAATCTGATTTTCAATACTTGATAATTGATCATCTTCCTTATAAATATTAAAGTGATCTGTTTCTACTGTAATGACAGGATACTGGGTTACAGAGCTGACCCATTTATCATAGGCAATATTTAAAATATGAAGATATTCTGGATCAATAGATTGTTCGTAATCCCTGCCCCTGGATTGAATCCGGCTCAGTAGAGTATCCGTGGAAGCTTTTAAATAAACAACAAGATCAGGTTTCTTTAAAAAGGATGTCATTGTAGTAAATAGTCCTAAATAATTATCCCAATCCCGATTAGAAAGGTTGCCCATATCATGGAGATTGCGGGCAAAAATTTCTACATCCTCATAGATTGTACGGTCCTGAATAACACCACCATTAGATCTGGACATCTGTAAATGCGATTCAAATCGCTTATGAAGAAAATAAATTTGCAGATGAAAGCTCCAACGTTTCATATCTCCATAAAAATCATTCAAATAAGGATTATCTGAAACAGATTCATAGAATGGTGTCCAGCCTTGTCTGGCTGACATAAAATTTGTAAAGGTTGTTTTTCNTACACCGATATTACCGGCAAGACCTATAAATGGATAAGNTGTTTTTTGCGAAGCATTCATAACTGAAAATACAAAGAAACAATACAATAATATATAATTGAAATATTGCTATTTGTTAAATTCCTACCCCATTTTAAACTATGAAAAATAAAGTATTATTTGTTTGTACAGGAAANAGCTGCCGGTCACAGATCGCGGAGGGCTTGTTAAGAAATATGGCAGGNGACCGATTTGATATTTACAGCGCTGGAAGTCATCCCAGCCGTGTTCACCCAAATGCCATTGCAGTTATGGATGAATGGGATATTGATATTTCCNGGCATAAATCTGAGAGTATTGATGATTATTTGGATGTAGGAATTGATGTGGTAATCACAGTCTGTGACCATGCAAATGAANTATGTCCAGTTTTTCCAGTGGANGTGNAAAAAATTCACTGGAGCATAGAAGACCCATTCCGAGATTGGAATTCTGACNCCCTACAATTAGATAATTTTCGTGAAACTCGGCGTGATTTAAAGGAGCGGTTACAAAAGTTTATTGAAAGAAACTAAATATAGTTTATATAAAATATGATTAAATCTTCCTTTTATAAGAATTAGCTAATTACAATCTAAAAAGACTGTTTCAAGCCAAGTGAAATCACATATCTTCTTGTTAAACCTTCTGGCCTAATATCACGTGTAACCTGAGGAGTCCCTAACAAAAAAGTAACCTGAAGACTTTCTGAAATTTTGTAGGATGCATTTAAAGTTAAATTTATTGTGGCACCTTGTGAGCCTGTATGTTCTACAGTATTACCAATTGCATCATCATAGGAGTCATTTCCAATATGGTAAATAAGATTAAATCCAGGCGCTAAAACTAAGTCGTTCATGAGATTATCAAAACCATATTTAGAATCAAATAAAATATCAGCTTTACGTTTAAAATTATTACTAGACGGAAGTGTAGCCCATTTTTCAGTAGTATCGGAATGTGAAGAAAAAAATGTGTTGTTGTTTTGTGTGACTGGTATCTGTGTAGCAAGAGTGACGGATAAACCCTTTATATTATAACCTACACCTGCTAAAACATCAAAGGTACCTAAACTTTTGTCTGATAGGCCATAGGAAGCCCAACACCATCATACTCTAAGTCTCCGTCATTGAACGGAATTTTTAAAGCAGAATTCAAATTTAATTGATTGTTTATTGCATAAGAGCCTAAAATAAATCTCCGAAACCACGAATACTAACTTCACCGTTTTGTAATTGATATATGGATTTGATATTAAGTTTAAATTTGTCAAAAACATGTTCATAAGCCATAATTATTTGAGATGAATTAATGTTTTGTTCTCCCACACCATTCGATCCGGCTAAAAGTACAATTTTATTTTTCTTTTATTAAATATTTCTAAATTTGGTTTATGAAGTCTATTTAATCATTTAGATAATTGTTTTAATGAATGTAGTTTAGAGACTGCAATAATAAAATTGATTATATAGGAATTATATTTTGAATAACCGAATCGGCATATTACTTATACTTACTGTCTCCTACTCTCAAGAAATAATTGGAGAAGGACTTACAGGACAATCACTACTGGAATACGTAGTTAATAATTACAAACCAACATCTACATTGGGATATAATAATGCCAGAGATACTTTATATAGTGTTATAGATCTTAAGGAAAATAACCAACTTTCATGTGTATACTCTGGATATACAATTACCCTTGATACTTCATTAGATCCAAGTACAGATGCATATAATCAGGGAATCAATTGTGAACATACTTACCCACAAAGTATGGGGGCTGGCAATGAACCGCAAAAAAGTGACATGCATCATCTCTACCCATGTAAATCAAATGTTAATTCGTCTCGTGGAAATGACCCCTATGCTGAAATCGTAGATGCAGAAACAGACACTTGGTATAGAAATGATTATTCTCAAAATACTATTCCAGATGAATTTATTAATGAGTTTGCTGAAAAATATAACCCACCGGATCCAAACAATGAAGTATTTGAACCACGTGAAGACCATAAAGGTGACGCATCAAGGTCAGTATTCTATTTCTTTGCAATGTATAATGATGTTGCTGATACAAACTTCTGGAATAAACAGAAAGATGTGCTTATCGATTGGCACAATTATGATCCTGTTGATGATTGGGAATTAAATAGAACATGGGAGATTGCAACATATCAGGAGNACAAGCCAAATCCTTTTATATTAGACTCATCCCTTGCAATGAGAATTTGGTATATGGATGATGACGGTACAGATACATTAATTGTTGATACAATAGAATATAATATTGTTATTAATGAGATAATGCAAAACCCTTCAGCCGTATCTGATGATAATGGGGAATGGTTCGAGATTTACAATAATTCTAATGAAGATATTGATCTAAATGGATTTACGATAAAGGATAATGATACAGATTCTCATCTCATAATTAATTCAGTAATTGTTGATGCTTATTCTTTTGCGGTATTAGGTAAAGTTAGTGATACAAGTATAAATGGTGGTGTGCTATTAGACTATCAATATATAGGTATAACCCTTGCAAATGGTGCCGATGAAATACTTCTAATTGATCCATATGGGAATACCGTTGATAGTGTTGCCTATGACGGTGGGTCTACTTTCCCTGATCCAAATGGTGCTTCTATGGCTTTATTGGAGACAAGTTTAGATAATTCAATAGGTAGTAATTGGGTTGAGTATGACTCTCTTAGCTATGGTAATGGGGATTATGGTACACCCAACGAACAGAATTTTCCCATAGATATAATTTGGGATTTTGCATTAAGTAACCCCTTCATTACAATATTTGGCAATGATAATGATTGGAATCCACATGACACATTACTTGTAAAGATGGAACTTTGTAACAATACGGATTATGATCATATGTATTATCCTGGGGCTATACTTGAAGCAGATTCAGATTATGTTAATATTCAAAATCAATTTTGGTTATATGGAATNTTTGCTAATACTTGTGATTCAGTTTATTGGAATATAATTGCAAATGATGTGGAAATTTCAACTGAAGTAGAGTTTAGTGCTTATCCTTCTGTTTTAAATTGTGAAAATAACATTGATTATTGTATTGAAGGTGATACAATCAACTTNACTTTATCAATCATTGTAGAAAATATTTCAAATGATATTTATGGCATCTACCCTAATTACTTTTCATTGCATCAAAACTATCCTAATCCATTCAATCCAACCACTACAATCAAATATGAACTACCGATAGATGCATTTGTAAACATCAAAATATATGATCTAACTGGTCGGTTGGTAAAAACACTTATAAATAGAAAGCAAAGTGCTGGTTATAAAGAAGNCAACTGGTCTGGCATTGATAATAGCGGGAAGCCAGCAACAGCAGGATTATATCTTTGCAGTTTCGAAGCAGGAGGATTTAGGCATACTAAAAAAATGGTTTTACTAAAGTAGATTTTTCAATAAGGTTTATTGAAAAAGGTAATAAGGTAGTACTTGTGAAAAAGTATAATTCTATTTTAATGAATAAATGAATTTCAATCAGATGTAATACAATTTAAAAATAGTGGGATATCTATTCTATATTCTTTTGTAAATCGTATAAATTTTATAATCCATTAGATGAAATTATTAATATCGCAATTACCACGAACTCCATGGTGGGGAGATGGTATACCCTCATATGATGATAATCCTGCCATGCGCCTAGGCGCAAAACCGGATCAGGGTCTACTGGAAAAAGAAAGATCAAATTTGATTTCAGTGTTTTCTGAANGAAATATTGAGGTAATTGAGTTACCTTTTCCAGAAAAATTTGACCAGGTTCCGATCAATCATGATTTTGTATTCATACGTGATCCATTCATTACAAATCAAAAAGGAAAGGCCTTAATTCTGAAAATGAAAGAGCAGAAAAGGAAAATAGAAAAAAGTTTAGTTGCGGATATATTAAAAGATCTGGGCTTAGAGATTGTACAATTACCTGATAAGCAGGAAATGTATGCTGAGGGCGGTGAATTCTATTTTTGCCCTACAGATAATATTTTATTCAGTGGACAGGGACGGAACAGTGCATCAGGTACGGAAGCAGTTGCAGAATTTTTAAATGTAAATGAATTGGTTATTATTCAAAGCGATGCATTTCATCTGGATACATTTTTCACACCGGTATTAAATCCGACTGGTAAAATTTGTGCACTANTAATATGCATGGAAATAGTTTCAACTGAATCAACCAGAACATTAATGGAATTTACCAAAAAAAAGGATATTCCCATTATTGATATCCAGATCGAAGACGCCTTGGGAACACCATTACATCCGGGCTCCTTTGCAGCCAATTCTCTACCACTACCAGGACTACTGTTCAGTTCTAATNAATTTTTGGATCATACAATCAATGAGAGATTAGCTAAAATGGATGTTCAGCAAATTATAGTGCCTGCTACTCAGTTTGGATTAAGCGGCGGTTCTATTCATTGCATTACCAATGAGATCTAAAAATAAAAAGGGACGATTTCTCATCCTATTTTATTTATGTAGAAACTGAAAATTAAATTCCCAAACCTAGTCTGAAATTCAAACTACTGAAACCATTATTCCCTGGAATGACATCTTCAGAGATAACCTGTCTGTAATAAACTGCGCCACTAAAGGTTAAAACTTTAAAAAATACCCCAGCATCAATATGAAACCCAGTCGTTTCAACTACATTTTCAGCTAAATAATCTGTAACTGCTGTATAATCATATTCACCGTTTTCAAGTTCAGTAGCCCCACCAAATACAGATTCCAGCATTTCTTGATTCACCATAGGTGTAGATGCATTTTGATTCATCCCCAGTCCGCCATAAAGCCTAGCTTTTGCTAAAAATGGGATACCCAAATCAAAAACTGATTTTTGTAGAGTAATGAACATACTCCCCGACGCAAATGCAAATTCCTCTGTTACTGGAGCTACAAGTGCTTCATTTTTAAATGTAAAATCATAAACCTGAGCAGTAAAATTATATTCAATATCTAAATCTACAATCGGGATAATATCTAAATATAGGTATCCTCCNAAACCTCCGCCATTTTCAAAACCTTCGTAAGAGAAACTACCTACTTTTACATTCTCTACCATAAGGTCAGAACTTGCGGCTTCAACTGAAAAAGTGCTTGAATTAANACTCAGCCCTAGACCACCAATAGCGAAAATTGATGATGGTAGAGCAATAATCATAATGTATGTTAAAAATTTCCTCATTTCATCTCCTTGGTATTCTTGTAAAATAATTTTACAAAGTTTACATTAAGTATTAATAGGAAACAAATCACTCATTGAAATCNNTTATNNGTCCTGAATANATTNNCNATCATNATTTATNCCATGAACCNCTACTTCATTCTCATTTNCCTGATTTCAGGATTGTACAGCCANGATGTACTCTGGCCCACANGAATCACTAAAACTTTTTCATCTAATTTTGGAGAGNACCGAGANTCNCATTTNCATATGGGTATCGATATCAAAACAAATGGAGTAACCGGTGAGGANGTCTTAGCTGTTGAGGATGGATATATCCATCGAATGACTTCTAATTTTAATGGGTACGGTAAAGCGCTTTACCTCACTACTATTTCAGGCCATGAAGTAGTTTATGGCCATTTAGAATCCTTTACCCCGCTTTTGGAAAAAGTCTGGCGTTTACAGCAAGCAAAACGACAAAGCTATTATGTCGATGCCCATTTCAACCGTAGGGAGTTTCAGGTGAAAAAGGGCGATCTTATCGGGTATTCTGGAAATACAGGAAATTCATTTGCTCCTCATATCCATTTTGAATATCGTAACGGGAAAAGTGAACCCCTAAATCCACTGATTAATGCTTTTAATCTGCCAGATCAAATTAGACCCATTCCAAAACGTCTGGCACTCATTCCTATTTCTCAGGAAGCTCAAATCAATGCCAGTCCGCTCATGCAAACATTNCCACTTTTTCGGGACAATTCTGGAGTATATCATTTTGCTGACACCATAAGTGTATTTGGCGAATTTGCTTTTGCAATCCAAGCTGTGGATAAACGACAAGGGACCAATAATTTGTATCAGTTTCATCGTGCAGAACTACTAATCGATGGAAAACTGAAGTTTGAAATTGATTATTCGAGGATTCCATTCAAAGAAGGAAAGCTTGCCAGTACAATAATACAATATGATTTAAAACGCCAAAATTTAGGTGAATATCAAAAATTATATCGACTAGATGAGCATCGAAAAATCTCAATTCNTGCTNGGGANGGAANAGGAGTTCTCCGATTAAGCCCAGGCTTTCATACTGTTACAATCAATATTTTTGATGCANGAGGNAACAAAACTATAGTAAAAGGAATGATTGTGGGCTCCTTTCCCATGAACCTTAAAGCATCAGAAATACTACGTGATGACAAAGTTATCACGCTTGCTTTATCTTCCATAGTGGGTGGATTACCCATTCGAGATGCTGTTATATACAGTTTTACACCATTCGGTTTCCCGGATGAAAAAGTAGATATCATTCATAGTGAGCAGGTAAAAAAAGATTTCCATATAACGATACCGTTGAAATCCACACAGAATCGTATTTTACAAATTATTGGTATAAATCAGCTAGGCGGAATGGTCAGCCCATATCATTGGACAGCTGCANCATCAAGGTTAAATGTGATAGATATACGTCCTAAACTCAAAATCTCCAATACTAGAGGAGGTGTTTTTTTTCAGGTTGAAATGGATCAGTATGCGCCTGCCAGAGCNACTGTTAAGCTTGCAAATGATAATACATTTATGTCCTATCCCATGGATCAAATTCAGCCAAATACNTTTCTCACTGAACGACTGTCTCATCATGTTGTTGATAATATGAAATATATCGATATTGAGCTAAATCACGATGGTAAAGTAAGAGAAACCCGGTTCCATTATAAAATGACTGCTACAGGACCAGGGCAAGAATCCACTGTGATTTCCAANGATAGAAATTGTTCAATTCAAACTCAAAAAAATACATTTTACCAAACAAATATTATTTGGATTGAAAAATTAAATGAATTCCCAAAAATAACAGAAGGNTATCATTTATCACCAATTTACCAACTTCAACCTTTTGATATTAATTTAAAAAATAAATTCAAAATAGGGATCCGTTATGATCGAGATTTGGCTGCTCATTCTAATCTAGGGATCTACTACTATAATCAAAAAAGAAAGAAATGGGTATACACTACCACAGAGAATAATAATAAAAAACAAATACTGACTGCTGAATTAAACAAAATGGATGCCGTCACTATTATTCAGGATTTGGACTCACCCTTAATAAGAAGAACTTTTCCTGCAGATGGTGGCCGGTACAATATCGAAGATGTCAAAAAGATTAAAATTATTGTGGATGATCTTATTTCAGGAATTGATTCTGATGAGAATTCATTCGACTTATTATTCAATGATCTACCGGTCTTTTATGCATATCAGCCCATAAAAAAAGAAATTTCCTATACTTTTCAAAAACTTCTTACAGAAGGNCAACACAAAATAGATTTTAAAGTACGGGACCGAATGGGAAACGAATCATCTGAAACAAGCTATTTTGTCATCTATTAATGTTTTTTCCATATAAAGATGATAATCCCAGGGTTCTTTTCCCGTTTATGAACTATGGAATCATTATTCTAAATANTGTAATATTTCTTGGACAATTTTTAATCTCCGGTAGGGATGCCCAGCTGGGTATTGCAGTTGTTTATACTTTTGGATTTGTGCCTTCCGAATTCAATACATCCACAATTTTTACATCCATGTTTATACATGGTGGGTTTGCACATATTTTAGGCAATATGTGGTTTCTATATATTTTCGGCGATAATGTAGAAAGCATTCTAGGCCATTTCAAATATTTCATTTTCTACATTGTCTGTGGAGTAATTGCAGCTTTAATCCAATTTATTATAGATCCAGATTCACAGGTTCCAATGATCGGTGCGAGTGGAGCTATTGCAGGTGTATTAGGTGCATATATGATTAGGTTCCCAAGTGCACGTGTACATGTTTTTGCCATCATTATTATGTTTATTACTAAATTTGTGGTGCCTGCAAATATTGTCCTTGGTCTTTGGTTTTTAATGCAATTATCTGGAGGATTAAGTAGTTTGGGTGTAGATACCACAGGCGGCGTTGCGTGGTTTGCCCATATTGGCGGATTTGTTGCAGGAGTTGTAACCTTAAATTTTTTTCAGAAATTCAGAGTTGAAAAAATATGAATACGAATTTAATTAAAACTGCCATTAATATGAGAAATCGCTCCCACGCCCCTTATTCTAATTTTCGTGTGGGCGCAGCAGTGGAAACACAATCTGGTGATATAATCGGAGGTTGTAATGTGGAGTCTTCCAGTTACGGACTTACCTGCTGTGCAGAAAGAATAGCTCTATTTCGAGCCATAGCTGAAGGTCATACTTCTTTCAAGGCGCTTGCGATAGCGACTAATAGTGGTGGGACACCCTGCGGTGCATGTCGTCAGGTTATCTGGGATCTATGTAGAGAAATTCCAATCTATATTTGTGATAAAGTCGGGTTGGTAAAAACAGTGATGTCTGCTGAAATTCTACCCGATGCATTTGAAGATTCACACTTAACCTGACCCGTATCCTTTTTCATAATTTTACTTAAAATAAAGAGGTATAATGACGCTTACTCCGTTAGATTCCGGCTGGATAGAAGTAATCTGCGGCAGTATGTTTTCAGGTAAAACTGAAGAATTGATTCGTAGAATCCGCCGATCTCAAATCGCAAAAATGTCTACTATTATTATAAAGCCTAAAATTGATTCTCGATACAGCGAATCACATATAGTGAGCCACAATCAACTTAAACTTGAAGCACATATAGTTGACTCATCAAAGGAAATAATACCATTGACCGAACAGGTGAGTGTAGTTGCAATTGATGAAGCACAATTTTTCGATAATTCAATTTTAAATGTTTGCAAACAATTAGCCGCCGATGGTAAACGAGTAGTAGTAGCTGGCTTAGATACCGATTACAGAGGGCGTCCATTTGGTCCCATGCCGAAACTGATGTGCGAAGCAGATTATTTAGATAAATTTCGTGCTATATGCTTGAAATGTGGCAATCCAGCTTCTTGCACTCAACGGATAACAACAGATGCTGCACAAGTTGTTATTGGCGAATTGGATAAATATGAAGCACGGTGTCGAAATTGTTTTGAGCCACCGGAGGAAATTTAATGGATCGATTCACCGGAATTATTGGGATAGTGGTATTGTTAGGGATTGCTTATACTATTTCCAACGATAGAAAAAATATAAATTATAGGCTTATTGGATGGGGCTTAGGTTTGCAACTTTCAATTGCTATTTTTATTTTAAAAACACCTGTTGGGAAACCCATTTTCGAAATATTGGATAAAGCTATTTCCAGATTAATCGGTTTTTCTGATGCAGGTGGGGATTTTTTATTTACTTCATTTGTCCCAAATGTTGGATTTGATGTCGCTCTGATCAACTTTGCATTTCGTGCCTTACCAACAATAATCTTTTTTTCTGCGCTTATGTCGGTGCTTTATCATTTTGGTCTTATTCAAATTGTTATTAAAGCAATTTCTAAATTGATGCAAAAAACAATGGGAAGTAGCGGATCAGAAACGTTGAGTGTCTCAGCTAATATTTTTGTGGGACAGACAGAAGCGCCACTCATGGTTCGACCTTTTATTCAAACAATGACCAAATCAGAACTGATGGCTGTCATGGTAGGTGGTTTTTCTACAGTTGCCGGTGGCGTATTGGCTATTTATGTGAAATGGCTCACAGATATTCCAGGGATTGCAGGACATCTTTTAGCTGCATCCGTTATGTCGGCTCCTGCAGCACTTGTAATTGCCAAAATTATTTATCCCGAAACAGAACCGTCAGATACAATTGGTGATCTAAATATTGAAATTAAAAAATCAAGCTCAAATGTCATGGAAGCACTTGGTAACGGCGCGACAGAGGGAATGAAATTAGCAGCAAATGTAGCAGCTATGCTGGTTGCATTTATTTCAATTGTTGCCATGCTAAATTACTTACTGAGTTTCCTTGGAACATCTATTGATCAATTATTGGGACTTCTTTTTAAGCCGTTGGCCTGGTCCATGGGCGTTCCCTGGAAAGAATCTGCTATGATGGGGACCTTAATGGGTAAAAAAATTGCTTTTACAGAATTGATTGCTTACAGTGATTTAAAAATAATTTTAGTTTCTGGGCAAATTTCTGAACGCACAGCAATTATTGCTAGTTATGCCCTGTGTGGTTTTGCAAATTTTGGATCCATCGGGATTCAATTAGGCGGTATTGGTGGGATTGCACCTAATAGGAAAAAAGATTTAGCAGAGCTTGTATCCAAAGCAATGATTGGTGGCGCTATTGCTTCTTGGCTAACGGCTACAATTGCAGGTATTTTAATTTAAGAACAATTGCTATTAGAACATGAGACTATCAATAATGGGGCCACCAGGTGTCGGGAAAGGCACCCAGGCTAAACGGATAATAAATGCATTAAATATTACGCATTTATCTACAGGAGAAATCCTTAGGTTAAAAATTAAAGCAGAATCTAAAGTTGGGGTCATTGCAAAATCTTTTATAGATAAGGGTCACCTTGTTCCGGATGAAATATTAATTAAAATTGTAAAAGATCGAGTTGCAAGACCTGACTGTAGTAATGGCTATTTGTTAGATGGTTTTCCAAGAACACTGGCACAAGCAGAGGGCTTGGAAAAAATATTATATAATGAAGGCCATCGTTTAGATTTTGTAATTAGTTTAGTTGCAGATGAAAGCGAATTGGTTAAGCGACTTATAAATAGAAAAAAAGAGTCTGGAAGAAGTGACGATAATCCTAAAATAATTCGAAATCGCCAAAAAATCTATTGGGAACAAACAGCACCATTGTTAGACTTTTATCGGAAAAAAGATATCCTAATTAATATTAATGGTCTGGGTGAAATTTCTGAAATAACTAAACGTATTCTACAAAATTTAAAATAAAATGTTAAAAATTGGTCTTACTGGAGGGATAGGATCCGGGAAAAGCTCCGTGAGTAAATTATTTGAATCCTGGGGCGCGTATATTTTTGATGCTGATAAAGAATCAAAAGATATTCTTGAAAAGAATGAGACAGCTCAAAATGAAATTATTGCAGAATTCGGAACAGATGTTTTGGGGCATAATAATCAAATTGATAAATCAAAATTAGCCCGGATTGCCTTTTCTGATGAAGACCATCAATTACGGTTAAACACAATTATACATCCGTACGTATTTCTAGAAATTGATAGTGCTTTTGATAAAGTCTTAGATCAAGGTAACCATGAAATATTTGTTGTAGATGCTGCTTTAATCTATGAATCAGGTGCAGACACGCACATGGACTATGTGATTGTTGTTACATCTCAACTTAAAATTCGGACAGAGCGTGTAATGAGCCGTGGTGGATTAACTCTTGATCAGTTCTTACAACGCTTAGATCTTCAATGGCCAGACGAAGATAAAGTACAAATGGCAGATTTTATAATTCACAATAACGGATCAGAAGAACAGTTAGAGAATGAAGCAAAAACAATTTATTCTAGTTTAAATTAGAATAATCGATTTGCTTATCTTAAGCCTACAGGCTTATCTAATATTTCTTTTAGAATAATTGCTTTTTTTAAGGATTTATTAGAGTTAAATAATTTGGCGTGGAGTTTATCATTTTTTCTCCATTTGTTTCCAAAATGTTGTTCTTCACGATCAGCCAATTCAGAATGGTATATTTTTTCTTCAAAGGTTTCTACTTTCTCATCAATTTTTGAAAAATCATTTGCATCTGTCTTCAGAATTTGATCTTCAAATTCATCAACTTGTTCAGTAATAATTTCCAACTCATTCTGATCAGATTCTTCTTTATCTTCAATCTCTTCATTAATTAGAGTTTCAGGCTCCAGCTCAACTGCTTGATCAAACAAGTCTTGCAGCACCTGATCTAAATTAGATTTTGATTTTTCTGGATTTGATTTTTCAGAAACTTCCCAATCGGGATCTGATTCTATTTCACGGCGTTTTGTAGCTTGTTGCCGTTTTTTCATAAATCCAGAAATCAAATAAAGGAGTAATAAACCTAACCATTCCATATTACTTCTCTGGCTTTTCTAATAAAAATAATACCCCATTGCAAAAAATTTCATTGAAGATTGGGATCCAGAAAAAAGGATTCTTCAATTTTGGTATACCAAATCGGAATGAATAGGCAGGCCGGATTATCCAGTTACTTTCTTTCATAATCTTAAAACCTAAAGAGTCAACTAACTTTCTCATTATACGAATGGAAATACGAGTATTTTTCGTAGATAGAAGATAATTGATTTTCTTTTCCGGACATCCAATCAAACGTAAATAACCTTCATATAAAAAATTAGGAAGAAGATGTAGATAAGGCAATTTTCCCATAATCGATGGAGTTGTCTGTTGGTGACCAGCATAGGCACAATATTTTGGAGGAAAAGATATGTACAGTTTTCCGCCGGGCTTTAATAGTTCAAACATATTTATTAAAGCAGTTTTTTTATCTTCGATATGTTCAATCACATCTCTGATAATAATGGTATCATGTTTTTCAGTTATCTCAGTCATATAAGATTCAGGTTTACAGATATTTGCTTGAAATAAATGGATAGGTTCTCCTTCATTTAATAATAGAGCATTATTGTATCTAACATCCGAGAGCTCTAGTCCAGAACAGATTGCACCTTTTTCTTGATAAAATTTGAGCAATCCTGCCTCAGCACAACCTATTTCTAAGATTCGCTTTCCGGCTACATCCATATCTCCAATATAATCAAATAGAAAGTTTTTACCATACCATTGCTGCTCGCGATAACATCGCAAACAGCGATCAGTTATTTGATCAGCAATATGATCTGGAACAGTTAATTCCAAAACAGGATTACATTAATTATCTTCAACTGGATTATCATCTGTTTTTTCCACATCAGATTCAGCAATAGCATCCCGCATTCCTGTATCCGATTTTATATTTTCCATTTTATAATAATCCATGATACCAAGATTTCCTTCCCGGAATGCCTGGGCCATTGCTTTTGGAACTTCCGATTCAGCTTCAACAACTTTTGCTTTCATTTCCTGCGTTCTAGCTGTCATCTCTTGTTCTTCTGCAACAGCCATAGCACGACGTGTTTCTGCCTTAGCCTGTGCTACGCGTAAATCAGCTTCGGCCTGGTCAGCTTGTAATGATGCTCCGATATTTTTACCTACATCTAAATCAGCTATATCAATAGATAAAATTTCAAATGCTGTCCCAGCATCTAACCCTTTATCTAAAACTGCACGAGATATATTGTCCGGATTTTCAAGAACTGCTGAATAATTATTAGCAGAACCAATCGCAGAAACAATACCCTCACCCACACGAGCGATGACAGTATCGTCCGTAGCACCACCGACTAAACCGGGAATATTTGTCCTAACGGTTACTCTAGCACGAGCTTTTAATTCAATCCCATCTTTTGCAACGGCAGCCAAGTAACCATCTTTAGGTGCATTAATTACTTTTGGATATACAGAAGTTTGAACTGCTTCATTAACATCTCGGCCAGCTAAATCAATTGCAGTAGCAGTCTCAAAGGGTAGTTCTATATTAGCTTTATCAGCTGCAATTAATGCGGCAACAATATTTTGTACATTACCTCCAGCAAGATAATGTGTTTCTAACATGTCTGTAGAAATATGTGATAATCCGGCTTTATGCAAATTGATAACACCATCAGTGACAAGTCTAGGCGATATTTTTCTTAATCGCATACGGATGAGATCCACAATTCGGATTCTTCCGAGCCCCAATGAAACAACCCCCTGAATCCACAGTCCTACGGGAACAAAGTACAGGATTAGAATCACTGTAAAAGTGATCAGTGCTAACATAAACATTTGTACTACGGGCATAGTGATGCTCCTTTTTTATTATTCTGTTAATTCTCTAACGACAATTCGATTACCATCTACTTTTAAAATTTGAACTGGTTTTCCTTTCTCAACAAACTCTCCTTCACTCACAACAAATAGTCGCTCATCTGCAACCTTAACCCACCCAGATGGATGCAGGTCTGTATCAGCAATACCACTCTCATTTACAAGGTTTTCCCAACCAAATGTAGTAGTATAACCATCTTCTTTCTTTTGAGTATCTGGCGAAGTGAGTTGTTCCCAAAATTTAGTTTTTATCATAATGCGACCAAGAAAATATAATCCAATTACTGCTCCAATTAATCCTATCAAAAACCCGTCAGCAGCTTGGTTCATTATTTTATCACCAACAGGCACTTCAGGAAGGAGAAGTAAATACAAGCCGTAAAGTAACAGTCCAATTCCTCCTAGCCCTGCGACTCCAAAACCAGGAATAACTAAAAGCTCAAGTATGAATAAAGCGAGTCCTGCAAAAATAAATAATAAATCTGACATCGTTGCTAATTCTGCAATATAGGATGCACTTAGCGATAATATAAGACAAATGAGACCCACCATTCCAGGGATACCCCAACCGGGACTTTGAAGTTCAAATAATATACCAAGAAAACCAAAAGTTGTAAGGAGTGATGCTACAACTGGATTCGTTAAAAAACGGACAACGGCCTCTGACCAGTTTTCTTTGGATTCAAAGGTTTTTGCTGATTTATAGCCTAAGCTATCTAAAAGCGCATTTAAATCTTCTGCTGTACCATCAGCAACCTTGTATTTCAAAGCTTGTTCTGTGGTTAAAGAAATTAATTTCCCTTCTTTTCTCCCTTCAATATCTGTTACCTCTACTGAATCTCCATTAATAACCAAATGGGTAAAATTAAGTTCTTCATCCACCATTCCTCTGGCTATTTCTTTGCTTCGGCCACGTTTTTCTGCTGTTGAAGCCATCTCTTCCCGCATGAAACTGATGACTTTTTCACTACCCTTTTTCCCAGACATATCTACTGCAGTCGCAGCTCCGATAAGACCACCGCCAGTCATATAAATTTTTTCGCAGGAAAGAGATATGAGGGCTCCAGCCGAAATAGCTCTGCGATTGATAAAAGCCACCGTGGGTATATCAGAGCCTAAAATAGCATCTTTAATTTGTGTAGCTGCATCTACACGACCGCCAAAAGTATTTATATCAAATATAACTGCACTAGCACCTTGAGCTTCTGCATCTGTTAATGTCCGTTTTATAAATGGTGGTAGTCCCAAATCAATTGTACCCTCGATAGGGACTCTGTAAACAATATCTGGATATGTAAATGTAATACAGAAGAAAAGAGTGAGTAAACATTGTTTCATAGCTATGAATTTCATAAGAAATAGCAATGAGTAAAAACAAAAAAGGTTGACTAATTTTATAAAAACTCAGACTATTTCTAGATTGGAAATATGTAATTTCATAGTTCAAAATGAAAATAACTCATAGAATTACTTATTATCTATTGGTTTTATTGAAAAAGTGGATATCTACTTTATCTCCAAAAACTCGTTATCATTTGGCAATTAGATTGGCGAGTATATCCTATCATTATATTCCCAAAAGAAAGGGAATGGTAATCAATAATTTAAAAAGAGCTTTCCCGGATTGGACTTCGGGAAAAATTGAATATTATGTAAAGAGAATCTTCCAATTTTTCATGCATAATATGATACAATTTTTTGCTTTTCCTAAATCCTGGGATGGGATTGAAATAGATGTAAAAAGGGAAAATATTCTGCACGAAGCAATGAATAAAAATAAAGGTTGTATTTTAATCTCAGCACACTTTGGGGTTTGGGAACTTTTCGTAAAATGGATGGGAGAAACCAATTATAGATTCACCGGTGTAGCTCTCCGACAAAAGAATCGAGGGGCAAATAAATTCTTTCAGGAACAAAGGGAGATGAGTGGAGTAGAACATATTTTTCGAAAAGAGCCAATTGAAAAAATGGAATCTGTTCTAATTGGAAATGGAATCCTAGCACTGGTTAGTGACCAGGATGCAAGATCAAAGGGTATTTTCGTAAATTTTTTTGGGATTCCTGCGTCCACACCAAAAGGCGCTGCATTATTTTTTAAAAAATTAAGATCGCCAATCATTTTTGGTGTATGCGTCGAAATTGGGTTCCAGAAATATGAAATTCAATTTGAGACAGTCAAACCAATAAGTGATAATATAGCAGATATAACCCAAGCTTTTACATCTATAATTGAGGAAAAGGTAAGAAAATATCCTGAACAATACTTCTGGTTTCATCGGCGATGGAAAACAAAACCCAACTAAGGCTTTAGATGGTCAATTTAATAATTGATTGTGAAAATAAGCAGGCAATTAAAGAAACCTGTTCTATTTTAGAAAATGGTGGCATAATTGTTTATCCAACTGATACACTATATGGCTTTGGCTGTGATGCAAAAAATGAATCAGCGATCAAAAAAATAAATTATCTCAAAGGTAGGACATCTCCTATGAGTGTATTAGCACCTAATAAAGATACTGTCAAAGATTGGCTAAATGTAATTGAATCTGATCACAATATTATAATGAAAAAACTAAAAGGCAAATCTACTGTCATTGTTCCAGTTATAGATGGGGTTGTTTCTCAATTGGTGATGGGAGAAAATAATACTTTAGGTATTCGAATCCCTAACCATGAATTTTGTAGAAATCTTTCAATGACATTTCCAAATCCAATTACAACCACAAGTGTAAATCGAACAGGCCAACAGGCAATGATAAACCCGCAAGAAATCTTATCTGAATTTAAAAACGATATTGACTTGATAATCAATGATGGAATAATCGATGGAGTTGGATCAACCATTTATCTTTACGAAAATAGCAGTCTAACAATTTTACGTTCATGAGAATAATTGCACTATTTTTATTTATCTCTATTTTATTGGGCGTATCCGTTCCGTTTAAAGTTGGTGAATCTTTACAATACCAGGCATCTTTTTCTGGCATTGAAACAGCAACTGGGAAATTAGAGGTCATAAAAAAAGAAATGATTCAATCCACTAGCACATTTCAAGTACGTTTTACTGCTACTACCAAAGGTTTTACAGATTATTTATTTCCAATTCGAGATGTAATTGATATTTGGTTGGATGAAAAAACATTACTCCCTTTAAAAGTAGTAAAAAATATCAGTGAGGGATCATACAAAAAGAAAAATACCATAATTTTAAACCAAAAAGAAGGGTTTGCCTTATTTTCAAAAGATACTATTCAAATAAGTTCTGAAACGCATTCACCATATTCCCTATTTTATTTTTTGAGAAGTGAGGATTTATCAAATATAGATGGTCAAATATTTTCACTGATTGATGGGAGAAAATTTAATTATCTGCAAATGAATGTAGAGGAAAATGTAGCAACCAATGTGCCTTTAGGGATATATCAATGTACAAAGGTTACACCAATAAGAATGGACAAACAGAAATTTAAAAATGAAGCCACAATGTCAATCTGGTTTTCCAATGATGATATTCGATATCCAGTAAAAATTAGTATTAAAATGAAATTCGGTACTTTAATTCTAAAATTAAATGAATTAATTAAATAAACGAGTGATATCGTTAAATATAATGGTTACCATAAGCATTAATAAAAAAGCCATACCAATTTGCTGGATTATAATTCTGGCTTTTAATGACATGGGTTTTCTCATGATCCCTTCAATTAAATGAATAAAAATATGTCCACCATCCAATCCGGGAATCGGTAAAATATTTAAAAAGGCCAAATTGACGCTAATAAGAGCCATAAAGGTTAGAAAAGGAATCCAACCTGCTTCTGCTGTTTGACTAGCCAATTGAGCTATCATAATGGGACCTCCAAAATCAGAAATAGATGCTTCACCGGCTCCTAACATTTCCAAGCTCATGATAATCATTCCGAAACTTGCTACTGTCTTTGATAGCCCAGTTTTTGCTGATTCCATTAAAGAAATTTCTGAGTAAATCAGTTCTGGTGCGATACCTATGGCACCTACCGTATCTATCCCTGACTCAGTTGGTATGGTCATGAAGGAAGTAGTGATATTCATTTCAATCTCGACGTTTTCCCGGATAATTGTTAGAATTATGTCTGTTTCAGGTACTGCATGTATTGATTCAGTAAGATCATTCCAAGTTTCTATTTTATTCCCATTGATGAGAGTAATCCGGTCACCAGGAATAATACCGGCACGCATTGCCGGCATGTTCTCCTGTAATTGCGCTATAACAGGTTCATTTTTGATTTCTGGAGACCCCTGATAAAATCCTATTGCAGTAAAAATAAAAAATGCCAATAAAGTATTCATGATGACTCCAGCACTCAAGACCCAAAGTTTAGCCCATAAGGGCTTGGACATAAATTCATCATCCTTGTAGGAAATCTCAGTATCCATACTTTCATCAATAATACCAGCCATTTTCACATATCCCCCAAAAGGTAGTAAAGCTAAAACGTATTCAGTATGGGAACCGATTCGGCCAGGTTTAGAAATGAATTTTTTAAATACTGGCTGCCAATAAGTGCGTCCACCTGTACTTTTATAAAAGAAAAAGCGCAACATAAAACCATTTTCAAGCGATGTAATTGATAAAAAACGAGGTGGTATACCAACAGAAAATCTTTCCACTCGAACACCAACTGATCTTGCCGCGATAAAATGGCCAAATTCATGTATGGTGATAAGCACCCCCAATATGAGGATCGTTGCCCAGATAATTGTCATGATAAGAAACTACTTAATATTTAAAATATGGTTCCAAAAATCAGAAAGAGCTTACATGATTTTTAACCCATTCGTCCAATGCTTTTAAATCTTCCAATGTTGGGTGTTCAATCCATTTATGTTCAGCCATTATAGTGGCGTTGATTTTCGAAATATCTGTAAATAAGATTTCTTCATTTAAAAATCTATACACAGAATAGTCATTTGCTAAATTTAATGCTGCACAGGATGTCCCCAGTTTTTCTAAAGAGTCAAATGCTAATTTAATACAAGGAAATCTATCATAATCAGGTGGCTGAAAGGTCAATTTTTCAAACTCATAAAAATCCAGCTGTTCCCAAGGTGCTTCTATATGCCTTGGGTAAGTAAGAGCATATTGGATCGGAACTTTCATATCAGGAACACCCATTTGTGCTTTAATGGCGCCATCTTTGAACTCTATCATAGAATGAATTATTGATTGGGGATGAACTACGATATCAATCTTATCAGGTGTAAAGCCAAATATCCAATATGCTTCTATTAACTCCAAGCCTTTGTTCATCATTGTTGCACTGTCTATCGTTATCTTTTGGCCCATATCCCAATTGGGGTGATTCAAAGCTTCATCAATTTTAATCTCTGCAAATGTATTCACATCACGTGATCGAAACGGGCCTCCGCTACCAGTCAAAATCAGACGACGAATATCTTCAATCTCTTCTCCCACTAAACATTGCCAAATAGCAGAATGTTCAGAATCAACAGGATAGAGTTTTGCTCCAGATTTTTTCATAGCTTTTTTAATTATATCTCCCGCCATAACAAGGCTTTCTTTATTGGACAAAGCCACATCAATACCGGATTGAAGGGCCAATAATGTGGGTTCCATGCCCGGAGCGCCCACTAATCCATTCAATAAAATATCAACATCATCCCTTTGAGATAACTCTAATAAACATTTACGACCAACCAGAACTTCTATATCAGTGGAAATAAGTGCATCTTTTACTTTTTCCGAAAATTCTTCATCGACAATGCATACTGCTTCAGGGTTGAATTGTAATGCTTGCTCAATTAGTAAATCTGTATTTTGATTAGCCGAAAGGTAAACAATTTCTAACTCTTCTCGTAAATGGGATGCTACTTTTAACGCATTGACACCAATAGATCCGGTGGACCCTAAAATAGAAATTCGTTTAAACATTAGAATAATTCTTTTTGTATAAAAAAGGAAATCATTGTTTTTCGGGGATGAAACCGAGTTCCAACCCCAATTGTATATATTGAATATGGATATAATGTATCTACTCCAATGAAATTTATTTGACCATCTATTTTTGAATCCATCCCAGAAACAGTAAAAAAAGATTTTTGTTTATAGAAAATTGAACCAGTCCCAATTCTGAATATTATTGGATTCCATTTGATCCATTTTCGAATATCTATGGTTATAGAAGTTAAATGATAATGGTTTAACCCCTTCAAATCAATACGCTGGATAGAAGTGACCCAATTCAATGTATCTTTACCACCAAAAGCATATTGTAGCCCCGCTCCCAATATTTGTGGAGATTCTTCTTGCGATGAAAAACCAAATATCTTACCTGTTAATGATAGGTTTTTTGTTGTTTTAATGCCCAAATCTAAATTAGGGTAGCCCCAATGATGGCCTTTTATTTTACTAATAGATAATGAATATCCAGATTGTATGTAAAATCGATTTTGACTCATGGGATCAATACTAGGGGTTTCACTCATCCAAAAAGCAGATTGGTTAATAACAGTGTTAGCGTATTCATCGCAATTCACACAATTGAAAGAATCAAATCGAAAATCTGCATACTGAGAAAATGTGATACCTGAAAGCATCAAGTAAAAGAAAAATATGTTCATTTTTGAATATTAGATAATTCCTCGTTCGGAAGAACGAAGGAAATCTAGAATTTGATTTCTATAAGGCGTATCCGGAATTTCAGTTTCAATTTTTGCAAGGGCATCATTCCTATTTAAAGCAGATCTAAAATAAATTAGATACGTATTTTTTATAATTTTCATCTCTTCTTGGGAAAAACCTCTTCGTTTAAGCCCGATACGATTGATTCCTTGGAATTTCAATGGTTCTTCTGCACAAAGAACAAATGGTGGTACATCCTGCACTGCCCTGAAACCACCACCAATAAAAGCATGAGCACCGATCTTTGTAAATTGATGCACTAATACACCACCACCTAAAGATGCCCAGTCACCGATTTCGACATGACCTCCTAAAGTTGCCATATTAGCCATAATAACATTATCTCCAATCAGACAATCATGAGCAATATGAACATAGGCCATTAATAAAGCTCCAGATCCAACTTCGGTTTTCCCCAATGCTTCAGTCCCTCTATTTATAGTAACATATTCCCGTATGGTTGTCTTTTCTCCAATTACTGTTTTAGTATGTTCACCGCCAAATTTTAAATCTTGAGGTATTTCACCGATTACACTAGAATGAAATACGCGACATGACTTTCCTATAACTGTTTCGCCACAAATGGTAACATGGTTACCAATGGAAGTATTATCACCAATTGTAACATTTGCCTCTATAATTGTAAATGCACCGATAGTTACATTTACACCAATTTCTGCATTCGGATCAACTATTGCGGTTGGATGTATTAAGGAAGAAATATTAAGTGCCTGGACGGTCTACAATATTTGCAGACAAGAATGCTTCGGCTACCACTTTATCATCTACTGTGCATTTCCCATGAAATTTGCAAATATTGAGTTTCTTTTTTATAAGTTCCATATGGATTTTGAGCTGATCACCTGGAACAATTGGCTTGCGGAACTTTGCATTTTCAACAGTAGAAAAAAACATATTTTTTGATAGTGGGTTTTCCACTTGGCTTAACATTAAAAATGCACCAGCCTGAGCCATACTTTCTAAAGAAAGAACACCTGGCATAACAGGTTGCCCAGGAAAATGACCTTGAAAATATGGTTCATTTACTGTCACATTTTTTATCGCTATAAGTGATTCACCTGGCTTTATGACATCTAATTTGTCAATAAGGATAAATGGATACCGATGAGGGAGTACCTGAATTATGTCCTTAATCGTAAATATCGTTTGATCAGACAAATTAGCCATTTGAATTACCATTATTTAATGCAGTAAGTTCCTTAGCATATTCTGTTTTTAATTTTTTTACAAATTCAACATTGCTCGCGTGACCTGCTCTAGCTGCAGTAACATGACCTTTAATAGGTATACCTAATAAAGCGAGATCTCCAATCAAATCCAGGGTTTTATGGCGAACTGGCTCATTTTTGAATCGAAGTACTTTTCCATTTAGAATACCATTTGCACCTTGAATTATATTATGCTCTATACCAAATAAATCCTTGAGTCTGTCCATTTCAGCTTTATCAATTTCCTTATCTACAATAACAACTGCATTGTCCAATGCCCCACCTTTAATCAAACCTTGTTCTTTCAACATTTCAACCTCACTCAAAAAACAAAATGTTCGGGCCGGTGCGACTTCAAATGCAAAATCTTCTTCCATATTATAAATGGCTTCGTACTGAGTCCCCAGTGCAGTTAATGGGTATTCAACCATAAATGTAATTCTAAATCTATCCGATGGAATAACATGAATATCAATATCACGGTATGAATTTGTATAGTTTACAGCACGGGTAATCTCTAAAACCTTTCTTTCCTGTTTTTGTATTTTGATTCCGGCTTTGATTAAACATTCAACAAAATCTTTTGCAGAGCCATCCATCACTGGAGGTTCCTTACCGGTCAGTTCGATTAATATATTATCAATTCGGAGTCCGCTCACAGCAGCGAGAGCATGTTCAACTGTGTGAATTCGCACATCATTTTCCTCAATGGTTGTACCTCGTGATATATCTACTACATGGTCAATATCCGCTTTTATTTCCGGACTTGATGAAATATCTGATCGCACAAATCGAACACCGAAATTTTCTGGTGCAGGATGAAAAGTTATACTTGTTTCTACGCCAGTATGCAAACCCACACCTTTACATGTTTGAGATGTACATATTGTTCTTTGTTTTCTTTCCATCTTTAAATTTACCTTACTTTTTGATCCACTATCAATTGATCAAGCTTTTTTCGCATCTGATTAATTCTAGTTAATACTGCTTCTCTTTTATTGTGTTCTCTTATTTCCCTAGCAGGAAAACCTGCATAGACTTTTCCCCCTACTAAGGATTTTGTTACACCTGATTTTGCAGCAAAGGTTGCATTGGGGCCTATATTTACATGAGGAGCAACGCCAACTTGTCCAGCAAATGTACAATAATCACCAACCTTAGAACTTCCTGCAATTGCAAATGCCCCTGTAATAAGACACCCCTTACCAATCTTCACATTATGAGCTATATGAACCAGATTATCTAGCTTTGTCATTTCTCCAATAAACGTAGTCCCAATAGTTGCTCTGTCAATAGCACAATTCGAACCGATTTCTACGTTATCTTCTATTTTAACATTACCGATCTGTGGAATTTTTTCATGGATACCGTCCAGTGTTACAAACCCAAATCCATCACAACCAATTGTTGTTCCACTATGGATAACGACATTTTCACCAATAATGGTATTAAAATAAATTGTTACATTGGCCTTTAGTTGACAATTCTTTCCTATAGTTACATTTTCACCAATTACTGTATTTGCATCAATTACAGATCCATTGCCAATAACTGAACCTGATTCAATAATGACTCCTGGACCAATTGATACATTTTCACCGATAGAGACAGTAGGGTCTATAATTGCCTTTTGGTGTATGAAAGCTAAATGTTTATTCTCCGGATAAAAAAGGCTTAGTGTCTTTGCCATTGCTAATTGCGGATTGGGAACAAAAACAATATTGCCATCATTAACACTGGTTGTATCATCTACAAATACTGCTGCAGCCTGCGTAGATGATAAGTATTTCTTATACTTTGGATTGCTCAGAAATGTAATTGTACCAGGAATACTATTTTGAATTTCTGAGACCCCGTTAATAATTAAATCAGGATTACCTTGTACTGTGCCGCCTACCTGGGAAGCAATCTCACCAAGCGTGAGTTCCAAATCAGTTTATTTCCCTGTAGTTAAATTCCGAAGTTCATGCAGAACATCATCAGTCATATCGTACTTGGGTTTAAAATATAGCAGACCGACAGATGCATCAATTATATAATCAAAACCACCATCAATGGCAACTTTATCAACAGCTTTTTTGACTTTACCTAAAATTTCATATTCTAATTGAGCCTGTTTCCTCATCAGTTCACCCTGTGGTCCAATTTTTTCAGCTTGAAAATTTTGAATTTGCTTTTCCATTTGCTCAATTTCCTGCCGAATACTTTCACCCTTGTCTAAAGCCATAAGACGTTTTACTTCGTAATCCTGTCTAAGGCTATCCATTTTTAGTCCCATTTGATCAAACTCAAATTGAACTTTTCTGTATTCCAACTGTAATTGAGATTCTGCTTCTTTAAACTCTTCATATTCAGTGCGAATTCTTTCTGATAAAATATATCCTATTGTTAATTGAGCTGACGCTACTGATGCCATGCCTATAAAGGTTAAAATAAATAATGTATTTCGAAGGGTTGTTCTCACAGTTATCTCCTTGTTTATCAAAATTGTTGTCCAAATGTTAGGGTGGTTTTCCATCCTGGGTCCAACTCTCCGCTAGTGTTAACTCGATCAAAACCATACCCGATATCAAAACCAAGCATCCCAATCATTGGCATAAAAAAACGAATACCTGCACCGACAGAACGCTTCAAATCAATCGGGCCTCTTCGTGGGAGATCCAATCTTTCCATCAAATTTGTGGAAGACCAAACATTACCCATTTCCGCAAAAACCAGTCCGTAAACTACAGGATTTTCTGCAAAAGGCACTCGAAATTCTGTGCCAAATTTAACCAAAGTATTTCCTCCTATAGGACTTCCATTTGAAGTAATAGGGCCCACTCTGTTATCGTCATAACCTCTTAATGGATTACCATAAGGAATGCCATTCCCCCCCATAATAAATCTATCATTCCATGGAATAAATGATCGGCCTTCTCTCAATGCAGGTAATTCCTTGACTACACCAATTTTCATGGAATTCATTAAGACAAATTTCCAAAATGTAGGTGTATACCATTCAAGATTTAAAACATGTTTATGAAAATTTTCCTGTCCTCCTAACACCCAACCTGACAGCATAGATTTTAAAGAAAATAAAGAACCTATGGTTGTGAATTCGGGATGATCGCGACTATCTCTCCGTATTGTTTGTGAAAAGTTGATACCATCTGAAGTTTTATACCCACCTGCATAACGGTCTAAATCTGCTTGAGACGCTTCATACATTTTACGAACAAGTTGAAAAGACCAGGTCCCACGAAAAAAATCATCAGGCCATTTAAAAATACGACCCCACGTAATTGAAGTGCCAGCCATTGTATAATCAATGGGGGCAGAATACAACGTAGAACTGCCACGGAACGTATAAAAAATTGATCCACCTAATAGATTCTTCGTATCATTAACCATTGGATCTGTAAAACTTATACTTACAGATCTGTATTTAGGGCGCTGTTGGTATTGATTGCCATACCCGTATCCATAGCCCACATTGGTACCTACGTTAAAACTGAAATTTAAACTTTGTCCTCTCCCACGAAAATTTGGCAAAGCAAGGCCGCCCCCGCCAGTCATACCAAAAGATTGACTATACCCCATATTTGCATTCGCCTGACCCGCTGGTTTTTCTTCTACTGTAATTTCTAAATCTACCTTATCTTCTGAAATGGGCACTACATCTGGTACTACATTGGCAAAGAAATTTAGCATCATAACTTCCCGGTGACTTCTCATCAGTCGCTGGCGATTAAAAACATCACCGGGAAAAACTCGTAATTGGCGGCGAACTACATTTTCTCTTGTTCTTGTATTTCCTTTAATAGCAATATGGTTGATATAAACTTTATGGTTTTCAGTAATAACAAAATGAATATCAAGAGAATCTTCCCCAACAGGTGTAATCGCAGGCTCAATCCGACTGTAGATATAGCCCCGATCCATGTACAATCCCTGAACACGATCAAAAACAGCCATGTTAAAATCTTCGTCACTGTACTGATCTCCGGTTTCTATACCTAAGGTACGTGACAAAAGCTCTTCATTAAATAAGGTCATTCCTTCCCATGAAAAATTGCGATATTTATACTTGGGGCCTTCTTCAATGGTAAGAATTAAATTCAATTGCTTTTTATCATCACTGTATCTTATTGTATCGCGCACAACTCTAAAATCACGGTAGCCCTTATTCCTATAAAAAGTCGCAACAAGATTTAAATCTTCATCAAATTTTTTCTTATCAAATGTAGAGCGCCAAAAAAGGTACCATCGCTGTTGTTTGGTCTCTTTCATTTTCCAGCGAAGTCGGAAATTTGAAAAAGATTGATTTCCTTCAAAAATAATTTTATCAATTTTGACTTTTTCATTTTCACTTATATTAAATACCACATCTCTTACAATATCTTTTGCTTTGCCTTCAAAAAGAGTTGATTCTTGTTCAGGAATTTTCATTTCAGGCTCAACTTCTACATTTAAATAACCTTTTTCTGCATACAAATTTTTAATGGTTGTTGCTATTTCATGGAGCGTATTAGTAGCAAGCCTTTGTCCTTTTGCTAATGATATTTCATCATTAAACTTCCGATCTTTTATCTTTTTATTCCCTTGATAGGATAAATCTCCAAGGATATAATTCTCCTTTACTAGAATTGTGATAGAAAGACCATCTGATGTTTCTTCATCATAGCGAATCTGAATATCTCGGAATAAACCTAATTGCCAGAGCCGTTTAACAGCCCGTGGAAAATCAGATGGTGAAATAGTCTGGCCTTTACGAAGGCCTGCGGTAAAAATAATGGTGTTTTCAGAAGTAATGATATTTCCATCAACATCAACTTTTACCAATTGAATTTCATCTGGAAGTCCCTGACCTAAGCTGTAGGTGAGAATTGAAAAAAGAATAAGTAATTTTTTCATTATGAATTACTTATTTGTTCACTAACCTGTCCAAATCTTCTTTCACGAGATTGATATTCCAGAATTGCTTCCATCAATTCATTCTCACGAAAAGCAGGCCAATATGTATCTGTCATAAATATTTCCGTGTAGGCACATTGCCAAAGTAAAAAATTACTTAATCGACATTCGCCACTGGTTCGAATTAAAAGATCAGGATCAGGCATATCAAATGTTGAAAGCGATTTAGAAAAAATAGTTTCATCAATTTCATGAGGTTCCAATTCCCCTTTTTTGACTTTATTTGCGAGCGTTTGTACAGCATTAACCATTTCCTGCCTACTCCCATAATTCAAGGCTAAACAAAGATTTAACCCAGTATTATCCTTTGTAGTTTGAACACCATTCAAAATTCCTTTTCGGGTAGATTGTGGCAACATCTCCAAGTTGCCAATTGCAGTGAAGCAAACATTATTTTTGTGAAGTTCTTCGACCTCAATACTGATTGTTTTNAATAAAAGAGTCATTAAGGCACTGACTTCATCATCAGGCCGATTCCAGTTTTCTGTTGAAAATGTATAAAGCGTAAGATGCTTTACACTGATCTCCCCGCAAATACGNGTAATTTCTCTGACAGAGTTTATCCCCTCTTTATGTCCGGCCACTCTTGGCAATAAACGCTCTTTAGCCCAGCGGCCATTGCCATCCATAATGATAGCTATATGTTCAGGGATATGCCCTTCCAGTGCACTTTTTCGTAATGAATTTTTCATCTATAATAAAGAAAAAAAGCGGGCGAAATTACCGATTGGTTAATTTGGATACAACCGAGTTGCATTGTGCNATATTTCGCGGATTTATTGTAAATAACCTATAAAATTTACTGTTGTTCCCAATTNCATTAACNATCAGATATTAACATTTCAGCAATGTGATGATAGATCTGGCCGACAGATGAATCAGGATTACTATAAGCAATTGGNATCCCGGAATCTGTAGCATTCATTATATCAGCAGAAATAGGGATTTTTCCTAAAAGAGGAACTCCTAACCTTTCACTTTCTTTCAAACCACCTCCTGTTTTAAATAAATCCATTGTTAAACTAAAATTGCCTTTTTCATCAACAAAAATCTCTTCGTCATTNATTGAAAATGATGAAACAGAGCCTTTTACAACACCATTCAAAGCTAAGCCAGACATATTTTCAATTACACCTAAAACAGGGGTATTGACTTTACGGAACATATCGGCGCCTTTTCGGACATCTGCCAAGGCAATATCTTGNGGCGTCGTGACAATGACTGCACCNGACATTTTTAGTTTTTGGGTTAATGTTAATTGAACATCACCAGTGCCCGGAGGTAAATCCAAAATCATTACATCTAACTTCCCCCATTTTACATCCCTGAAAAATTGTTCTGTCATACGGGAGACTAAAGGTCCGCGCCATATCACCGGAGTATCATTCCCGCTAATAAAGCCAAAACTCATGACTTCCATATCAAATTTTTTTAAGGGTATTAATTTTTTTTCCTGAGTCATTTCGGGTTGTTCATTAAGACCTAAAACAATCGGCAAAGAGGGGCCGTAAATATCTAGATCCAATAATCCAACCTTTTTACCTTTTTTCATCATAGCACAGGCCAAATTTGCTGCAATAGTAGATTTACCAACTCCTCCTTTCCCACTTGCAATGGCTATAACATGTTTTACATTTTCCAGTATTGGATTGGGCTCTTGTCCAGGTGGAATCGGGACTGTTTGCTGAGACCCATCTGAAGAAAGTTCTACATTTACAGTATCAAAGTAGCTCGAGAGCGCTTTTCTGATAGCATTAATGATTTGCTGCTTTTTGCCTTCATTTTGAGATGTAATATTCAGAAATACCGTAACTCCATTGCTATCAATAGAGATNNCTNNTACNATNNCAAAAGAAACAATATCTCTGGAAAATCCTGGATAATTAATGGATTTTAAATGGTCTAAAACTTGATCTTTATTCATAAAATATAATACAAAAAAACGGCTGCGATTTGACAGCCGTTTATTTAATTAAATCTAATTAATTTAACTACCCCGTATACTCNCGGCCGAACCACTCATAATTGATTTTGATGTACTTGTTCCACTCTTCTGGGACTTCACTTTCTTCAAAGATCGCTTCTACTGGACATTCAGGCTCACAGGCTCCACAATCAATACACTCTTCCGGATCAATGTATAAAGAATCCTCATCTTTCGGGACAAAATCATCCGCCTTCGCCTCAGCTCCGGCTCCGGTTTTATCATAAGGTCCATGAATACAATCTACAGGGCACACTTCCACACAAGCGGTATCACAGGTTCCTACGCATGGTTCTGCTATTATATAAGCCATTCTCNTACTCCTTTACGATAATGTTAAAATATTNGTTCCAAAATAAGTACACAATTTACAGGGAAAAACTAAATGGCAAAAATGTTTTGGGACTAATTTCAGTGCTGACTTCATCATGGTGAATTTTAGTCAAAAGAAAAATCTTTATTTACTTTGGTCGGCGCAGGCAATTTCCCAAATTGGAGATGCAATTTACCAATTAGCACTTTTATGGTTGGTTTTGGATCTAACTAATTCTTCTATTATTACGGGAATTATTGCCATGAGCGCTTATTTACCAGCATTGATTTTTGGGCTATATGCTGGTGNTTTTTCAGATAAAATGAACCGCTTTTGGCTAATGATAATTGCCAATGCTGGGCAGGCATTGGCCGTTTTAATGATTCCCATTTGTTTATGGTATTACCATGAGAATATTTGGCTNATTTGCGGATTAGCATTTTTAAGAAGCTGTTTTAATACATTTTTTCAACCTGCATTCCAGTCNTTTATTCCCATGTTATTTCCTGTGCAAAAATTAATTCAGATAAATGCTATTTTAGCAACTTCAGGACAAATTGCCTGGATGATGGGACCTATNNTCGCTNGNGTTTTACTGACACTTATTTCACTCCCAAATTTATTTATGGTAGATGCAGCCTCTTTTTTATTTTCTGTCGTTTTCTTATTTTGCCTTAAAAAACCAACTCACTTAATAAACTCGGATAAGCANAGNCACTGGCATGAACTGAAACAAGGNCTATCTTATCTTTATGAGCAGAAGTCAATTTTTTGGATGATCGTCATTACGTTTATTAATAATCTTTTCATTATGGGGCCCGCCATTGTNGGGCTACCAATCTTAGTTAAAATTGCATTAAGCGGTACTGCTTCGGATTTTGCTTTTCTAGAGGGCTGTATGGCTGCTGGTGCTTTGGTTGGATCATTCATTGTTTCTAACCTTAACAAATTTTTTAAAAACGGCACCATATGGGCTATTGGGTTATTCTTAGATGGAATCACATATTCATTCTTGTATTGGGTTCAAAGCATAGAAATGGCTATGGTAATAATTTTTCTGCATGGCATAGGAATTCCGCTCATTATAATAAGTAGAACATCCATTGTCCAGATTCATACTCCAAATAAATTTCATGGACGATTTTTCGCTATGGTTCATTTAGGCGTGGTAGGTACAACAGCAATCTCATCCGGTTTAGTGGGAATAATCACTTCAATAATTTCTGTTAAACTTTTATTTTTTGGTATTGGGCTCGGTGCTGCACTGTGNGGCATAATTGGGATTAGCATTCCAGCTCTGCGNAATATCCAGTAANTTTGATTCATGAATTACATTGTCATNGATCAAGGGACATCATCTACAAAAGCCTTCTTATTTAATGATNTCGGGAAANTTATTTACAGTAATAAAATCAAACANANCTTGTCTCATCCAAAAAAATTTCATGTGGAATNTGATGCTGTTATNATTTTAGATGCCTGCAAATCTTTATTCCAGGAAATGGNGCAAAAATCAGGTNAAACTCCTGTTAGAAGAGCCGGGCTTAGNGTCCAACGTTCCACATTTTTACTATGGGANAAANAATCATGTCATCCNGTAACNCCNGCCTTGAGTTGGCAGGATAGTCGGGCATTTAGTATTACCGATGANTTACTAGAGNATAGTGAAGCACTCTGGAAGATTACCGGGACACCATTGAGCGCCCATTTTGGTGGNCCCAAATTTCTTCATCTTATTCGGCAAGACAACTTGTTACANCAAAGAGTCAAAAATAATCAATTATATTTCGGCTCCCTNAGTGCTTATTTATTGCAGAGCTTAACTGGTACAGCAGGNATAGATGAATCTATCGCCTGCCGAACTCTCCTATATAATATTCATAAATCAAATTGGTCCTCATTTGCATTAGACCTTTTTAGAATCAATGAAAATTGTCTTCCACCTATATTACCGGTAAAGAATAATCATGGAAAAGTTTCAGAAACACACATTCCACTTTCCGTGGTTATTGGTGATCAGCAAGGTTCTCTTATTGGGCAGGCAGGATTGGAACAGGATTCTATAGCAACAAATTTTGGAACATCTGCTAGTGTTCAATTTAATGTAGGCAATATCCCCAATGTTGTTCCAAGGTTTATTTCTAGTGTGTTGTTTTCAGATGAAAATAAAAAATATTTTATGACTGAGG
>PBKF01000038.1 GCA_002722105.1 Fidelibacterota bacterium
TCTGAAGGCTACTATTTTTTTCTTTTAAAATATCGCGGAAGCCATTCACTCTAAATTGACAGGAAGTTATTTCAGGAAAACTAAGTATAGCAATTTTCCCTTTATCACCGGTAGCTTCAATCATGCTTCTACCTGCAAGGCGCCCACCTTGATAGTTATCGCTACCAATATGTGAAATAATTAAGTTTTTTGCTTCTTCATCAGTTACTTGGATGTCAAATGTAAAAACAGGAATTCCCGCTGAATGGGCTTTTTTTACACCTTCTCCTGCTGATTTGGAATCAACTGGATTTAAAAAAATCGCATCATAACCCTGAGCAACAAAGTCTGATAGCTGGTTATTTTGTGTTGCCGGATCCTGGTTTCCACTAAGTGCGATAAGTTCATATCCATATTTTGCTGCTTCAGATTCCATAACGTTTGCTATCAATTTAAAAAATGGATTTGTTAGATCCAGACATGTCATTCCTATTTTACCCTTAAACTCTTGCTTTGAACTGCATGAAAAAAATAATAAAATAAAAGCAATACATTTTGTAATTATACTTATCCTATATTTTTTACTCATATTATATTTATCTCCAAATGTTATTTATTTAATTTTTGAATCCGAGCTCTATCTAAGAGCACTGCTATAAGAATTACCAACCCGAGTACAACTTGCTGCGTATAACTTTCAATCCCAAGAAGGTTCATTCCATTTTGTATTACTGATATTACAAATACTCCAATCAGAGTACCTAAAATCTTTCCAGATCCACCAGCAAGGCTAGTACCGCCAACTACCACTGCGGCTATAACATATAGCTCATACATAATCCCCATATTTGGGGTGCCCGTATTTAACTGTGATGCTTGTATACTACCACCTATACCGGCAGTTATGCCAGTGATAACATATACAAAAATAATGATATTTTGAACTGGAACCCCCGAAAGATGAGCTGCTTCCTGATTTCCACCTACAGCATAAATATATCTCCCCAAGCGAGTATGAGACATGAATATATGTGCAGTAAAATAAATTAGAATTAACAGTATTACCGTGTTGGGGAATCCAAATGTAGACCCTTGCCCCAACCATGGTAATGTTTTTGGTACCTGGTAGATTGAAAAACCTCCTGTAATCATAAACGCAAGTCCCCTACCCATCAACATTATCGCAAGTGTTGTAATAAAAGGAGGTACTTTAAATTTAGCTACTAAAGCACCCCCAACCCCTCCAATAAAACCACAAGTGATAATTCCAGAAATGAACCCAATAAAAACTACCCATGCTGAAGCGTCCAGTCCTCCCAGTATTTTCATGATAGTTGTACTAACAACTGCAGACAGGGCAATTAAACTTCCGACAGATAGATCTATTCCACCAGTGATGATCACCATAGTCATACCTACTGCAAGAACTGCAATTACAACAATCCTATCAACTATAGCTACAAGATTAGATTTCCTAAGAAAATCTGGCCAAAAATATGTATCAGGAGAAATTATTTTACAATCATCCAATTCTGGATAGAGTTCAGGGAAAAGTTCAATGATTCGCCATTTTAAAATATCACCACTCGTTACGATCAATACTGGTTTTTTTTGAACCAATTTTAGACTATCAAGTGATAATTGTAAATCGCGGGGAATTCCTGTAACCAATAGAATATTCTTAAATTTTAATATTTCAAGTTTTTCTTTTAATAAAAAAGCAAAAGGCCCAGAAGGTTTATTTGAAGCACCAACTATTAAGATTAAATCATTTTGAGTATAAGAATTTTGGATTTTATTAATAATTTGATTAGCTGCACTATCACTATCCGGGTTTTGTTCTTTGATAGTAAGAATACTGAAAAAAGTACATAATCCAATAAGAACTAATATCATACCGTAATTTTTAATTAATATTTTAATCATCAGTAACCAAGCTATGTTTTAGGAAATAGCTATTTTTAATATCTCTTCTTGAGTAACATCAGTTGTATCATTTATTTTACCTTTTAAATATCCTTCGTGCATCACAATAATCCTATTACACAAACCAATCAGTTCAGGTAATTCACTGCTTACGATTATGATTGATTTCCCCTTACTGGCAAGCTGATTTATCAATAAATATATTTCATATTTTGCACCAACATCTATACCACGGGTGGGTTCATCAAAAATAATAATGTCAGAATTTGATTCCAGCCATTTTGCCAACACGATTTTTTGCTGATTACCACCAGAAAGGCTTGAGACCAATGATTCATGGTCAGAAATCTTAATTTTTAGATCATTAACATAAGTTTTAAAAGCGTCCTGTTCCTTTTTTTTATCTAAAAATGGAAATCTACTATATTTCTTGAGATTTGGTAGACCAAAATTCTCAATACAGGAATGATTAAGAACCAAACCATGTTTTTTTCGATCTTCTGTCAATAAACTAATCTGATTTTTGATTGCATCTTGAGGGTTTCTTATTTTGGTTTCAATGCCATTTAGAAATATACGACCTGAATTAGGTTTTCCAATTCCAAAAATAAGATGCATCAAGTCAGTCCGACCGGCTCCAACCAAACCTGCAAAACCAATAATTTCGCCTTCATGCAAATTAAAACTAATATTATGGACGTTGACTCCATCTGAAACATTTTCTAAACGTAATCTTTCTTTCCCAGGGACAACATTATTTTTTGGAAATTCAGATTTAATAGTACGACCAACCATCTTTTCAATTAAAATGCCACGGTCTATACATTTTGGGTCTTCTTCTCCAACATTGATTCCATCTCTTAGTACCATTATACGATCTGCTACTTCAAAAATTTCATCAAGACGATGACTAATATAAATAACACTAATATCTTGTTTTTTTAAGTCACGAATTATTGAAAAAAGTTTTAAAACTTCATTATTAGAAAGAGTTGCTGAAGGTTCATCCATTACAATTATTTTTGCTTTAATTGATAATGCTTTAGCAATCTCTACCATCTGTTGTTCTGCAACTGTGAGAGAAGAACATAATACTTCAGTATCAATTTTCAATCCTATTTTATCAAAGAGTGCTCTAGCTTTTCTTTTTTCAAAATTATAATCAATAAATCCTTTTCTAGTTTTTTCTTTACCTAAAAATATNTTATCCCNAATNGTAAGATCNGGAATTAAGTTGAACTCNTGATATATAATAGATATTCCCANNTCNCNNGCTTGNGAAGGAGAATNAAANTTTATTAATTTATTATCTATANATATTGCACCTGANTCAANTGAATGGGCACCACCTAGAATCTTCATTAAAGTGCTTTTCCCTGCTCCATTTTCTCCAAGCAATGCCAAAACTTCTCCTTTTTCCAGTCTAAGTGTCACATTATCAAGAGCCTTCACTCCAGGAAAAATTTTGGTAATATTCTTCATCTGAAGTAAGGATGTTTGTTGAAAAATATTATTCATTTTTTAAATCTTTATGCTCTTTTTGATTAAAATACAATGAGACAAATAGTAGGACCAATAAACTCACTAAACAGATTTGAAAGGCTGAAGTATAACTTCCCAAATAATCATAAGCCAAGCTAAAAGCGGCAGGGCCAACTGCGCTACAAACAACTGAAATTGATGTTCCAAAACCACTAATCTCTCCAAGGTACTTAGAACCAAATAACCTTACATATGCCAAATTTGATATTACACCCCATAAACCGCCACCTATCCCAAATCCAATTACCAGAATCCAGAAACCCCAATTATATCCTAAATTAATTAACCCCCAACATCCAATACAAAACGCTATTAACATTGTTACAAGAAAAGGCTTTAAAACGTACTTATCTGTTAACCAACTTGCACAGAAGTTAGTAATCGTACTAAAAATAGCAGTCGGGAAAAAATAATTATAGGCTTCTTGGCTACCCCTTCCGACTTCACTAAAAATTGCCACAATATGGAATACAAGAGCAGTTNCAAACATTGCATGCATTCCAAGACTTAATGCATATATCCAATATACTGGACTACGCTTTGCATCTTTTAATGTTTTACTATTAATTACTTCATTTTTTGACTTTTCTAACAAATGATTGTCAATTCCATCAATCACCAAATTACAAGATTCCGGGTCATCTCTAGTAAATAAAAAAGCTGCTGTTGAAAAGCCAATCCCTCCAACTCCTGCAAGGATCCATAGTGCTTCGCGCCAACCAAAATTGATTATCAGTCCAGCTAATAATAATGGGGATAATGAAAACCCAATACTTACAAAAACACTTCTAATTCCACAAACAAGTCCTCGTTTTTTGTCAAACCAGAGTAACAGTATATTTCTTGAGCAATTTGTCAACACACCTTGACCAAAAAAACGAACTCCAAAATATCCCAATAAGATTAATATAAAAATCAATCCAGAAGAGTTCCCAACGAACTTACCAAGTTCTTCTATAAAACTTATATACAAAATCATAAGAGATAGGGCAATTGATGAAACTGTCATCATTATCCTTCCTCCAAATAAGTCGAACCAACGACCCGCNCTTGTTAAAAAAAGAGATGAGCCAAAAGTCCCAAAAAAATATGCTATAGAAAGTTCGGTTCTGGATAGATTTAGAGCATCAATGAAGGAATCTGTAAAAACAGCCAACCCAATTGTTTGGCCGGGTATACTAAATAAAAACCCCAGCGTACTGAATAGNCATATAATCCACCCATAAAAAAAAGGAGTTTTACTAGGTTTAAAAGGCCAGTTAGGAGAAAGCATAATTATATCATTAGGGATAAAGGTAATTAACCATACAGTAAGATTGGTGGCTAATTTACAATTTACTGTATTCCTAAAAGAACCTTGAAAACAATAATTTATATGATTACTTTTATTATATTAAATCTATAAACCAATGCACCATCTATCTTACGCTTATATTGCGATAAGCATCTGCTTAACTTCAGTTAGATACGAAATTTCAAGTTGCTATATATTTTTTTATAAACCATGAAAATTATCATTGATCAAATCTAGATTTAAAAACTGGCCTTACACTTTTTTAACAAAGGATCTATTTAAAATAAAGAGGACATATATTATGAAAAGATTAGTTTTAATTCTAATTCCATTATTTTTTAGTATAACATGTACTGGTAAAAAAGCATCTCTAAACTGGTGGTTTGAATCTGCAAACCCAGACCAGAGAAAATGGATAAATGAATTGATGGAAGTTCCTTTCGAAACTATGTATCCAGAATATGATTTATCTATTGATTATAGAGGGAATACATTGGATCAACAATTACGAGTCGCTTTACTATCAGGAAGAGGTCCTGACATTATTCAAACTCCTGGACCAGGCTATCTGGCCACGATGGTACAAGCGGGTCAGCTTATGCCTCTTGATGATTATGCGATTGAATTTGGATGGAAAGATCGTATTCTTGAAGTTTTCTTAAACATGGGTTCATATGATGGTAAGTTATATTTTTTACCCAAGACATACGAAACCATCGGCTTGTTCTATAATAATAAGATGTTTGAAGAGAACAGATGGAATGTCCCCAAAACTATTCCGGAATTGGAAATGATCGCAGATAAAATGATTAAAATGAATATTGTCCCATTTGCTGCTGGTAGCGCTGATTGGCGCCAAACAAGTGAATGGTTTGTTTCAATTGTTTTTAATTCTGTTGCAGGTCCTGATAATCTCTACAGAGCATTGAAAGGAGAAATTCCTTGGACGTCTAAACCCTTTATTAATGCTATTGATAAATTGAAAGAATGGTGGGATAAGGGCTACTTTGGGGCCAATTACCACTCACTAACTCAAGAACAATCCTTCGCAACATTATCTGATGGTACTGCTGGTATGGCTCCAACGGGGACCTGGGCCTTTCAATATATCCCAACCTATTTTGAGGGACGAGAGCACGAAGTAGAATTTGTTGGATTCCCAAGTGCTGAAGGTCTACCGACACCAATTTATATGCTAAGTATTGGTTCTACTTTTTCTATAGCCACTAATTCATCTAATCCCTATGGAGCAGCTAGGGCAATTGATTTTATTTTTAGTGATGATTTTTACGGTAAAATAAATACTGTATGGCAGGGTGAATGGAACATGCCTCTGGATGATCTCAGCAAAATAATAATTGGTGAAAATGCAATCCCACAATATGGCTCATCGATGGTAAATCTTGCCAATGCTGTATCTTAAAATAAGTATGGATACACCAGTTGGACTTTTTTGCCACCAGCAACAAGTAACTACTTACATAGCGGTATTGAAGAAGTTTGGTTCGACGTAATTACGACTGGTCAATTTTTGACTAAGATAGATAAACTTTTTCAAGAAGAATTATCTGAAGGTAAGGTCCCAGCGATTCCAAAGCGCTAAACAATATCGATAATAATCTCTATACTTAATTTATACCAATTATGTTAGAATTTTAACGAATGCACCGCCTTTATATATTACCAACTCTTATTATTAATCTGGCAATCATTTTGATTCCAGCATTTTTAACGATTCTTTTGGCATTTTATAATTGGGATGGTATAACATCACCGAAATTTATCGGGTTTGATAATTTCGAGTTTCTTTGGAACGATCGCATATTCTGGCTAGCTTTAAAAAATAATATTATCTGGACCGCAATTTTCCTTACTATACCTGTAGNTTTTGGTATGCTAGCGGCTACAATGTTATTGGTTGTTCGCCGTGGCCGTATATTTTTTCAAGTCATCTACTTTTTACCCATGATTATTGCAANTGTAATCACAGCAAGAGTTTGGCAAGGAATGATTTTTAACCCAGTGAGTGGTATCTATGGTCTACTAGACAGGTATGGTCTGACACTAACCAACCCGCTATCCGAACCATCATTAGCCCTATTTGGGGTAGCTACAGNGGACCTTTGGCATTGGTGGGGTTTTCTAGCCGTTATCTTTTTTGCAGCACTACGACAGGTCTCGGAGGAGCAGATAAATGCTGCTCGCGTCGAAGGTGCTACTTTTTTTCAAATGATGCGGTATGTTCTATTACCAGCTATAAAACCAACCATCATGCTTATGATGGTTATGACTATAATATGGTCATTTCTTGTTTTTGATTTTGTCTATATCTTGACACAAGGAGGCCCTGCATTCTCAAGTGAAGTGCTGTCTACAATGGCATATAGACAGGCATTCTATGATCTTGCAGTTGGTAAGGCAGCCGCCACTGCAATAGTGATTAGTATGTTTGGTCTTGCCGCTACATTCATTTACATTCGGATACAGACTAAGGAAGGCGACTTATGAATCTCATTGAGAGTCGAATAACCCTGACTTTATCCTATGTCTTATTAGGTTTTGCGGCCTTTGTTTCCTTATTCCCAATGGCCCTCATGTTGCTTAATTCATTCAAGCCAGCAGCAGAAATTATACAAAACCCTTTATCATGGCCTGAAGTTTTCCGGTGGGACAACTTCACCCGCGCTTGGCAAGATGCTAACTTTTCTCAGACTTTCCTAAACTCGATGATTTTAACAAGTATAACTATTGTTTTGGTTTGTAGTACAGGGTCGATGACCGCATATGTACTAGCTCGTAAAAAAGTGAATTCCTGGCGGCTATTAACAGGTTATTTACTTGCAACTACCACTGCACCTATTCAGCTTTTTATGTTCCCACTTTATTTTACTTTTGCTCGTTTGGGTTTTATTAATAATGTATTTGCTGTTTCATTTATATACTGTGCTTTATTTAGCCCCTTTGCAATAATGCTAATGCGAACTTATTTTTTGGCAGTGCCAAAAGAACTTGAGCAAGCTGCCATAGTAGATGGAGCTACAAACTGGCAAGTATTTTCCCGTGTAATGTTGCCGATAGTCTGGCCTGGTATTCTTACAGTAGCATTAATAGTGGGTCTTTACACTTGGAACGAATTTCTAATTGCTACAACATTTATGCAATCAAAAGATAGTATGACTGCAGTGGTATCATTTTTCCTTTTATCTGGTCAATATACAACCGATTGGGGCCAACTTATGGCAGGTGCAACAATTATAGTACTGCCAGTTGTTCTTTTGTTTATTTTCCTTCAACGTCGTTTTATCGAAGGTATGACTGGTGGATCAGTTAAAGGTTAATTCAACAGTTAGACAATAATTTCTATTGTATGCATTTCCGCCAGAATTTCCAATATTTTATATTTGGGAAAGAAGCTGGTACCGCTATAATAATTACAATTATAAAACGTTATATTCAAAAATATAAATTGGTATTATGTTTATAGATATGTAGGAATTGATATGTACATTTACTATGTTTTTCAAAAATAACTGTCCCAAGGAGTAAAATAATAATGCAAAGAAAGCGTTTTTTATACCGTCTTATTGTTTACGGAGGAAGTGTAATCGTTTCAACTCTTAGTGCACAGATAATCGAGATACCAGCTGATGTTCTTCGAGATAAAATCAGGGGTGGGCTATTAGGACAAATGATAGGTAATCTCAACGGGATTCCTCATGAGATGGATTATATTGATCAACCAGGAAATATTAAAGAATATATTCCGTCTCTACCCGAAGGGGCTAGAACCGATGATGATACAGATTTTGAATGGGTTTATATCTACGTAATGCAACAAGAAAACCAAATTTTTCTATCATCACAGAGACTAACTCAGTTATGGAAAAACCGTATTAACCGAGGTATTTGGTGTTCAAATAGATATTCTAGACACCTCATGAATCTAGGTTTTCAGCCTCCTCAAACAAGCATGTTTGCTTTAAATCCATGGGCAGATTTCAATATTTCTGGACAATTTATTTGCGAAACATTTGGGTTATTGGCGCCTGCTATGCCACAAACTGCTAGTAGAATTGGATTAAATTATACTCGAATTACTATTGATATGGAGCCTGCCCAAACAACTCAATTATTTTGTACTATGATAGCGACAGCTTTTATTTCTGATGATATGGAAAATATTCTTGCTGCAGGTATTACAGCACTCGATTCAAATAGTATTATTAGACAAATCATTGATGATGTTCAAAATTGGTATAAAAAATATCCAGATGATTGGTTTACAACTCGTCGCCTTATTAAGGAAAAATACACGAAATTTAATGGAGCGATGCGAGATAAAAATGGCTTTGAATTAAATACTGCATCAACGATAGCTGCTTTGCTTTATGGAGAAGGTGATTTTAGTAAAACTTTAAAGACTGCATTTAACTTTGGATGGGATGCTGATAATACTGCTGCAACAGCTGGGACAATCATAGGCGTAATAAAAGGTTATAGATGGATGATGTCTCAGGGTTGGCTAATTGTTGATCGCTATAAGAATACTAAAAGAGAAAATATGCCAGATGATGAAACTATTACGAGTTTTGCAGATCGAATTATTGATCTTTCAGAGAAGGTTATTATTGACAATGGTGGGCAAAGGGTAATAATTGATGGGATTCCTGTATATCAAATTTTTCATCAAAAGCCAGGTAACATCCAAAAGCTCTCAAATATTAATGATCAGAAAATAAATTTAAAAAAGAAATTTGAAAAAGAAATAGAACTAATAATACAAAATAGTAATGAAAAACAGGAGTTAGCACGTTCTGCTTATTTAGCGATTTGTTTGGATATAGCAAATCCGCTACAAGAAAAATATCCAGAACAATGGGATATTTCCTTAGAAGCACTGAGCGAATACTGGAGGGTTATGCAGAATATTTTCTATGATGACGAAATTCCTGCAATCCTACCTCTTAGGAAAAAAGCCTTAGCAGCTGGACTAAAAAAGCCACCTTTTAAAAGGGATGTATGGTAAAATCTGAAACAAACTTTTCTTAAAAAAATTATTATATAATATAATTTGAGTGGTAAAATAAATCCATATAAGGCATTTCACTTTCCCCTTTTCCGACGATATTTAATAGCATCATCTCTTGTAAGAATGGGAACAGCCGCCCAGAGTCTGGCCATTGGCTGGGAAGTTTACGCCCGAACTGATCAGGCTCTATCTTTGGGATTAGTCGGCCTATTCCAAGCTATTCCTATGATACTTATTATACTTCCCGCTGGTTACCTAGCTGATGTCTATGATCGTCGTAAGCTAATGATGTTAAGTTTAACAGGAGCAACACTTACTTCGTTTGGTCTAGCAATTTTAAGTTTGTACCAAATATCGTTAAAATGGACTTATCTAATGCTCTTTTTGGATGCGTTATTTATAGGACTTGGTTCGCCTGCTCAGAGAGCAATTACACCTTTATTAATTCCAAAAGAGCATTTCGAAAATGCGGTTAAATGGAGTTCAAGTCTGATTCACCTCACTGGTATCGTAGGTCCAGCAATCGGTGGTATAATCATTTCCTTCAATATCGAAGCTGCTTATATTTTGAGTGCATTTTCTTCTATTGCCTTCATAATTTTTTTAAGCACTATGGTTTTACCTCCTGCCCCTAAGATTAAACAGGGCAAAATGATAGGACAGATAGTTAAATCTTTATACTATGTTCGAAAACATCGATTGTTATTTGGTTCAATGTCATTAGACCTTTTTGCTGTACTCCTGGGAGGTGCAGTATATCTATTACCTATTTTTGCCCGCGATATAATTAATCTTTCTTCCATTGGTATAAAACCTGAAACTGCTTTGGGCTGGTTACGTTCCGCTCCTGCCATCGGAGCTTTTATAATGGCATTGACCATTGCCCATTTACCAACAATTAAGAATGCTGGAAAGACTCTATTTTGGTCTGTTGCTGGCTTCGGATTGGCAACAATTATTTTTGGTATTTCCCAAAATTTTTGGCTTTCACTTTTGATGCTGGCTATAACTGGAGCACTTGATAATATTTCCGTGGTCATCAGGAGAGTTATATCACAAATGACCGTTCCGAATCAGATGCGGGGTCGGGTACAAGCTATAACAGCTATTTTTGTTGGTTCATCCAATGAGATTGGAGGATTCGAATCTGGTCTTATTGCCCATATATTCAATCCGGTTTTTTCAGTTGTTAGCGGAGGTATCGGTACCCTCATAATCGTTGCTGCCTGGACCGGTCTCTTTCCATCGCTTAGAAACCTGGGAAGCCTATCATCTTTAAAAGTGAAAAACTAGTCTAATGGTTTTATAGAAAAAAAATTAGTTAATGTTTAATCAATTTTGGTCTGAATAAATGATAAAATAATTCTAAGCGCTTTTGAGACAATTTATAAAAAATAAATCAATTATTTAATTCCCAGAAATCAATCGATTCTAGAATAGTATTTTCGCTCGTAGAAAATATTTCAAAATTCAAATTCTTTTTATTTGGATAAATAACTTTGGTTGCNCATAGTAAACCATCATTCACAAAAATTTCCATGATTGTATTATCAAAAAATAAGTGTACCATATCTATTTTTTTATCAAGAGCATCATCTAAATTTGTTTCTTCTTTACCTACAGAGATTAATTCTGGTGATATATTTATTTCAAAAGGCTCACCAGTCGCTTCTAATAAACGAATACCAATGTGGTCCGAACCTTTATTTTTAGTTTTGATCAACATTTCAAATTCGGTGGATCTAACACTAATTTTTTCAGGATTTTTTCCTATATTAATATTTGAATAGCTTTTTAATTCACCACGTAAAGTTTCTAATTCAGTTACAGGTTTTTGTATTAGGCGACCCTTTGAATCAATTGATAATTCTCTTGGTAAAGAAATTGCTCCATGCCAACCTTGATTCTTTTTAAAACCTGGAATCCAGCCAAATAAAATTTTACGACCATCTTGTTTTAATAGCGTATTTGGTGCATAATAGCTCAGATCACCACCAATATCATCAGTAAGACGAGAACCATAATCTACAACCCCATGATAATCTGGTTTAAACTTTATATTCTNAAAGTCCATAGTTCCAGTATAATATTTAACTCTATCGTGCGGGGAATAGATTAAAACATATTTATCACCAATTTTGAAAAAGTTAGGACATTCCCAGTTTTTTTCATTTCCACTAAANGGCACNCCAAGGAATTTCCAATCTGTTAGCTCCTGATTTAAGGCTTCATAAAGCATGATTGATCCTTTACCATCAGCAGGATGGCCACCATTAACCATATANGTTTTTCCGTTATCCCTAAATAAAAATGGATCCCGCCAACTAGANATTTTCTGGNCATTATGAATTTCATGTGACATAACTGGATTTGCAGGATATTTCTCCCATTGAAATAAAGAATTATCTACTGGTGTTACCAACCACTGNTCAGGTTTCCANTGCTGATCAATAGAAGTATAGAAAAGNACNGGANTACCATCATNTTTGATAAAGCCACTTCCTGANAAAACGTGCCTTTCATTTTTCTCAATTGAAGGCCATAGTGCNATTGGGAGATGCTCCCANNGCACTAANTCTTTACTTCGNGCNTGNCCCCAGTGCATCCANTCCCAATGATCTCCATAAGGGTTATGTTGATAAAAAAGATGGTAATAGTTATCATAATATATTAATCCATTCGGGTCATTATTCCAGTTTGCGGGTGGCTGAAAGTGAAAGGAAGGCCTGTTCGGATCATTTTTAATTCTTGATGCTACAAATTCTACACTTTTATGTGCCCGATTTAGCAAAAATTCTTTCGTAAAAAAATCTTCAAAAGATTTTGATTCCCCTCTGAAAAAGATATCTGATATTTTAAACCCATTCTTTTCACCTATTATTTTCATAAGCCCTGCAGGAGAAATCGGAGTTTGTTCTGAATAAAGCGTGTTATTGTCAATTTTATAAGTAAGTATTTCATTATCATATGAAATTGTTAGTTGAAATGGGATATTTTGTTGTAAATAATCAGAAACTTCACCCAGTCTAGTACTTTTACCAATAGACGCTCCATGTAAAAAAATACCATTCTCATCAGAGTTATTTATTATAGAAAATGTGTTTGCTCCNAAGATTACTCTAATAGTTCCATCAAAANCAGAGACACTCAAATCAATTTTTAGTGCAATGTCATCTCCAAATATTGCCTTTTTTGCTGTTAATAACGAATATTCATCTTCTGCTACCAGATATCCTTCTTTGTCTGATTCAAAATTGAAGACTTCTAAATCAGAAGGAACGCCCTTTTGAACAAAAACAATACTTTGTTCTACCTGGTTTTGGCACGAGAGCATCAAAAAAGCCAGTAATATTGATATGAAAAATTTAAAAGGTAACACTTTAGTAATAACATTATTATGTATCATTAATTGTAATATACGATTGGATTAGGCAAGTAGAATATCCATTTTTGAATTAAATATAACCATCAATATTTTACTATAAATAAAAGACTATCGTTCTAAAATAGATATTTAAGATTTTGCTTATGGACAACTACTTGTATCTTGAACTCCAATATACTCTTCAATGCAAAATAAATAAGGTGGGCAAAGTTGGTTATTAGAAATATTGAATTTTGATGTATCACTCCAAATAATATTTAGATTACAAAGAGTCTCTTCAATTTCCCCTGTTACTTCATTATAGCTTACACTTAATGCTTCGAATTGATTATTATTCAAATGTAATTTAGCTAAGTAGTTGAGGTTCCCTATCGCAGATGGAATAGCTCCTGTTAAATTATTGTTTTTCAAATTTAAATGAACCAAGTTGTTAAGGTCTCCTATATCCGATGGGAGTGCTCCTTCCAATTGATTACCCGATAAATTTAAATGGGTTAGTTTAGTTAGATTACCCATCTGTGGTGCAATCTCCCCTGTTAGTTGATTATCCGATAAATTTATTTGNGTCAGATTATACATGCCAATTTCTAANTCTACATCNGTGAGATTACCTATCTCATAAGGGATCTCTCCTGTCAANTTATTNTTATATAAATTTAATTGNGTCAGATTTATNAGNTTTCCTATNTGTGGTGGAATGGAACCAGTTAGTAGTGGNTTATCGACTAAACTTAATATAGTTAGATTTGTAAGGATTCCTATCTCTATCGGGATTTCACCAGTGATTCCTCCTCCATGAATTATTAAACTATCAGTGTTTTCGATAGAATAAAACTTATCCCAAAGATTAATCCAACCACCTACTATGTTTGAATATGCTATGGATTCATTAATATTAATTGCGTAGACTTGGTAGCTCGGGAAAAAATCACTTGAATCTAAAGTATAAGATGTATCGGAGCTTGTCTCAGTTTCATATATCAAAGTCATTATTGAGTTTTCCATGACATTTTGACTCGCTGATGAACCATATACACTATATTTGGAAAAATCATCATCATTATTCATNGTCCAAACTAAAANATTNTTTGATAAAGAAAGAGTAACAGANCTTGGAGTACTGCCATTTTCTGTTACTTGATCTTCATTCTCACANCCATAAAATAATAATAATNATAGTAAGATTCTTTTCATTTAGATTANAATTTACAATAAAGAAGTCTATAATNAAAAATTAACGNAGTTANTTAATNGNATNAAANTNTTATTTCNTTATGATTAATAATTANAAANTAAGATNGCNTNTATNAANAGNAANAGTTTAGTTTTTANTAGAANANNATNTAAAAAATTGANCATAATAATCATTTTACANATTNAGTATTAATTTGTNTTTNATNCGNNGAATCANAAAAAATAAATTATTANNCNTNACATCCATTTTTCTTNTCCTTGGGTGNGAATCTGAATCACCATCAAAAAGTGAACTTGAACCTCATGAAAAGATCATAGGATCATGGGCCGTTAAAAAAGTTATTACTGATTATAATTGGTGTGGATGGGGAACAGGTGAATACAACCATTATAATGAATATTATCCTTCAGAAGAAGGATATTGGCATTATTTTGTTAATAATGACGGTACTTTCGAACAAGAATCTTCAATTAATAATAATCTTTCTGAAGATACAGGTGTATGGGAGTTAATTGATGGGATACTTACACTTGAATATGAAAATAAGATAGAGAATTGGTCTGCAGGGTTTAGTGGAGATGATATTTTAATTCTATCTAATTTAATAGATTGCTCCCATGCTGGGACAATCCGCAGTATTAGAGAGTGGAAGAAATATTGAGACTATTTTATTAGGTTATAAAATAGATAACCAGTTTGATACTCATTTATCAATTGGATAATAATTGAATAACACCAATTTTTTAAATGAAAAAGAATATAAATTGGAATTATTTGAGTAATATCATTTTCTTAGTTTTAATGAATCCACCTGCTTGCATTGAATAAAAATATAGTCCAGCACTAACCGGCGCTCCTTTATCATCGGTTCCATCCCAGACAATTGATTTATAGCCAGAGTTTTGAAAATCATTAACCATCTTTTTTACAAGCCTTCCTAAGACATCGTATATAATTATATTAACCATAATATCATCAGGCAAATTATAATGTATAGTTGATTGTGCATTAAAAGGATTAGGATGATTATTATAAAGTTTATATTCTTTTGGGATTTTGGGTTTCAAAGATGACAAAATACCTGAAACCTTAAAAATATCAAAATCCAATGATTTAATAGCATAATCATGGTATCTAGGCCAAATTTCTAATGACATAGAAGAGACTGAATCCTGGTCTATCTCTGGTTGAATATTTACAGTTGAACTACCGTAGGCTTCAATTAAAAGAGTATCAGTTACTTGATTAAAAAAGCCAATCTCATCACTAATTGTGTATACGTATGGTTGGGTATAACCAGTTGCGTTATGAATAGTAAAAGATAGATCGGTATTTTCATCATCTAAGATTACACCATCAACAAAAAAATTTGGCACTAATTCAATATTTTTGTAATTATTTACTATAACGCTAAAAGCATCTGGGTGAATAGAAGGGATACGATATGCTCGATAGGAATATACAGGATCGCTTATTGGACCAAGATGTACGCTCCAAACTAATTCCTTATCAGGACTTATTTCCAAGATTGTTCCACCTCCACCAAATGTATTAATTAAATAATTACCATTGGTCAGTTGTTGTACACTTCCATGCATTGGACCATATAAATCTTCATCTAAGGTATATTCCCATATTACTTCACAATCACCAGAATTAGAAACTTCCACTTCTAGAACTCTAGATAGAGGCTCTTCAAAACCATGCAGAATTGTGCTAATATTCCCATTATCAAAAAAAAGTAAATTTCCATCTTCTGTTAATTGAATATTGTGCTGGAAACTAAATTTAAGTTCAGTACAAATATGAGTTGCACAAGACCCCATATATGGGCAAGGCAAACCCATCATCCATAATATATCTCCAGATGGATAATCAATCTTCGTAATCCTGGATAGATGTCGGTGGGACATATAAATAGCATTCTCTTCTTCATCAAAATGGAATGCGTTGGAATGCATCCAATCATGCCATTCTGTACCCCACCACCATGTTCCACCATGAGCATCATAATCCAACATACTATAATAGTCAAAGGCATTCCAACTCCATACTTCTTGCCCTGTCTCCCGGTCCCATTCTACAAGTTTATTTCCCACCCAAGGGAATTCAATAGTTTCACCATCTGCTACATAACCGATCCCTTGATATATGAAGGTCCAATCGCCTTCTGGAATCGGGCCCATCTGAGTCTCATGAACAAATCCCATATAGTTACCATTCGGGATTTGCTGGAAATCATGACCATCAATGTATACATCATCTGGGCCGTGCCAAAGAATTTCATTTCTAAAATTGAATTCTGTCCCAGTATGACTTGGCCAATCCTGAACACCAAAACCATACAATTCCCCATAGGGACTAATATAGTTTTGAAGAAAATCATTATCACCATCATTCCAAACTTCACGTCCCTGTAAATCAAAGACGATTGTACTAAATGGCCAGTCATTTCCAAAAACGGTGAGTCCATTTTGAACTAAACCAGGTTGAGAAAGAGTCGGATAGAAAGGTCCCAATTCAGGTTGAGCAGTCATAAAAGAATCTGGACCAATCCAAGACCCATAGTCATTTTCATTATAGATCGGTCTTACTCTCCAGAAATATTTTCGGTTCCATTGTATATGATTCTGTTCTACATAAGTAGTTCTTACTTCATTTATGATGAATGAATTATCATTGAAAGTAATACTCGGAGACAATTCTAATTGGTAGGAATGTGCCATTGGTTCTTGATCCCAATCAAAAACTACGTGAACGTAGTTTAGAAGTTCTCCGCTAGTAGGCCTATTAAGATCTGCAAAGCAAAATGAGAAAAGTAAAATTAAAAAAGGAATAAAGTAATTCATTACATTAGACTCAAATACAATTAAGGTTTTGTTTGATATATAATTTGAAATTAATTATTAAATACATTATAGTTTTTCATTTTTGATGATTTTCACCAGAAGCCCATTTTATGCCACCAAGCAAATGATCTAAAAATAATTTTTCACTATATGATTCATTTGTATGGCCAAGGGCTGTGTAAAAGATACGACCACCATCAAAATTATGGTACCATGCAATAGGATGATTAATCCCATTAGTCCCACCTTTATATGAATCTTCATCTATTTTAATCAAAGTATTAATATCTTTATTTATATTTTTAAAATTGTACCATTCATCTGTACGAATCCAAGTATCTGGTAACATTATCGTACTAAGATGAGAATTATCAACCACCATTAATTTTGCTTCTTGAATTTCAGGATGACCGTTGAAGTAAGCTCCTACCAGTTTGCCATACCAAGGCCAATCTGTCTCCGTATCCGTAGCGCAGTGAATGCCAACCCATCCACCACCTCCTTGTATATAATTTTTAAAATGTATTTGCTGCCCATCGTTTAATATATCTCCTGAAGTATTTAAAAATATTATAACATGGTAGTTTTTCAGTTTTGTTATCTC
>PBKF01000039.1 GCA_002722105.1 Fidelibacterota bacterium
CAAGGATGTGGCAGATATGTTGGTGTATGCTGTTAACACTGATGGTGACTTATTATGGAAGAATTATATACATGGTGGTATTTGGGATCTGGGCTCATCAGTAACACCTCTTAATGATGGGGGTTATATGATATTGGGTGTTTTTGAAGGAATAGAGTGGGGGGGGTGTTGCTACACACTCAATGGTGATCAAAGGGATATCATTAAATTAGATGCTGAAGGAAAAATTGTATGGAAAAAAGAAATTGAATTTTCAAATAATGGTGAAGCAAGTTGGTATAAAAAAGTTGGAAAATCCTTAATACAAACTTCCTACGGAGATTTGGTCTTTTTAACACCAGGTGGTTCAGGAGGCGTTAATGTGATTATGATGGATGCAGATGGAGTATTAAAATGGAGTACTAATTATCTTTCATATTCATCTTGGAATTATAATATGGAAATCATTGAGACAGAAGATGGTGATCTAGCATTGGTAACAGGAAGTACTGCTAGATTCTCTTTATTGGATTATGATTCTGGTGAGATTTTGGAAGAAGTAGAATATGAAGGATTAAACTATCCGAGAGCAATTGTCAATGTAGATGGAGATTTTGCCATGATTGGAAGAGCTGATGAAGAAAATGAGCCTATATTTCTGTTGAAAATTTCAGATGATGGAGAAGAGATGTGGCGAAAAATTTGGTCTGGTGATACAACCAAACCCAGAAAAGCTTTAGATTTAATTCACACAGCAGATGATGGATATTTACTTTTTTGTTATTCAGACCCTCACCCTTATGCAACCCTAATTAAAACAGATGAAGAAGGGAATGAAGAATGGCGAAAGAAATATGCAGATTATATTGGAGGGAGCCAGGGATGGATCCATAAAACAGATGATGGAGGTTACTTTATGGCTTCAGGATATGCAGTTACAAAATTAAATATTAATGGAGATGTTGAATGGAATGCAGCTGCACCAACAGGATTTGATAAATTTTTCAATAATGACATGGTTTCAGGTATAAACTATGATATGAAAAAGATCGATGGTGGAGCAGTTATGTGTGGCTATGGATCGGCAAGTTGGGAATGAAATAGTTATTTATATTTCATAAATCTATTTATTTGAAAATAAATTATTTAAATACCTAGAAGCAATATACTAGACATATGAAGAAAATATTTTACTTAGTTTTATCTTTTCTTATCTTTTTCACAACTTGTTCAGATGATATTGCAGATCCGCAATCAGATTTACCAATAATTGATGTCCCAATCTACTATGGGACCTATCTTTACAATGATGAGGACTGTAGCAGATCTGATATCCAATATGCAATAATGGATGAGAATGGTATAACATTTTTTGATTTTCTTGGTGATAATTGTGATGATACAGTTAAGTGCTACTCAAAGGACACCTATGCACTAACAGAAGTTACATCAGATACATTTTTGATCATCACTGATGAGGAAAGTAATATTACCAATGGTGAATTATTTATCACAGGAGATACCGTAATTACAGTGTCCTTTGATGGAATCACAGGATATGAAACATATACCTGGGATAAAATAAAAGATGCTATTTATTCGTTCACACCGCTATGTGACAAAGAATATGAATACACTAAGGATGCGGCAGACATGATGGTATATGCAGTAAGTGATGATGGTGATTTAATATGGAAAAATTATATTCATGGTGGGATTTGGGATTTAGCATCATCTGTTACGCCTATGCATAATGGGGGATACATGGTTCTGGGAAAATTTCATAGTGATGAGTCCAGTGGATGTTGCTATACGGATGACCATAATCATAGAGATATTATTAAACTTGATAATAATGGAACTATTGAGTGGCATAAAGAAATAGATATTTCCAATTCTGGTTATTCAGATCATCTCCTTGGTATTGGTACGTCACTAATCGAGACGTCTAACAGAGATTTGGTGTTTTTGACTGTTGGGGCACCTGGGAATAATAAACTAATGATTGTTATGATGGATTCTGAAGGTGAAATAATCTGGACAAGAACATATTTTACTGAAGACTTAAACTATAGCTCTGGTCAGGTAGAAATATTAGAAACAGATGATGGGGATTTGGCTTTAGCCGCTTACAGTTGGCCATCTGGACTTATTGCTATTCTTGCATATGACTCAGGTGAAATTTTGGAAGAGAATGATTTACCCTGCAAATATTGTAGAAAGATTATTAAAAGCGACGATGGTTTTGCTGTCCTTGGAACGGGTGGTTCTGATCACTATGCTACTCTTGTAAAAGTTGATGAAAATGGTGATTCTCTTTGGTCGCAAGTGTACGATGATCCCAGTCTGTGGGAGCCACTTGATTTAATTCAAACAGAAGATAATGGTTTTTTATTATTTGGATATTCTCAACCACCCCCCTATGCAACATTAGTTAAAACAGATGCTCAAGGTAGTGAATTATGGAGAAAAAAATATAATGATTATGTTGGTGGAGGAAAGGGATGGATCCATAAGACAGAAGATGGTGGCTATTTCATGGTTTCTGGATATGCAGTGACCAAACTAGACTCTGAATTTGACGTTGAATGGAATGCAGCTGGTCCAAAGGGTTTTGAAAAGTATTTCAATAATGGAATGGTTTCCGGAATTAACTATGATATGAAGCAGATCGAAGGTGGTGCTATTATGGTTGGCTATGGATCTGCAAGTTGGGAATAAACCCACGATGCAGTGCCTATTTTTGATATTAGGATTATCAATTCTTGCCGCAGATGGAAATCGTGATCCATCCTTCGAATTTAATTTTAGTAGTTCAGAAATATATGTTGGGGAAGATTCAGTTGGATCCTTTTATGGAACAATTTATAATCTATCATCTAGCCCTATTAGTCTAGCCGTAGTTCGGAGGATCAATCTATTACCAAATAACTGGACATCTTCAATTTGTCTTGGTACTATTTGTTATTTTGAATCTATAGATAGCGTAAGTATTGATATGAGTGCTGAAGATTCAATTGCTTGCGGTCTTTTAGCATGGATTGATGGTGCTGGACAGGGAACTGTACAATTAGATATTTTTGATTTAGAATCCAATGTACACCAAATTGTAGATGTAAACTTTTTTGTTGGAAATGTTGGCCTGTCTGAAGAAGTTCATTTGATTAACAGAATTTCACTATTACCATCTTATCCAAATCCATTTAATCCAATTACCAGCATTCGTTTTAATATCCCGTTTTCAGTTACAGCCAAATTACTGTCTTTAAAGATATATGATATTACGGGTCATTCGGTTGACATATTAGTAGATGGACTAGTGGAAGCAGGTTTCCATGAACTCCAATGGAATGCATCTAATCAGACCAGTGGAGTATATTTCGTAGAATTACTTTCCGGAAAAAATCGATATGTTCAGAAATTGGTTTTAGTGAAATAATATATTTTAAGAAGAAATCAATTCTTCAATTATTTTTAACATATTATTATATTCTTTCTCTTCAAATAATCTAGTTAGAAGAACGATTTTACCTTTCTGATCAATAACAATATTTCTGGTCACACCGCTATTTTTATCTGCAAACATTCCAAAAATATCTGCATTTGGATCTAGCGCAAGGGGATAGGTAACTTTCATTTCCTTTTTGAAGTTAATGACTGTTTCAAGTGGCTCATCACGATCAATACCAATTAAAACCACATTCTCACCTTTATATTTTTGCTGGATATCCTTTTCAAGGTGGGGCATCTCCTGGCGGCAAACAGAACACCAGCTTGCTGTGAATTGAAGAATAACTAATTTTCCTTTCAAGTCTGATAGTCTAACTTTTTTTCCGTTAGTATATTCCATTTCAAAATCAGGTGCTTGCTCACCGATATTGACAATAAAACCTCTCTCATCTGAGCCACGTTTTTTTACCATTTCAATAAATGGTTTACTACCTGCTCGAAGTTGACGCTCTTGGGTTTCAAAATCCACTTCATATAACCCAAATTTCATATCATATCCTTCAGCCCATTCGAAATTATCCATTAAACTCCAATAAAAGTATCCTCTGATATCTAACCTATCTTTTAATGCACGATTCATTGCATACAGATATCTTTTGATAAAGATGGGGCGAATATTATCATTTCTATCTGCTAATCCATTTTCTGTAACATAAATAGGAACTTTCAAGCTGCTGATGGTATGTAATGCACTATAAAATCCCTCAGGGTACAATGCATAATCCATATCCGTTTGAATATCTTTTGGTCTTCTTTCAAATATAAACGGTTCATTCGGATTTAATTGGCCCTTAACGTGAAACCTTGAGTAATAGTTTAATCCGATAAAATCAAATGATCCAATTGCATCAGGATTCTTGAGTTCATTTTTTACCATTCCCGGCATATAAAATATTGATTGTCCAGTTTGAAAAAATTGTAAGGTTGAGTTTGTGAAAACATCATTTAAAACAAAACTAAATACCCAATCTAGAATGTGCCATCTTCTCAAAGGTTCGAATTGAAATATATTTTTTACCAATCCAATTTCTACTTTAGTTCCACCAGGCAAACTTTTAAGCTTATTATAAATTTGAATGTGAGCATTCAGCATATTCTCAAGAACAATTCCTGCAAGTGCAGGGTCTTTTTTCCCAGGCGGAAATACTCCATTAAAATAACCCTGTGAGACATACACAGATGGTTCATTGATTGTGCACCATATGGGTACTAGGGAGTGTAATTCATTAAATATTAGTTCGGAGAGTTCCAGGAAATGTTTGATATTTTCTTTTTTCTCAAATGCGCCCAACTTTTCAAACCAGATAGGGTGTGTAAAATGATGTAGAGTAATAACTGGTGTTATTTCAGATTTTATCAGTGCATTACAAAGATTTTTATAATGCTGTATTACATTATAATCAATTTTTCCTTTTTTAGGTTCGATTTTGGACCATGCAATAGAGAATCGGTAATGATTAACTCCTAATTCTTTCATGAGGCCAATATCAGTATTGTATTGATTCCAATGATCAGCTGCTATCCCTGATTTATCTCCATTATGTATTCTGCTATTGTTATTTTCATCAAAGGAATTCTCCCATATGTACCAATTATTATTATCGTTATACCCTTCCACTTGATGTGCAGCAGTCGCTGTACCCCAGGCGAATGTACTGGGAAAATGAATATCTTCAGTATCTATTGTATCCCAGTCCCACTCTACTTCAGGATTAGATATAGATAAATATGTTACAGAAAAAACCCAACCAAAAAGTATCAGAGTAGATAGTGCGATTAATAATCTTTTAATGCTCATATTCAGAATGAAAACCCTTGTTCTCTCATCCAATCATCATTTGGAAATTTAGTCATATAATTCCGGATGCCATCCGGTAGCAATACAAGACAATTCTGTCCCTGTTTTAGTTGTGTTGCAGTTTTCAGTGCTGCAATCATGGCAGTACCAGATGAGCCACCACATAACAATCCTTCTTCTTTGATAAGTCGTCTTGCCATTAGAAAGGATTCTTCATCCTTGGTTTTCACATATTCATCAACGAGAGAATTATCTAAGACATCCGGGAAAAAATCATAGCCAATACCTTCTACCAAATAAGGAGATATTTCAGTACCGCCTCCAAGAATGGAACCCACAGGGTCTGCGCCGATAACTTTGATTCCAGGGATTTCTTCCTTAAGTCGTGTAGCTACACCTGTTATTGTACCGCCAGTACCTACACCAATTACAATCATATTTAAATCAGTTCCAAAATCATCCAATATTTCCTGGGCTGTTCCTTCATAATGTGCATTAGGATTCGATGGGTTTGAATATTGATCTAAAATATGGGAATTTGGTATTTCTTGATTGAGTTTTTTTGCTACACCAATATGACTCTTCGGGTCATCCCAGGCCGCTTCTGTTGGCGTCCTTATAATTTCTGCACCTAATGCTTCCAAAGAAATCTGTTTTTCCTTGCTCATTTTTTCAGGCATGGTGATGATACAACGATATCCCTTTACAGCTGATGCTAAAGCCATTCCTTGTCCAGTATTACCGGAAGTTGGCTCAATGAGTGTATCACCAGGCTTAATCCGACCACTTTTTTCTGCATCTTCAACCATTCTCCATCCAATCCGATCTTTCACCGACCCACCAGGATTGAAATATTCACATTTAACAAATAGGTCGCAGTCCAGTTCGCTACCGATTTTATTCAGTCGAATAACTGGTGTGGTGCCAATAGTGTCTAATATTGAATTAAATATCATTTTTTTTAGTTCCTCATAAAAAGTTCTCTTTTTAAGTAAAACGTCTTCAATAAATTACAGGACTCAATTCAATCTGTACACGTAAAACATCTTTGATAAATACATCTAAAAAGTTAGTGGGTCCGTTTCTTGTAGATCTCCGCAATAAATTTCAAGAAATTGCGGGTGATGACCAACTTATTGACAGAAACGAATTTCGCAAAGGATTAGAAATTTCCAATGAAGGTATTTCTAATCGTTTATTCGATATTTTTGACAGGGATAATAACGGTTCGATAGACTTTGAAGAATTCATGGCAACTATTGAGACGATCATCAGTGGAACAAATCAGGATAAGATAAAATTTGCATTTAATCTTCATGATTTGGATGACAGTGGTTTTATAGATGGCCCTGAGCTAAAAATACTAATAGAACAAAGTTTTTTAGAAAATAATCTTGATTATGATGAATTTCAACTTGACCTGTTAGTGGATGAGTTTTTTAAGCGAGCTGACAAGGATAAAAGTGGAACCATTGATTTCAATGAATTCTTAGATGTTGCCGATGCTTTTCCTGATTTTTTGAATGGTTTTGCAGTTAATCCCGTAAGTTGGCTCGTATCTGACCGTTATGATAAAGCCAAACAAAATGTAGGTGATGATAGTAAACCCTTAATTCAGAATCAAATTCAAGTACAAGATATCGGTATTTTACAATGGCTATTAATTCCAAGGCTGATTTTTCTTTATAATGTCCTTATCAATAGAAAAAAGAATAGAGAGTTTGTTGATTTGAAGGCAATTCATCTTCTACCATCAAAAATTTTAGAACTTACAATTTCTACACCGGATGGGTTTACTTTTAACCCCGGAGATTATTTATATGTTAATTGTCATGAGATTTCCAGAATGGAATGGTATCCTTTCAATATTATTCATTATACAAATTCAGGAGATCTTACTCTTCATATAAAATCAAATAATAAATGGACAAGGAAATTGTATCGTGAAATAGTAGAAGGCCTTCAAAATAGAGAAGATATAAACTGGTCCATAAGAATTGATGGCCCTTACGGTTCGTCAAGTAATAATATTATGAATACGGAGCATGCAATTTTGGTGGGTGCTGGTCATGGCATCTCCAGAATAGCTCCAATACTACAAGACATTGCTTTAAAATCAAAAGAAGATAAAGATCAATTATCCTTGAAACGTATTGATCTTTACTGGCTTAATAATGATGAGCATTATTTTGAATGGTTTACGAAATTATTGGATGAGATAAATTTTAAAAATGATGATTCTTTTTTTCGGTATCACATTTTTTTTGTAGATAAAAACCCCGAAGAAATGAAAGAAAGAATGATCTATATTTCCACTGATATATTGAACAAGGAAACAGATGTAAAGTTAGTTGATAATATTTGGGTAAATTCGAGTTTTGGAATTCCAAATTGGAAAGATGAATTGAAAAATATTTGCTCCGTAGGTGAAAATGTAGATTCAAAATTATTTTTTAGCGGACCCAGAAAGTTGAGGGGCAACTTAATTGAAGAATGTAAAAATTTAAATATAGTCTATCACGAGGGAGATTTTTAATAAATTGAAACTTCTAGAAAATAAAATTGCAATTATTACTGGAGGTGGACGTGGCATTGGGAAAGCCACTGCACATCAATTTTCTGAAGAAGGTGCAACGGTTATCATTGCAGAATTTGATAAAAAAACAGGAGAAGAGACAGCTAAAGCAGTTAATGGGTATTTTGTAAAAACTGACATTAGTAATGAAAAGAGCGTCTCTTATTTATTTAAATATATAAAAAAAGAATTCAGAAGATTGGATATTTTGGTAAATAATGCAGGTGTACTTCTAGACAATACACTGAGAAAAATGAATACTGAACAATTTGATGCTGTAATTAATGTTAACCTCCGCGGGGTATATTTTTGTGGAAAAGCAGCTGCCGAGATGATGAAAGATCAGGGTAGTGGTGTAATTCTTAATGCATCTTCCGTTGTAGCACATAATGGTAATTTTGGTCAAACAAACTATATAGCCAGCAAGACTGGTGTTGTAGGTATGACAAAAGTCTGGGCCAGGGAGTTGGGAAAAGATGGAATTCGGGTAAATGCTATAGCACCTGGTTTTATACAAACAGATATGATACTGGGAATGCCGGAAAAATTAATTAATATGATGGAAGAAAAGGTACCTCTCAAACGATGGGGAAAACCGGAAGATGTGGCGAATGCTTACACATTTTTAGCTAGTGATGAAGCCAGTTATATTTCTGGAACTGTTTTAAATGTCGATGGAGGAGTAGTGGTTTAATGAAAATTTTAATTGTGTCATCTTCTAAAGGGAATAATTATAGACTTGGGCAAAAAATAAGCATAATGCTGAATGTTGACCATGAGCTGATATCCTTAGAAGATTATACACTGCCTTTGTTTATTCCTGATGGAAAAGGGGCCGATAAAAATTTATTAGATGAGTTAGTGCAAAAATTTGAATCTGCTGATGGATTTATTTTCTGTGCACCGGAGTATAATGCTGGAATTTCACCTATCCTTACAAATACCATTACATGGATAACAGTTTCTACTAAGCAATGGCGACAAGCTTTCTTAGATAAAAAAGCTTTGATTGCCACTCACAGTGGAAGCTCAGCCTATGCCTTTCTTTCTGCTTTTCGACACCAGTTAGAATATATGGGCTGTACCGTATATCATCGAAATATTTCCATTCATAAAAATGCACAATTTAATCATCATTCCGTTGGTAGTATATTAATCGGATTTAAAAAACTATTTTAGATAATTTATAAAATAGGCCAGCTTATGCTGACCTATTTTATAAATTAATCAGTTATTAGCTAATTTTGATTTCCCTTTCTTTTGGAAGAGCCACTTCATTTTTTGGAAATTCGATAGTCAAAATTCCATTTTTAAAGTTTGCTGTAATATCTTCTTCTTTTACCGTTTCTGGTAAATTAAACGATCGTTTAAATGTCCCAAAATGTCTTTCTCTGTAATGATAGCTCACTGATTTTTCATTGTCGACTGCTCGATTACCGGAAATTGTCAGGATATTATCCGTGATATTCACTCTTACATCCCTTTTTGTAAGGCCCGGTATATCAGCAGTTAAAGTAAATGAATCATTTGATTCTTTTACATCAATAGATGGTGACCAATTCATGTTTGATGTAACTTGAAAATTCCAGTCATTATCAAATACATTGCTAATCATTTTATCCATACCATCAAAGATTGAAGCTGGTCTAGGTGTCCATTTAATTAATGTCATTTTTGACTCCTTATTTGTTTATTTGAAATTCAATATTTTTTAGACAATTCTAATGCCAATTGTAAATGCACTTCCAAAACAACAGATATACTGTAAATATGGCTTAATACTTGCTCATCATAAAATTCTATACTGCCAATATGGCATATTAAATTGCCATAATAATTTAGCGTAGTCAATTTGTGTTATATTAAAAATAAACCTTTTAATTATATATTTATCTGATCAGGGATTAATTTTAGAATAAGAAAATCACTAAATATTTAAATCAATGTTTAAAATTATATTCTTCCGTATTATAAATCATTTTTGATTAGTTCAGAGTTAATTTCCCTTTGTTAGAACAAATGATCTACCAATAAAAACATTATGGTATTAGATATGGAAATAATAAAAAAATGAACTAAAGAATTTTCAATTAAACAGGATTAACAATGAAGTTAGATATTAATTTAAACCACCTAATGAGTGCAGTGGATGTTCCTGCTCAATGGGTTGGCCTTCGTGAAGTATATGAAGCTCACACGCCTAGAATGATTAGGGATGGTGTGCCTGTGGCGAATGGTCGATCTGCAACCCACGGTATAATGGTGGAAGTATTGGTTGATGGTCAATTTGGGTATTTTGGTACACCTAACATGACACCTGAAGGTATAGCAAATGCCGCCAAAAAAGCATTCCAACAGGCAAAAATTGCTTCTCAGCATGCTACCTATCAATTTGATGAATCTGCGCGGCCATCACATCAAGGAACCTATTCATCGCCTTTTACAAAAAATCGAGAAAGTTTATCTGCAGGAAAGCTGAATGAGATTCTGCTAGAAGCGTACAATCATTTAAAAGTTTCTGATAAAATTGTGAGTGCTTCATCATTATGTCAGGTCATCGAAACATCTTTCAAATTTCTTAGCTCAAACGGTAGTGACATTCATCAAGATTTTTTGATGCTGGAATTCGATTTGAGTGCCACCGCAGCTGATGGTACAAACCAGCAAACAAGAACTTTTGGTGGTATGCGCGGGACGTGTCGTCAAATGGGTATGGAATATTTTGATAAATTTGAAATATTCGCTAATGCAAATCGAATTGGAGAACAGGCAATTCAATTATTAAAAGCGGAAGATTGCCCCAATGGTGAAATGGACCTTGTAATTGCTCCTGATCAGATGATGCTGCAGATTCATGAAAGTATTGGCCATGCACTGGAAGTAGATAGAATACTAGGAGATGAAAGAAATTATGCAGGCTGGAGTTTTGTGAAATTAGAAGATTTTGGTTCGCTTCAATATGGTTCAAAACTCATGAATATTACATTTGACCCAACGCTAGAATCTGAATTTGCTTCCTATGCATATGATGATGGTGGACTTAAAGCAACTAAAGAGTACCTTATTAAAGAAGGTTTACTCCTTCGTGGTTTGGGAGGAAAAGAAAGTCAAATCCGTTCAGGACTCGACGGTGTTGCAAATTTTCGATCTAGTGGATGGAATCGTGCACCGATTGACCGAATGGCAAATATAAATCTGGAACCGGGTGATTCAACTTTTGAAGATTTGATTGGTCAGGTTGAATCAGGCGTATACATGGAATCAAATAAATCATGGTCCATTGACGATTATCGCAATAAATTTCAATTTGGATGTGAATATGGGCGACTAATCAAAAATGGGGAATTGACTAAGGTTGTTAAAAATTCAAATTATCGTGGAATTTCGACACCATTTTGGAATAGTCTCAAAGGTGTTGGAAGCGAAGAAACATTTGGTATTTATGGCACGCCAAATTGCGGGAAAGGTGAGCCGAATCAGGTGATTCGTGTGGGGCATGCTTCTCCAACATGCTTATTTGAAAACATTCAGGTTTTTGGAGGTGTATAGTGGAAAATATTTTTAATACACTAAGCGAGTCATTGTTCATAGAACTAAAAAATGAAGAAAGCCTGATTTTATCATTCTCAGGTGAAAATAGTCAATTTATCCGTTTTAATAATGCAACCGTTCGACAAACTGGTTTAATAGATGATGCAGATATGGAACTAAAATTCATTGTGAATAACCGGACGGTTCATGGTGGATTTACTGTTTCTGGGAATTTTGATACGGATATAGAACGGGGGAAAGTAGAAATTTCACGGATGCGTATGGAAGCGAAGGAAATTCCAGAAGACCCATTTGTCGTTTTACCAGAAAATGCTGGTTCAAGCCATGAAGTTAAGTCAGCTAATGGATTGCCTTTTGAAAATGCTGTTGATGCTATTTTACCTGCTGTGGATGGCGTTGATTTTGTTGGCATTCTTGCCAACGGAAGAATGTTTCGTGGGAATGCGAATAACTTAGGGCAGAAACATTGGTTTGAGACTGAATCCTACAGCTTGGATTATTCATTGGTCACGCCTGAACATCAAATGGTTAAAGGATCTTTTGCAGGTACAGACTGGAATCAGCATGACTATGAATCCTATGTTAGGAGATCGAGGAAAAAATTGTCTCTTATGGAAAGGAAGCCCGTGAAGATTGAGACTGGGGAATATCGTACCTGGTTTGAATCAGCTGCAGTAGCAGATTTTCTTGGAATGTTCAGTTGGAACGGTATATCTGAAGCATCTTTAAGACAAGGATGTAGTGGATTTGGTCGTATGCGCCATGATGATGTACGCTTATCGCCTAAATTTTCTGTGTCAGAAGATTTTACGCCAGGTTTTTGTCCAAAATTCAATTCCAATGGAGAAATTTCTTCTGAACAGCTGATATTAATTAAGGATGGTGAATTAAGAAATACATTGGTAAGCAGCAGGTCTGCCAAAGAATACGATGTAGAATCAAACTTTGCAGAAAGTGGTGAGTTTATGAGATCTCCAAAAATGTCTCCAGGTTTGTTAAATCAACAGGATGTTACCAGCGCAATTGATAAGGGATTGTACTTATCTAATATCCATTATTTGAATTGGAGTGACAATGCCGGTGGGCGCATTACTGGTCTAACACGTTATGCGTGTTTCTGGGTTGAAGGCGGAGAAATAGTATCCCCAATTGAAACCATGCGCTTTGATGATTCTTTTTACAATTTTTTTGGTGAGAATCTCATTGATGTGGAAGATAAGGCAAGCATCAATCCGGAAACAGGAACCTATGGTGGTAGAACTCTTGGTGCAACCACTTGCCCTGGTATTTTAGTGGATGACTTTGCACTAACACTTTAATAAATGGATTATACTGTTATTATATTATTTATTCTAGGCTTTGTACTGGGTGGTGGTTTAGTATGGTTTGTTCGTCAAAAGGAAATAGATTCAATTCAGCACAGTCAGGATGAATTAAAATCATCTTTTGGTGATTTATCTAATGAAGCACTGCTAAAAAATCAAAAACAATTCCTAAATCTAGCTTCTACAGAGTTTTCAAAATTAATTGAAAACTCAGGTTCACAACTTGATTCCAAAAAGGAATTGATAGATTCTGCATTAAAAGAGATGAAGGATAATCTTAAGGACCTGTCAAAAAATACTATTGCCCTTAAGAGTCAAATGGAAGAATCCAAAACAAGTGTGGGTGAATTAACAAATACTACCAACAAGTTGCGACAGATATTATCCAGTTCCCAGGCTCGTGGCCAATGGGGTGAAAAGATGGTAAAAGATATTTTAGATTTTATTGGACTGGTAGAGGGGTTGAATTATACTCAACAGGAACAGATTTCTGGTGGAAGTAACAGGCCGGACTTTACTTTTTACCTACCTGATGATAAATCGATTAATATGGATGTGAAATTTCCTTTAGCACATTATGAAAAATATGTAACTGCTGAAACAGATTCTGAACGGGATGCTGAAAAAAAACAATTTTTATCTGATGTAAGAGAACGTATCAAAGAAGTATCAAAACGTGGTTATATTGATCCTAAAGGAGGTACCGTTGATTATGTCCTGCTATTCATCCCTAATGAAAGTATATACTCATTTTTAAACCAAGAAGATCATGAATTAATTGATTTTTCACTGAAGCAGAAAATTTTGTTATGTTCACCTATTACATTATATGCAATCCTTTCTTTGATTCGCCAGGCTGTATCCAATTTTGCTATGGAGAAAAAAGCAGGTGAAATGCAGGAGTTGGTAGGCATATTTCGGAAACAATGGGATAACTTTATTGTTAAAATTGATGCAATGGGAAAAACATTAAATTCTCTTGGAAATCATTATGAAGAATTAAGCGGGACAAGGCGTAGGGCTCTTGAAAAACCAATGGAAAAAATTGAAGAATTAGAATTAGGGACTAAAGAAGTAAAAAGTATCGAGCCATGAAAAAACTCACACTTTATTTGCTTTTGTTTACTGGATGTGTTACACCACCAGATTATAAAGATGGATTATTAGAGAATATTCCGGCTGTGGTAAACAATATAGATTATTTTTCATTGTCTGTGAATGGAGATGATTTTTCAGAAGAACATGAATGGGAGTTATCCCTATCAACAGACACAACGGACTCTATTTTAACAACGCTTATCCTTTCTGATGTGAAAATCAGTAATTCTGATTCTACATTATTGTTAATGATGAATGATTCCGGAGATACAATATTTCAGCCCTATCTTTTGAGTAATATCGTATGGACAAGTACAAACTCTATTTCAGGTATAGGCTCTCCTAGAAAAATTTCGTTTTTAGGTGATAATTTTACAGGCAGGTTAGAATATCAGATTATCAAAACACCCTAGGCAAAACAACAAAAGAATAAAGATTTATTCTTCCCATGCAGGGCAGAGAAATTCTTTATAATCACAATATTGACAGTTATAGTCACCCTTATTAGTTTCAAATGATCCTGATCGAATACCTGATGCAACACTCTTGATCGTATCTCGGTATTCTTCCAATTCTTCATCTGTAAACCTGTGAGATGCGATGGGATTATCTCCAAAACGTAAAAAGTGTAGACTGGCATCACCGGGTTTTCCATTAATACCTTCAACTGCACCATGGAGCAGCGCTTCGGTGTACAATGCCATCTGGATATTCTTAATTACTTTTTGCTTTTTTCGACTAGTTTTATAATCTACAATTCCTAAAGAATCTCCATGATCATCAATACGGTCGATTTTTCCGGATATTTTCACATTTATATCTTCCATCATATATGTAAAACTCTTCTCTCGACCAATTACATTGGTTGGATTATTCTGAAAAAAAAGAAAATAATCTGATAATAATTCTTCACCTTGTTTACGGAATTCATCGCCTCGTTGACGATATTCAAATGAATCTTCACGCCAATATTTTTCTAAAAGATCTAATAATGTTTTCTCGGTTTGCTTATTTGCTTCTAAACCGTGGAATTCTTCTAAAATACTATGCATAATTGATCCGAATTCACCAGTAGCTCGAGTTTTCCGTTCTGGAACTTTATCTATATATTTTAATCTATATTTTAATGGACATGAATTGTAGGTTTCAATTTTGGTCGATGATAAGGTNAGAGTTGAATTTGTTAAAGAAGTGGGGTCACCTTCACTTAANTCANNNTCCTTATCCTGCATCATTTGATCTAANATTTCCCGGGCATTTCCTAATTGATTTGAAGCGATNTCTCTNTTGAGTTTTACNAATAAATTTTGGCGTTCTTTACTCATTTTGATTGTGGAAACTTTGGTTGTATTCATGGTAATTATCTCCATGGGTTTAGGGTCAATATTTTCTAATTCTTTTATGAAAAGGGATTGCCTCGATGTTGGTCCAAATAAATATAGTTGTTTTTTTGCGCGGGTAATCCCTACATAGAAGACACGGCGTTCTTCTCGATTGTGCAATTCACGAAAATCAGTGTCAGCACCTTGCTCCCATGCCATCCACGATCTAGGTAATCGGTCAATGGTAGCATGTTTTTTAAGACTAGATGGGAAACTCCCACTATATAAAAATGGCATAATGACCACAGGGAACTGAAGTCCTTTACTCTGGTGAATTGTCATTACTTGAACTGAAAGATTTCCATTTTCAATTTCTGGCTGCGCTGCAATTTGATTAGTTGACATTGACATTACTTGCATGAATTCAAGCCAATTCTTAAAATTTGCTTCAGGGGACTTATTTACGAATTGTTCTGCCAGATTCATTATTTCACCTGCATTCGCAAGATTCAGTCGATGATTATAGCGGTAATCGTTGCGAATCGATTTAATTAAAAACGAATCTTTTATTATTGTAAGTATTTGCCAGACCATTTCATCAGCCTTTAGTTTTTTAACCATAGCTTCATGAAGAGCAGTAATAGAATTCATCAATATATCTATTTCGTTAGTATCATTCCTCATCTTGTTTAATTCATCAAGTTTTTCTTGAATAGACTTATTCTCCATTTTTCGAAAATAATCGCCTGCCCAGGATTCTCCGACTCGCTCGCGCAAAATTCGATAGAGTGCAATATCCGCAAACTCATTCTGACAGATCAAATGACCCCAGGCCAATACATCTTTCACAATAGGAACATCGAAAAGTTTTTCAATATGAATGTCCACCGGTATAGCAGCTTTCTCCATTGTATTGGCTGCTTCATTTACATTACCCCAGCCGCGGCATAATACAACAATATCGCCATAGAGTGCTTGTCCTTCTTTGACCAAGGACTGAATCAATGTTGGTAATGCATCCAACGTCTCTGTCTTATTTGCTTGGATCCATCTGGGTTTTGGACCCGTTTCTGCATTTTCTGGCAGGCATGTTAAGACTTTAGGTGTTCGATCTGGATTTAGTTTGATGGATGCATTGGCTAGGTCAAGAATTTCCTGGGTAGAGCGACGATTTTCAACCAGTGGTATTTCTACATAATTTGGATGAGATTCATACCGTTTTCTGAAATCAGAAATGTTATAATAATTTGCTCCGCGGAATGAATAAATACATTGATCTTCATCTCCTACAACTGTAATGCTGGGTTTATTTTCTATAATGAAATTCACAATCTTATTCAGAGCATAGTTATTGTCCTGGTATTCATCAATAAAGATGTGCCTGTATTCTCTTCTGATCTGTTTTAAGGCAGATTGATTATTTTTAAGAATATTGTAACAGCCCAGGATCATATCCCCGAAATCTATTACATTGTTATTTGCTTTTGCATTTTGGAAAAATACATAGGCCTGAACAAGATCTTGAAGCTGAAATTTGACATCTTCAAAATCTGTATTCTTGTCATGAATAAAGGGGAAGTTTTTTAAAAACCAATTTTGTGAATTATCAATTTTCTTGATTTTGATAATCAATTCTTCCGGGGTAAGAAGTTCATCGCTAACCCTATTGAAAAAAGGTATAAACGATTCCCGGATTGCTCTAATAGGATTATCTGCAAATACTCTAGACTGAATAAAATCCATTTCGCCAAAATGATTTATCAAAAAATATAATATATCACTTTCCTGCCATAAGACATCATTTAATTTGTCTTCTGGCCCAAAACGACGCATGATAGAATGACAAAAGCTGTGGAAAGTACCTGTGAAAATATCGTTTGCATTTTCGCCTAGCATTTTTCTTATTGACTCTTTTGCTTCAGCAGTAGCCTTTTCTGTAAAGGTTAGTAACAATACGTGTTCAGGCTTCACTTGATCAGACATAATGAGATGTCTAATTCTATGTAATAAGGTAAATGTCTTTCCAGTTCCTGCACCGGCTAGGATCATTAAAGGTGCAGGAGGGTGGTTTATGGCTGATGCTTGTTGATGATTAGGTGTTGGTATTTGCAAGATTTTCTTCATAAAGAAAATGGTAATAATTATTAAACGGAAAGAAAATAATATGCTTTTACTTCAAGAAAAATGACAATGGTTAAAAATAAAAAAGTTTTTTAACCTTTAGCGACGTTCAGCGTCTTATGGGGTACAATGATATGCAAAGTGACCATGAACTCATTAAAGAATATCAAAAAGGGATACTATCAGCCTTTGACAAGATTGTTCGTAGGCATCTATCCAATACAGTGGGTTTTTTCTATAATATTACTCATGACCAAATGGCTGCAGAAGATTTGGCGCAAGACGTATTTTTTAAATTACATAGGCATCTTAAAAATTTTCAGTTTAAAGCAGCCTTTACAACCTACCTTTATAAAATCAATGTTAATACGGCCAATTCATGGCTTACACGAAATAGATGGAAACATTTTCTCCATATCGACCAGGTTCCGGATCGAGGTGCAGAAGATACAGAATTGGAATATACATGGATTCGTAAAGAGTTATGGGATGCAATTGGTATACTGCCAAAAAAACAACGGACAGTGGTGATAATGCGCATTGCTCAAAATTTAACTTACAAGGTTATTGCAGAGATTACTGGGATGTCTGAGAATACAGCTAAAGTGAATTACCATCACGCACTAAATACATTAAAAGAAATGTTGCAATTATGAATAAATTTGAAAAACAATTAATTAGTCTAAATTCAAATAGAAAATCGATTGTTGATGAAAACATATTTTTAAATAAACTTCATGAACGTGTTGAAAAGGCCGAGCGTAATAAAGAAACATTTGTTACTGCTTTTGCTTTGGTATTTATATTATTCTTTTCTACCTATACACAGTTAGGTGTACCTATAGTTGAGAACACCTTTTACGTAGAAGAAATTGAATCAAATTACTTTGAATTAGATTTTTGGAATATCTCCGATACTACCATGATGGATAATTCTAGTTATATAGATGAATTAGCTTATTTTTTGTTAGAAGAAGATAATCTTTGGGAAACTATGGATTTACTTCATGAAATTGAATATAATAAGGAGATTACATTGTGAAATACATGTTAACATTGTTCATCTTAACGGAGATCTTTGGACAGAAACAGCCTAATGATTTTGATGAATTTGAAATACATCATAGAAAAAGAGAAAAAAGAATGGAAATGATGATGGTATGGCGTCTTACGGAAGAATTAGACTTAACCCCGGAACAGGCAGAAAAATTTTTCCCCAGATTCAGAAAACATAGGGAAGAACTGGATGAACTTAAAAAGATGGAAAAAGCGCTTGGAAAAGATATGAGAATAAAATTAAAAGCAGAACAAGATATAGCCAAATCTGATGTGAAAGCCACCATAAATAAAATAACAGAATTAAGGAAGAAGCATATAGAGTTTGAATCAGAGTTCCTATTGGGGATGGATGATATTCTTTCGCCCAGGCAGTTAGCTAATCTGGGCGTGTTTAAGCAAAAAATGATGCGTGATATTCGAGGAGAATTAAAGGAAAGGGCAAATAAAAGGAATCACGGTAAAAAGAAAAAATGGAGTGGCAAGCGCCGCCGTGGATTTTAATGAATAATACATAATAAAGTAGGATAAAGAATTATGAAAAAAATATCTTTAATCTCAATGTTAACTTTGATCTTATTCAGTGGGTGCACAGATCAAAATCAAATAAATATAGAAACTACGCTATTAGCCCTTTTGGATTCAGATGATGTATTGGGAATGGATGGATTTGATACCAATGGTGATGTGGAACTTGATTTTGAAACTGGTTTGGAGATAAGTGGGATAGCCAAGACATTCAGTGACACATTAGCATATGGAGAAGGATACAGAATTCGTTTTGGAAGACGTATTACTGATCGTAATAGGACTGTTGATTTTGATGTAGATGGCGATACAGCCGTAGGTCTTGTCACCTACAGTCTAAATGGAATTTTGTATGTAAAAGCCTTTGATACGACTGTTCATACTCAAATTGATTCCATCAGCTTTACAAAAGAATTCTCAACAAGTTTTATTCGAAAAGTTCGTTTCAACCAAGTTGATAATCCCAATAGCCCGGAAGGGTATGATTGGAAAGTGAATGCGCTTACACCATTGGTTGGTGGTTCCGGACATAAAGTAGCAATCAGTAGTATATCTATCTATGAACTCACGACTACAATGGAACAAGGGGAATTACTCTACCAGTTCAACGCCGATGGGATAGGAGATTTATTTATTGATCGTGAAGCCTTACCAAATTTTACTGCTTTTATGCCCTATCTAATCGAAGTATCTGTTACTAATAGTGGACCTGAATTGAATTCTGATAGTACTGGCGTTGGTGAATGGGTTCTTAAGAATTATGGTAGGAGTTTTGAAATGCGTGGAAGAAGACATTTAAATGATAAGGGTATGTTTTTGGATTCAGTTATAAATGACAATATACACACCGGTGGTTGGAGAGCTCATGGTCCTGGATTTGGATTCCAGCAGCGTGGGTTTAGATCATTTTTTGAAACAGTAGATTTAGCCACTATATTTGTAGATGATGGTGGCTACAATACATCAGTTTGGTCCATCCCTTATAGAATTCAACGACCTTAAAAATCTAAATCGTTTTAATAAAACCCCGTCAAGTTGCTTAATTTTAATTTGGCGGGGTATTTTTTAAGACCAAAGATAATTTGACCAGGAATTTCTTTATATTGCATTAAAAATCCCGGTAATTTTATCTATCATTTAATTACTGAATACAAGCCCAATGAAAACATTCAACTTCTCAGCTGGTCCGGCATGTTTACCAGACCCNGTTATAGTAGCATCCAGAAAAGCAGTATTAGAATATAAAAANTCTGGAATGAGNATTTTAGAAATTAGTCACCGNTCTGCATTAATTATTTCATTATTNGAAGAAACGANCCAAANTCTACGTTCGTTATTGAATATACCAGAGAATTACCATGTCCTTTGGTTGCAGGGCGGNGCATCNACTCAATTTTCAATGTTACCGNTCAATTTATTGCCAGANAATGGTCAAGCAGATTATATAGAAACNGGTTCATGGTCAACAAAGGCTATTGCTGAATGNAATAAGATTGGAAAAGCAAATGTGGTTGGCAGTTCANAGAATTCAACNTTTTCTTTTATTCCTAAAATTTATGAACAAAATAGCGATGCAGTATATCTGCATATAACAAGTAATAATACAATATATGGCACTCAATATAAAGAATTGCCACAAGTACTAAACCCTGATGGATTTTTAGCGGCTGATATGTCTTCAGATATTTTATCCAAACCAATGAATGTTTCAGATTTTGGTCTGATATATGCAGGTGCGCAAAAAAATATGGGACCTGCAGGTGTTACATTGGTAATTATTCGGGATAATTTAGTGGGGAAAAATTATCGCGAATTACCTACCATGCTAAATTATGAGACCCATATTAAAACGGATTCCATGTTCAATACCCCACCGGTTTTTTCGGTCTTTGTTGTGAATGAAACATTGAAATGGTTGGAAAACATTGGGGGTTTAAAAACCATCGAATCAATAAATCGAAATAAAGCTGAAAAACTTTATCATGAAATTGATCGTAACTCGCTATTTATGTCTCCAGTTGTAAAAGAAGACAGGTCTATGATGAATATTCCATTTATTTTTACAGATACAGAAAAAAATGATAGAGATTTTATAGAATTTTGTGTAAAACGTGGACTACATACTCTAAAAGGCCATCGTTCTCTTGGAGGCTTTCGTGCTTCAATTTATAATGCGATGCCGGAAGAAGGAATAGACGCCTTAATTAAAGCTATGGCTGAATATGAACAGATTAATCAATAATTCCATTTTTTTCTAATTTGTCTAATTTGGGTTTGATAACAAATAAACAATAAGGTTGGTTTGGATTGTTGTCATAATAATTATTATGATAATCCTCAGCATCATAATAATTATTGATATCAGTGATTTCTGTAACAATAGGGTCAGGCCAATAATCAGACCGATCAGCTTCTTTTTTTGATTCAAGGGCGATGTTTTTCTGGTTTTCTGAATGATAAAAAATTACAGAACGGTACTGAGTGCCTACGTCATTGCCTTGCCTATTTAGTGTAGTGGGATCATGGGCCTGCCAAAAAATATTTAAGATTTGAGTAAAGGAAATTATTCTAGGATTGAATTCAATTTGTGCAACCTCAGCATGTCCAGTTTTACCGGTGCATATTTCATTATAGGTAGGGTTTTTGGTATGCCCTCCAGCATAACCCGGCTTTACATCGCTTACACCGTTAATGCGTTGATAAACCGCTTCTACGCACCAGAAGCATCCACCTCCTAAAGTTGTAATTTCGTTTTGATTCATGTCTTGTTGAGAAAAAAGTAAAGAAGAATAAAATAATAAAAATTGATAAAATAATTTCAACGGCTTACAAAATGGTTTGATAAATACCAGCCTCCACGGCTGGATTTTACCATAATCTGTGAAATACCGGATTCATTCTTGGTATATCCAAGAGGTGGGTTGACCATAATTCTATATGTCCCGGCTTCCTTAACCTGAAACGCAAATTTACCTTTCTGATCAGTTATTCTTCTCTTTGAAGAACCTGCAAGTCTTACTTCAACACCAGGGACAGCTTTTCCAGTAATTGCATCCTTAACTGCCCCATAGATTGTAGATGGTTCCAATAGATCTTTTGGTAAATGGAGGGGAAGACCAGAACGTGCAAAAATAGGTGATGGGAAATAATCATCAATAATATGGGCCAAATTTTCATATTTACCAATTTGTGGGACATAGCACCGTGCAGGATCGTATGTTATACCATTTACTACAATATCAATAAAACCATCCCCTTTATCATGAGCCTGTTTTGAACGAATGATTATTCTTTCTGCAAAATAACGATTGTTCACAATAGATAAATAATAAAAGACATTGCCACGAATAAAAAATGTTTCTGCTCTTGATTCAATGGCATTTTGAGTCAAGGAAGGAATTTTTTTATTATTGGGTATAGGAGATACAAGTTGGCGTATGGTGATATTATTATTTTTGTCTAATTGTTTCGGATTTAATTTGTGGGTTATGCTTTCAAAATCACGAGAAAAAAAACGTATTTTTGGTTTCCATACATATCCTACTTCTTCAATCATAAAATTTCCATCATCATCTGTGAAGGTAGAATCTTTCAATAGATTATTACCACTTAAAATTTCAACTTTTAAATCTGGAATTGGGGTCTGATCTTTTTTATTTAATACAATACCTGATATAGTATTCAGCTGAAATTCAATTGTTTCTTTTGGCTGGGCAATTACTAGAGCAGCCATCATTGAATTGATGTAAAAAACTCGTTTCATTGTTCCAAATCTACAACAATTATTATAGACAGGTCATGCTTTGTAATAGGTAGTTTTTTAAGCATAGAGACACATAATTGTTACGGATTTAATTCATATAGTAGATCAGGTAAACCAGAATGTGGTTTCTTTTCTGCCCAAAACTCCTTAAAAAATTTAAGTCCTGCCTTTTCCATGAAACGGATGAAAGCTAGGTTTTTTCTCATAGCCCGTGCTACAATTTTTCGTTTTAGGAGTTTTCTCTTTTTTATCAGATGAATTGCACCTTCTGTTCCATATCCCAAACCCCAAAACTCTTTTTTTAAGCACCATCCAATTTCAATGGCATTTTTGATTTCATAGTCTGGTTCAAATTGAAACGAACCGATATATTAATTATCATTAATTAAAAATGCGGGAAAAATCCCAAAATCAGGACCATGTGTATAGGACTTCATTATTCTTGGGATTAACTTATTTTTCACTTCTTCCATCGTCATTGGTCTAACGAGGGTAATATATTTCATGACATCTGAATCACCCTTTAATTCAAAAAGGTATTCTAAATCATATTCAGAATATCTGCCAAAGGTTAATCTTTTTGTGTTTGTTAAGATCATGTCTTTTTAAGTTTAGTCATGGACATGAAGAATTTAGAGCGAAAAGATTTTGATTTCTGGACTTCTATTAATACGCGTTGGCGAGATATGGATGCGCTGGGGCATCTGAATCATGCTACCTATTTAACCTATATGGAATCTGCCAGAGTAGATGTATATATCCAGCTTGGATTTTCAGCAATTCGCAAAGAAATGGATAAAAGTACAATATTGGGTTCTATGAGTGTTCATTATTTAGCTCAAGTTACGCATCCTTCAAGATTAGATATTGGTCATAGAATTTGCCGAGTTGGAACAAAAAGTTTTGATTTTCTTGCAGCAGTTTTTCAGGGTGATAAAACTGTATGTAATGCATTATTCAAATTGATTGCCTTTAATTATAAATTGAATAAAACTGTTCCTGTCCCTGATAAGATCCGTGAAAACCTACGTCCGTTTGAATGAAATCTCTCGCAAGCTATCTACCGCAATCAATTATTCATGATGATTTAGTTACTCGGTTGGCTTATGCCCGGGATGCAAGTATGTATCGTCTCATTCCGAAAGCCGTTACCAAACCCAAAAATGAAACAGATGTCAAAAGCCTTCTAAAATTTGGAAATGAAACAAATACACCTGTTACTTTTCGCACTGCCGGGTCTTCATTATCTGGACAATCCATTACCACTGGCATCATAGCTGAAGTACTTTACGATTGGCAGAAATTCAAAATAGTTGATAACGGAAACTCTATTTGGTGCCAGCCAGGTGTCAATGGAGCTGTTGCTAATCAGATGTTAAGCCCATATCATAGAAAAATAGGACCGGATCCGGCTTCAATCAATACGGCACGAATTGGAGGAATTGTATCAAATAATTCATCCGGAATGGCTTGTGGGACAGAGTACAATTCTTACCATACGCTTAAGGATATTACTTTTATTCTTGTTAATGGGAACCATTATGATACAAGTCAGAATACAGCTAGAGAACAATTTAGATATTTAGAGCCAGATCTTGCAGAAGGATTAATTGAGATCAAAAAAGAGATTGAATCCAAACCAAAATGGGTGGAAAAAATCCGTAATAAGTATCGAATAAAAAACACAATAGGATATTCTCTTAATTCATTTTTGGATTATACCGACCCCTTAGATATTTTTTCACATTTATTAGTTGGCGCTGAAGGAACATTGGCATTTATTTCATCTGTTATACTAAATACAATTCCTGATCCGCCACAAAAAGGTACAGGATTAATTCTTTTTAACTCACCTGAACGAGGTGGTGAGTCTGTCCCATTTTTCAGGGATTTAGGATCAGTAGCCATTGAGTTACTGGATGATCAATCACTTCGTACTGCGAAGCATTTTAAAAATCCACCTTACGATCCAAACCAAATACCAGATGATTTGACTGGGCTCTTAGTTGAATTTCAGGATAATTCTTTAGATGAGATTGAACGTTTGATTCAAGAATCAAAGTTATATACAGAAAAAGATTCATCTGTGGTATCGATGAAACTTGTTACAGATCAAAAAGGAAGAGAAACGATTTGGAAAATTCGTAAAGGTTTGTATCCTACAGTTGGGTCATTGAGACAATCTGGCACCAGTATTATTACAGAAGATATTGCAGTAGATCCAGAAAATCTAGCGGAAGCAATTCGTGATTTGAAATCAATTTTTAAAAAACGAAATTTTATGGATGGGGTGATATTTGGTCACGCAAAAGATGGGAATCTCCATTTTATTGCTTCTGTAGACCTTGATGATGCGACTGGTGTGAAAAATTACGAAGGATTAATGGATGATCTTGCTGAAATGACACTTGGAAAATTCAATGGGTCTTTAAAAGCAGAGCATGGCACTGGTCGAAATATGGCAGGTTTTGTTGAAGCTGAGTGGGGAGGCCCATTATACGAAATTATGTGGCGCGTAAAAAATCTTGTTGATCCGAACCATATTTTGAATCCGGATGTGTTATTAAATCGGGATGAAAAAATTCATATGAAAGATCTTAAACCAATGCCCCAGGTTCATGATGAAGTGGATAAATGTATTGAATGTGGCTTTTGTGAACGAATTTGTCCAAGTCGAGGTTTTACTTTTACACCTAGACAACGTATTGCAATAATGCGAGAAAATAATATAAATCCAATTCAAAAAAATGATTTGAAAAAATTTAATTACTATGTTTCTGATACATGTGTTACGGATGGTTTATGTGAAATAGACTGTCCCGTAAACATAAATACAGGTAAAATGGTGAAGGATATTCGTGAAAATAGTAATAAAGAAAGTTACTGGGTGAAATTTTTTGCTTCAAATTTTTGGTTAGCCGTTCGTTTTTTTCATTTTGGAATTAGAATTTTAAACTTAAAAATTCTAATATTTAATCCGTATTATCTGAATATGGTTACAAAATGGTTAAATCATAACGTAAGTACTTTATTTCCAATTTGGCCAAAAGTAGGTGTTATTCCTGCTAAAAATGATATTTTAAACTCTGGTAAAAATAAGAAAAGTCAAATTAATTCCAATCCAGACTATATTTTATTTCCTACCTGTGTCGGACGTGTTATTGCATCTGATGATTCGGGTATGAGTTCAAGTGACTATTTATTGCAAATTACACAAAAAGTTGGTGTCAATATTCAAATCCTGGAATCATTTAATAATCATTGTTGTGGTATGGCCTTTGAATCCAGAGGCTATAAGAATGTTGGCAAAGAGATGGCAAACAAATTACGAGAAGAATTGAGACTTTTATCAAATGATGGTAAAATTCCTATCATATTTGATATGTCACCCTGCACACAATTTTTAAATGATCTTCACTCACATCTTACAATTCTTGATTCAATACAATTTCTAAAGGATATCAGTGATAAGCTAATAATAGAAAAATCTGAAGAACCTGTTTTTGTCCATTCTGTATGTTCTTCTCAGAAAATGGATTCTGAAAATGCATTATTTGATTTAGTCAAAAAATGTTCTTCATCTATTGAAACTCCCACCGAACATTTTTGCTGTGGAACTGGCGGTGATAGAATTTTTCGAGTGCCGGATCTTCCAAAAAATGCCATTAGTAAAAGTATCTCAAATGCATCGGTTTCAAAAGGTGTATCATCAAGCAGAACATGTGAACTGGGATTATCTGAGCAAACAGGAATTAAATTTTCGTCGATTGAATCATTGGTCTACAATGCCTTAAAAAAGTAATTTTTATTGAATAAAACTTGAGTCCATCAATATGTCAAAAGCATTTTCATTATTTTTTATATTATTTTTCCTTTTATTGGAACTACGGGCCGATGTAATTGCCCGTGTTATTAAAGTGGAAGGTGACGTTACCTTGCAAAGATTCGGTAAAAATTCCTTTTCGGAAAAAGCGAAATTAGGTTCACCAATTCTTAATGGAGATAAAATAAAAGTTGGAGAAGAAGGTTTCGGTGCAATCATGTACCTTGATGATAGAACTATCCTGAAATTACGTGAGAATACCAAATTTGGATTTATGGATACACGAAACACTAGAACGGTTGATCTAGCACATGGAACATTATTGAATGATGTAAAAACGGAAGGAAGGACAAAGTCTTTTCGAATCCAAACCCCTGTATCAGTGGCAAGTGTAAAAGGAACACAATTTGCAGCTATAGTAAGTCAGGCTGGAGTGGATCAATTTGTTGGCAAGGAGGGTCTATTTGAAGTATTGAATATGATTAGTGGGCAAACAGTTTCTGTCGGCCCAGGAGAGAAGGCAATCAGTAATGCGACCGGAAATTTGATTCAAGCACCCGCATCACTCAGTGAATATCCTACAGATCCAGAAGTAGAACCATATGAAGAGCCTGAACCACAAGAAATTGAAACCAAACAGCCGGAGCAACAAAAGGTTCCTGAATCAACTGAAGTGCCAGATCAACCAGAAGTAAAAGAAACGCCACAGCAATCAGAGACTTCGAAAGAAGCGGATGAACGGGAAACACCTGAAACTGAAAGTATTGAAGAAACACCTGATGTTCCCGAAGAAAGCGGTGCTTCTTCACCAGCGAAACCTTTCTCTATGGGAATGGGCGTTGGTTCAGTCACGTTGGATGGTGTTTTATATAACCAGCTTTCGCTACGTCCTGAGATTAATATAGGAAAATTTGGTATTGGTTTGGATTTGGTTTTATATATGGATTTTGAAGGGAATATTCGCACGGAAGATTGGGATGTCGCCAATGATCCTTCAAGAATACTAGATAAAATCCTTTTTATAAAATATGGGCAGAAATCTGATCCATTATGGGCCAAATATGGTAGTATTGAAGGTATGACTTTGGGTTATGGAGGGTTATTAAATAATTATTCTAATATGATGGAATTTCCATCTGTTAGGCGGATTGGATTAAATACTGGTTTTAATATTGGTCCTGTTGGTGGTGAACTTTTCTTTGCTAATATGAAGGACTTTTCGCGAGGTGGTACATTAACTGGTGTTAGAGCCTCCTATATTGTATCAGAAGGTTTTCCATTAACCATTGGTGTGAATTTTGTGACAGACGCAAATATGTTTTCAGGATTAAATGATGCTGATGATGATACCTATCCAGATATATTCGATGATTTTCCAGATAGTACTAATTTATGGAATGATACGGATGGGGATGGTATTCCGGATCCACATATTGGGTTGGACTCTTCTAGATGGGATATTGATTCAGATGGTGATAATCTATATGATTTTGGAGATTATCCTGATACATCAATTATTCTAAAAGCTACTCCATTTAGTTTAGAAGATAATAAGGCAGTCTCCACAGGTTTTTCGTTTGATATTGGGTATCCAATATTAAAGAGTAAAACACTGAGCATGGATTTATATTCTGAATTTAATAGCTTGAGTTTTCCCGAAGCAGTAACCAAGGATTCTACATTTAATCGGATAGATCGTAGCGGGACAGGTATTACTATTCCAGGTCTAAAATTGAGCCTTTTTAATATTCTGAATATTTCGTTTGAATACAGGATAGTAAATGGTTCTTTCGTACCAAATTTCTTTGATCAATCATATGACTTAACTCGAGTTGTTACAAATACAATTGGTGATTCAACTTTAATTTTGACAAAAGATATGTTTACTTTTGATGAAAATAGTAATGATTTTAAATCCTCCGGTATCTTTGGTTCTACATCATTGAACTTATTTGATCTGGCTTCATTTACTGCGTCTTTTGCAAATATGGTTGCTGATTCAGATACGATACAAAGTTTTAATGCATTTGTAAATTTAAACGCTGATAATATTCCCAAGGTCAGCTCCGCAATGGCTTACTATCAAAGGAATAATGACGCCAACCCATTTGATTTTGAAAACCCGAGTGAAAATACCATCATGGGGTACAGGGTCGGATATGAGATGAGTAAGGGTGTTAGTTTAATTTGGGATTTTCGTCAATTTTATCGTGATGATGGTACTGGTAAATTGGAACCTGTAAAGCAGACCACTGTCGAGACATCATTTAATTTTTGACGGTTCGTTCAATGTTTAAATCAAACACATTAATTCTATTGTTCATATTTTGTATCATCCCAAGAGCAATTTCAGGCATACCAGAGACCGAGGTTATGATTTTGAGTGGTAAGGTAGGTACGGAAATAGATGAACATGAAAATCGTTTTTACAGAGTCTTCCCGAAAGAAAAAGGATTTGTAAATGCTCAAATTCTTCGTATCAACGAAGAAAATTACCGTGTGGTGATAGTTAAGGAAATAAGAGCCGAACAGAAAACGGTAAAAAGATTTATCAGCCAGGAAGGTTTTGATAAATTGAAAGCACATGTTGATTCTCAGCCTGAATTCACAGAAGAAGCAAAAATTGCCATGTACGAAGGACTCGATTTCTTAAGAGTTGAAAAAATTGTAAATGAAATTCCAAAGCCACAATTTGTAATCCTAAAGCATTCGGGTCAAAAAGTATTGAAGGGATCTTTATTTCTTGTAAATGAGAATATTCTGCATATTCAGACACCGACTACAATTGAGAAAGTTCATTTAAGTGATCTGGATCAGTTGTCCTATCGTTCTGATATTAAAGATTACGAGTATTTAAGACCATACTTATATGGATTGACTGGTACCACCGGATTTGCATTGGCTCAACTATATAATTCACAACGGTCAACTATTTATAATGAATACGGTTTACCACGTAATGATTTGAATCATTATACCCAATTATTTGGAATTGTAATGGGTTTGATTTTTAGTAGCGAATTGTTTGATGCTGTGAGTACATTGTTGACACCTTCAGAGACAATTATTTTGTCAGAAGCTGAATATGAGAGAACAAATTTTAAATAATCCATGGAGGAATAATGGCACAACAACCTGATGCAACTGGAGACCAAACTACTCCGGAAGTAGATCCACAAAAACAATATTTAATGGACCAATTTGGTGGTCTAATGGAACAAGTGGGAGAAGGTTTCGGGGGACCGCTCCAGGAAGAATTGATCCATCGATTGGAGCAAACTATAGCTGATTTTCATGAAGAAGTAAATGAAATGTTAACAAGTCTGAAAGAAAATTCAGAAAAACGCCATGCAAAATTGAAAGAAATTTGGGATAATCCTGATGCTGCTTCGGACGATGGTGGAGATGATAGAGGTGATGAGTCAGAACCAGCCTCATCTGCAGAAATGAGTGAATATGAAAAAAGGATTGAAGGCATATCAGAGGATGGTGGAAAAGATGAGTCGAAAGAGGAAGATGAAAAGCCAAAGAAGAAAAAAGGATTCTTTGGGCGAAAGAAAAAGTAAACGCAAATTTGGGGGTGAGAAATCGCCCCCTTTTTTTTATCACGATTTATATTTTTCTGGCCGCATACCATATTAAAGGACAGGAACATTTAAAAAGCTTACAGGAATTTTCGCCTTTAAAAAAAAAGGTATATAGTTTTACCAAATTAGATTTTATTACTTCTGAAGGGGAATTTAATGAAGCAATATGTACGTTATTAATTCCTGACTTGAGAGAAGATAGTCCACCATATGTTGCGATTTATTATAAGCGAGACAACTCTGAATGGTTCACAGAATCACTTTACAGGAAAAGGTTGCGTTTCAATTTTAAAGATGGTGTTTTAAAATTGGATCAATCGAATTTTTGGGATTGGTTTGAAATTGCGGAAATTAAAATTGTAATCATTTACTGATTGATGATTTGAGTATTAATCTTTCAACGTAAATTTAGATATAACAATGTTTTGAAAAATTAACTTCTGGCCGTGCTAAATGGGGAATTAGCGGTGCCCTGTAACCTGCAATCCGCTATAGCAGGATTGATGCCGCCGTAAGGCTGTTGCTGACTTATTTGAATGAATTAAGTGATGTTGAAGTTTCGATCTGTTGCAATGAATCACTGATGAACTCCGTCAGGCCCGGAAGGGAGCAGCGGTAATTTAGGAGATTTATGTGCCGACAGTATTCCGAAATGGAGTTGGCTGATTGATATTGAATAGGAGACAGAATAGTCAAACGACGGTGCACGGCCGAATAGTCTTATGGCATACAAAGTATTATCACTTAAATGGCGCCCCCAATCCTTTAAGGATGTTGTGGGGCAGGATCACATAACTCAAACCTTAATTAATGCGTTTGAACAGGATCGTATTGCCCAAGGCTATATTTTTACTGGTCCTCGAGGTGTTGGTAAGACTACTACTGCACGTATTCTTGCAATGGCTTTGAATGCAGATGGAAAACCGTCAACCAAGTTTAATCCTAATTCTACTGGCTCCAAAGAAATCGCTGATGGCCGATCTCTGGATGTATTAGAAATTGATGGTGCATCAAATCGAGGGATTGATGATATCCGTCAATTACGCGAACAAATAAAATTCGCTCCAATTTCTGCTTCGTATAAGGTAGTCATCATTGATGAAGTTCACATGCTTACTAAGGAAGCATTTAATGCGCTTTTGCGAACTCTGGAAGAACCGCCATCTCATGTAAAATTTGTTTTTGCAACTACAGATATTCACAAAGTGCCTGCTACTGTCATATCCAGATGCCAAAGATTTGATTTTAACCGGATATCTCTTCAGGTAATTTTCGATAGGCTACAACTCATTTTAAATGAAGAAGGATTTGAATATGATTCGGAATCTATTAGCGTTATTGCACGAAAAGCTGATGGGAGTATGCGAGATGCATTAAGTCTATTAGATCAAGCTATTTCTTATTGTGGAGATAAGATTTATTATGATGGAGTTGTTAAGGCACTTGGACTAATTACTGATGATTTGTATTTTGAATTTACTAGGAGTGTCTGTGAAAAAGATGCCGAAGGAATGGTGCAGCTATTATCTAAATTTTCCGGATTTGGCGTACCTGCTGTGGAAGTCATTACAGGAATAGTTGAACATATAAGAAATATCTTATATGCCGGTGTACAATCTGGAAAATCACTACTGGAAATGAATGAAGAGAATAAAGAAAAATATTTTAGTGAGAGTGAAGTTTGGGATCGCCGGGATTTACTAAGAGTCAATCAAATATTAATTGATGCATCTATAATAATTCGGAGAGCTGAAGACCCCTATTTACTCCTAGAAATGACTGCATTAAAATTACTCGAAATGGATCAATCCGTTCAAATCGACCAAATATTATCTGGGGATTTACTAAATGTAGCAAATAATAAAAAATCACAAAATAATAGAAAAACATTAGTTGAACAAAAAAAATCTGTTCTGACAAAACCATCAGTAAAATCTATAATAAAAGAAGAAAGAGTAATCCAAGAACCTGAAGAATCAGTTAAAAAAGAGAAAACAGATGAAAAAGCAACAAAATCAGATGAACAATTAAAGGATGAAATTATTAAACTAAAAGAAATGGAAGAAAAGTGGCCTAGTATCGTAGAGAAAATCCATATTGAACGTCCATCTATTGGAGCAATTATTGAAGAATGTAAACCGACAGATATCATTGGAAATATATTGACAATTAAATCTTTTGGAAAAAGCGGATTCAATGTCAAATTGGTGGAGCGCGGTGTCCAAGTAATTGAGAAAATTATTAAAGCTGAAACTGGTAAAGACCTTAAGTTGAAGATTGAAAAGGGGGAAGAAGCTGCAGTATCACAAAATAAGAAACCTGAAAAAGCTGAACACAATCCCGATGAAAAAAAATTATTTAATAAAGTTGTCGAAGTATTCGATGGCGAAATTTTACGATAGGAGATACAATGTTTAAAGGAAACATGTCAAAAATGCTGCAACAGGCACAGGAAATGCAGAAACAAATTGAAGAAGTACAAAGTCAACTATCAGATATGATTATTGAATCGGAATCTGGTGGTGGATTGGTATCTGTGAAGGTAAATGGGAAACAGGAAGTACTGGAACTTACTATCGATCCGGAGGCAATGGATGAAGATAAAGAAATGTTGGAAGATCTAATCATTTCCGCACTGAATAAAGCTCTATCTAAAGCCCAAACAGATTCACAGGAAAAAATGAATTCTGTTGCCGGTGGTATGTTAGGTGGATTGAAAATACCGGGAATGTAATTGCAAGCCTTTCCAGATAGTGCAAACCGCTTAATTGAAGAATTTTCTCAACTTCCAGGAATAGGTAAAAAAACTGCACAGCGATTAGCATTTCATCTGCTTAAATCTGAAAGTAAAAAAGCCTATCGTTTAGCGGATGCATTAAAAGAAATCAAAATCAAAGTTCGATCCTGTACTATTTGTGATGGTATCACAGAAGAGAACCCTTGTAAAATTTGTTCTGATATTCGAAGAGATAATAGTATCCTTTGTATCGTAGAGGATGCACCTGATATATATGCCTTTGAAAAGACAAACAGTTTTCGAGGAAAATACCATGTCTTAGGCGGAGCTCTTTCACCTTTAGATGGTATCGGACCAGATGAGCTAAATTTAAATAAGTTATTGGAGCGTATTGAACCAGGAATGGAAATCGTGATCGCTACAAATCCAAGTGTAGAAGGTGAAACAACTGCCTTGTATTTAGCAAAGATATTATCTGATGAAAATGTGAAAGTTACCAGATTAGCTCGTGGTATTCCTGTTGGAGGTGATTTAGAATATATAGATGAAGCTACACTGATTCGAGCCATGGAGGGAAGAACATCAATTTAACACTGCCAAATATTCTTACACTCTTCAGAATATTACTAACACCAGTTTTCATACTATGCCTCTTTTGGGAACATCCTTGGGGACACCCTACTGCACTAATAATATTCATTATCGCAAGTATAACAGATGCATATGATGGTTATTATGCTCGGAAGTATGATATGGTAACACCTGAAGGGAAATTCTTGGATCCTCTTGCAGATAAGATTCTTATTTCATCAGCATTTATTTCATTCGCTATGCTAAATATAATTGAGTTTTGGATGGTCGGACTTATCATTTTCAGAGATTTGTTTGTAACAGGATTGCGTATGGCTATGGAGAAAAAAGGTTTATCGATGGTTACTTCTACTATTGCAAAGGCAAAAACTGCAGCTCAGATGGGTATAATTTCCTTTATATTATCGATTCTCGGAATTAAAGGTTTAAGTGTTGCCTGGGCTATACCAATGTTAGAGATTGTGAGGGAATACCACATAATCTATAATCTAACATTGATTGTAACGGTTTTTACGGTTTTTACGGGCATTACATATCTTTATACTAATCGACATACAATTCAGAATTTCTTAGAAAGAGAATGAATTACCGCTTTAAAGTCGCTGAATTTATTGGGACTGTTGCATATATAGGTCGTATTCCAATAGCACCTGGGACATGGGGAAGTTTAGCAGCATTAGGTGCATGGTATTTTCTAAAGCCAATCATTGAAGACCCGTTTTTTCTTTTAATTACTATTATCATTTTTTTTATTGGTATCGTAGTATCGGAAATTTTAGTTGAAGTTTGGAAAAATACAGATCCTAAGGCTATAGTAGTGGATGAATGGGTTGGTATGTGGATAGCCCTCTATTTATTACCATTAGATATTATCTGGGGATTTATTGCTTTTTTCTTTTTTCGACTATTTGATATTCTTAAGCCTGGCCCGGTACAAATGATGGATGATGTACATTCTGCTCCTGGTATAATGTTGGATGATGTAGTTGCCGGTTTACTAGCTTTATTTGTAACTCAAAGCTTATTAGGATATTTAGGTTGAAAATTTGCATCGTTTCAATTGGGAATGAACTTCTTTCAGGTGAAACAATCAACACCAATGCCACATGGATGGGAAAAAAGTTAACTGCATTAGGATGTAGTGTTTTAGAGCAAATAACCATACCAGATCAAAAGGAATCAATTACCAACACATTATCTCATAATATCCGAATAAATCCAGATTTTGTTCTTTGTACCGGTGGTTTAGGACCAACAACCGATGATATTACAAGACAAACTCTATTTGATTTTGTGGGAACAAAATCAAAATTTGATGAGAATTATTGGCAATATTTAACAGAAAAATTTCAACGTTCTGGCATCGAAATTCCGGAATCAAATCGAAGCCAGGCATTGATACCGATAGAAGGTGATGTTATCCAAAATCCTATCGGCTCAGCCAGAGGGTATAAATTTAAGATCAGTGGTGTAAATATCATTTCACTTCCGGGTGTTCCTGATGAAATGAAATCTATGATGCAAGAAACAGTGATCCCTTATATTCAATCGAAGGGACTCAGGGCAAGAAAATTATATAATCTTATGACTACTGGTATATCGGAATCTGCATTAATTGAAAAAATTGCATCTGTAACGGAAAAAGACCATGGATGTGATATTGGGTATTACCCTGCTCTTACTGGTGTGAATATCCGCATTGCACATAAAAATAGAGAATCTGTTAAAAGATTAGGAGATGAGATAAAAAATATTCTAGGTGTTGAAGTCTACAGTGAAAATGGTGATAGTATTGAGAGTGTCATTGTTAGTTTAGCTAAAGAAAAAAATAAAACAATTGCTATTGCTGAATCATGTACTGGCGGTCTGATTGGTCATCGTTTAACAGATGTATCAGGCAGCTCAGATATATTCAGAGGAAGTTTGGTGGTGTACAGTAATCAATCAAAAACAGATTTATTAGATGTTGATAAAGCTTTATTGGAGAGATATGGCTCAGTTAGCACACAAACTGCAGAATCTATGGCAGAGAATGTTATGAAAAAATTTAGCACAAATATCGGAATCTCCGTTACTGGAATTGCAGGCCCAACCGGTGGAACTGAAGATAAGCCAGTTGGGCTCGTTTACATTGGTTTAGCTCATGAAAGTGGTGTCAAGGTCAAAGAAATAAGATATGGAAATGATAGAAAAAGGAATAAACTACGCACTAGCCAAGCAGCACTTAACTTGCTCAGGCTGTTTCTTTTGAAAATAAGATAAATAACTTTTCAATACATGATAATGACTTTTAAACTAGATAGCCGAATTATATACTTAATCATTGCTATTTGCATTATGGTATTGTATTTATTTTAAATATGAAAGATAAACTAATACGAACATTTCTGGCTATTCCTGTTCCAGTTGATGTAAAATCAAAAAAAAATATGCTTTATTCCACTTTAGATTCATCAAATGGTGTTATTCATTGGGTAAAAAATACCCAACTTCACTTGACACTAAAATTTATAGGGCATACACCTGAATCATCTTTAAATAATATAATTAAACATGTTGAGAAAATTACATTAGATTTAAATCCGTTTGATTTGAAGATCAAAGATACAGGGTGTTTTCCTATCCCCGCAAGGCCTAGAGTGCTCTGGCTTGGGGTTCATGGTAAATTAGATCTACTTTTTAATCTTGTTGAAAAAATTGAATCCACCTTGGAACCAATAGGCTTTCCAAAAGCCGATCGGGAATTTTCACCTCACATAACTGTTGCAAGAATCAAGTATCCACAAAAGCATACTCCTAAAATTGATCCATTTTTAAAATCATCCTATGATCCAATTGATTTACCCGTAGATCGTGTGCAATTTTTCAGTAGCGAAATGCTGCAAAGCGAATCTGTTTATACCATATTAAAAACTTTTCCTCTTGGGGAAAACTTATAAGGAGTTATTATGTCTGCCGAAACGAAAAAGTCTAAAGCATTAGAATTAGCTATCACACAGATTGACCGTCAGTTTGGGAAAGGCTCTATTATGCGGCTTGGAGATGATCACTCACCAAATATGGAAAATGTGATCTCAACAGGATGTTTATCTTTAGATGTTGCTTTAGGGGTGGGAGGTGTTCCCAAAGGTAGGATTATTGAAATATATGGACCTGAATCATCAGGAAAAACAACTTTGGCCCTTCATATTGTGGCGGAAGCACAAAGGTCGGGAGGCTTTGCTGCTTTTATCGATGCGGAACACGCGGTTGATCCCGAATATTCCAAGAAATTAGGTGTCGATACAAAAGAATTATTGATTTCTCAACCGGATACCGGTTAGCAGGCTCT
>PBKF01000040.1 GCA_002722105.1 Fidelibacterota bacterium
GACCTTCTGCAAATATGGATCCCTATAAAGTATGTGCTGCATTAATTGAAACCACATGTAGTTAGATTAATCTCAAAAAATAAATTAGCAATTTATTGAACCAAAGACTTCCCTAAAAGATTTACAGCAAGGGATGTATATATCAACTCTATACAGACTTTTTTTATGTTTTATAATTATCTCTAATGACAATATATAATTTTAATGAATTAACCTGTGGTTTGCATTGCTGCTGCAATTGCATTGATTGACATAAAAATTGATTTGTCCAAATCATGATCTATAAGATCTTTGTTTTCCCTCTGACGTCTTAACAGGATAACTTGAATGATGTTTAATAGATCAGTAAACGGATTTCGGAATAGAATAGAATTTGAAATAACAGGATTTCTATCTAGTAAATTTTCATAGTCGCTTATATCCTTATAGGCATTCAAACAAAGTTTATATTCACTCATTAAAATAGCATGGAATGCTTTTTCACTTTTAGTCTTCGAATATAATTCTGATATGTGTAATCTGGAACGAGCCATTTCAAAAGACATATTATCCATAAGTTGTTTTAAAAATTTTGATTTTTTATATAACGTTTTTAATTCATTTAATTTTGACGATTTTTCAATCAAATGGGATAATGCTGTTCCTAAACCAAACCAACCGGTAAGATTATATCTTAACTGTGTCCAAGAAAATACCCAGGGGATTGCCCTTAAATCATAAAACCCTGCTGATTCATCTGCAAAAGTTTTCCTTGCTGCAGGTCTTGAAGCAATTGGTAAATTACTAATATGATTAATGGGGGTTGCATTTACGAAATAATTCCAACACTGTTGATTGATTATTTTTTTCTTATAGGAATCATAGGCTCTAATTGAAATGTCTAAGTTGATCGGATTTTCAAATTCTATTTCATCATTTATAATTCCAACCAATCCAATAATTTGGGCATGGATAATTTGTTCTAGATGCCTTTTTGCAATTCGAGAAGATCCATACCGATAAGAAATCACTTCACCTTGTTCTGTCATCCTTATTTTCCCATTATGGCAATTAGGTGGTAAACTAATTATTGCTTTATTTGATTTTCCTCCACCTCTACTTATTGATCCGCCACGTCCATGGAATAATCTATAATCAATACAATTTTCTTTACAAATTTTAGCCAGTCTTTCTTGACATTTGTACAGAGAATATTGGGCAGTACCCATACCTCCATCCTTGTTACTATCTGAATAACCGAGCATAATCTCTTGAAATAAACTCTGACTATGTATATAGTTTTTATAAATATCATCATCTAGTAACTCAGCAAATTGCTTAGGTGCTGATTCAAGATCATTAATAGTTTCATAAAGGGGCACAATATGGAGTCCACTGTTCATTTTACCATCTTGATAATCCAGAACCCCTGTAAGTTTGGCTAAAAAGAGAACTTCAAGAATATCACTTTTGGCATGAGTCATACTTACGATATATGATGATATTGAATCTGGGTCAATCAATAACTCATTTTTGATAACTAGAAAAGTATGGAGAGTCTCTTGAGACTTTTCAGATAAGTTATCTATAAATGTTTGGTTTAACTCCTGTTGGAATTTGATACTTTCAACCAAAACTTCATTTTTATTGGATTCATCCAAAGCTTTATAATTCACTTTAGAATTTATTTTTTTAAATATTTCATGAATCACTTCTTCGTGTACATCTGAATGTTCACGTATATCCAAGCTCATCATGTTAAAACCAAATATTTCTGCTTGAATTATTAAATCGCTGATAGGTCCAGTATCAATTTTATTTTTAGTTGATAATAATTTGAGAGATGATTGGATAATCTTCAGTTCAGATATGAATTCTTTAGATATATAATCTGGGTTTTTGTAATGGATGGTTAATTTTTCTTTATGACGCTCTAATTTTTGTTTCAGGCACAAAATCTTTAATCGGAATGGTTCTAGTTGGAGTTGTTCTTGAATTTTTTTATCTATACCCAATTTGATTATATCAGCTTCAATAGAATTCTGTAGCTCTATAAGCTTTCTTTGGTCTTTTACTGTTATGCTTAGTTCATCGTATAGCACATTCAACGCATCGATATATTTCCCCGTTATATGTATTTTTTGTGTTTGGATTGCATATTCAGTAATCTCATGAGTTACTTCAGGATTCCCATCTCTATCCCCTCCTACCCAATTATGGAATCTAATGAAATTAGAAATAGTGATTTTTTCGTTATAATAGATTTCAAATGCTGATGCAATATCATGTGAAAGTCTGGGTACCGCACTCCAAAGCGCATCTAAGGTATTATTTATTGTATTATTTATTTCATCTCTTATGGATATTCTGTGCGAACGGATATCATCTGTCATCATAAGCAATGCACATAGTCGCTTTACCTCATTCATAAGGTTTTCTTTTTCTTTTTCGCCAATTGGATCAAATAAAATTTGATTAATCTTTTTAATAATATATTTTTGTTTATCTATGGAGGATTGCCTTCTAGATTCCGTAGGATGGGCTGTAAATGTAGGGTGTACCTTAATACTTTTAAGAATTGATATTGCTTCATCAAAGTTTATGTTTTTCTGTTTTAACATTTTAATGCTAGCAAAAATAGAATCAGCTTTGGGAATATCGAATGTAGCATTATTTGATCGATTTCTATTTATTGATATAATTTCACTCAGCTCTGCTTGGTTAAGTAAGTGAAAATATGTTCCCATAAATTTTAATACTTGATATAGATCTCTACTTGACCATGTTTCCAGAGTTGATAATATGGAATTATTTAAAGAAGTATGATCTCCTATAGATAAAAGAGAATCTAATATAGTCTTAAATTCAAGTTCTTTAGAGTTATCTAACCCATTAAAAACTGTTTCCAGTAATTCAAATATCAATACTGATCTAGATTGCATTTGATCCGATATACCGCATTGCTCTGCAAAAGTAAATAATTTATCCTTTACTAACATTTTAGTTATATAATTATTATTCCAGTATTATAAGTATTTGAACAAGTCATTTTAAAAGATTGATGAAAAAAGTATACCACAGAATTGACTGTAATTGTTAATAATGATATAGGAGAATTCTAGCCTTAATAAATATAGTCTGATACAAAACCATAGAATGAGCAGACAATAAATTTATTTGTTAAAAACATATACCTACAATGCTAAAAAATGCCTGTAAGCTATATTACTGTTTGCTTGAATTAGATCAATTTTCCTAGCAATCCTATAAGATCCACTACTCTGCTGGCATATCCCCATTCATTATCATACCAATTCAGTGTTTTCACAAAATTTCCCTTAATTACCCTTGTAAATGGTGCATCAAAAATGGAAGAATACTTATTCCCAATAATGTCTGTTGATACAACTGGTAAATTAGAATATTGTAATACTTTTGAAATGGGACCATCATCTGCAGCCGATCGTACAGCATCATTAATTGTTTCAACTGTGACTTCATGTTGTAAACGTACATTAAAATCTACGACCGAGCCATCTGGAACCGGTACTCGCATAGCTATTCCATCTAGTTTACCATTAAGCTCCGGTAATACTTTACCCACAGCACGTGCAGCACCCGTTGTTGTAGGAATTACATTTTCAGCCGCAGCACGACTCCTTCTCCAGTCTGAATGAGGAACATCAGCCAAACGCTGGTCATTGGTGTATGCATGAATCGTATTGATTACACCCAACTCAATTCCAAATGCTTCATGGAGTACTTTTGCCATAGGTGCTAAACAATTTGTAGTGCAACTGGCATTGGATACGATACGATGATTTTTTGTTAAACCGTTATCATTTACACCCAATACAACTGTATAATCAATTTCATCTTTCGCAGGAACAGTTAAAATTACCCTTTTTGCCCCAGCAGAAATATGATCCTCCAATTGGGACCGTTGCCGGAATATCCCTGTAGATTCTATAACAATATCTACTCCTAATTCATGCCAGGGTAATTGCCTAGGAATTCGTTCTGCCAATAATTTTACCCTTTGATTAGCTGTAATCAACAGATCTCCATTTAAGGAGACATCTCCAGGGAACCGACCCATGACAGTATCATATTTCAGTAAATACACGAGGGAATCTTTATCGAAAATATCGTTGATGGCTACGATTTCAATTTCTTTATTATTATTAAGAACTCTGAATACAGACCTTCCAATTCTTCCAAATCCATTTATTGCAATTTTCATTAGCGAATATTTTCCTTGGCATAAAGTTCAATCGTATCCAAAATTCTTTTTGAGAATCCCCAACCATTATCATACCAGCAAATTGTTTTCAATAAGGATTTTGAATTAATCATGGTAGCCTGAGCATCAAAAACCATAGTCTCATCACGGCCAATTACATCGCAGGAAACAATAGGATCATCTGTGTAGCCCAAAATACCTTTATATGTATTTTCTGATTCTTCTTTCAATGTCTGGTTTATTTCATCTACAGTAGGCATCAATTCCAGTTCTGTAGTCAAGTCAACACAAGATCCATTTGGAACTGGAACATTGAATGCTATTCCATCAATTTTCCCAGTGAATTCTGGCATCAATTTCTCAACGATCTCCGGAGCGGAAGTAGTATTGGGAATAATATTTTTAACTGCTGATCGGCATCTACGTAAATCCAGTCCTATTGCGTCCACCAAAGGCTGATCCGATGTAAACGCATGTACGGTAGTCATCATTGCACGCTTTACAGAATAGTGCTGATTGAGAATTTTCAACATAAGAGCTAATACCTGGGTTGTAGATGATGTAGCAGAAATAATTTTATCTGATTTTGATATGGTATCCTCATTTACACCATGAATAATAATTCGATCAATTTCATCTTCGGGCATACGGGAAACAATGACACGTTTTGCTCCGGCTTTAATGTGTTTATTTAATTCATCACGTTTTAAATATTTACCTGTAGCATCAACAACGACATCCACGCCCAACGTAATCCAAGGGACTTCTCCTGGCTTTTTCCCTGGCAGAATACGTATTTTTTTCCCATGAACAATGAAGGAGTCTCCATCTAACTGGATATCATTATCATCTAGTGCGCCATGCACGGAATCACGAACCAACAGGTAGTGCAATGCTTCCACATGACTGTGTTCGCTAATAGCAACTATGTTAAAACGGGGATCTTTACTTGCTAACCGGAATAGATTTCTTCCAATACGACCAAATCCAAAAAGTGCTATATTTATAGGAATATTAATTTTCTATTCTTTATTTAAATTATTAAAATAATATTGTTAATTATATAGTAATATTAAGTATTTGTTCAATATAATAATATATATTTAGTAATTTAATATAGTTCCCAGTGTTTATTTACAAGAATTAAATCACAATTTATATTAAATATCATTAAAGTTTGGGAACCGCGATCAAATTTGATGTGTAGGGGCGCAACTCTGGGGTACAGATTATATTTTTTTAAGAGATTTACGCGCCACCTACGTCTTAGTAATAATAATTTAAATTATATATAGCCTTAATTAATTTTTATCCAATTGCTTCCTCGCCTTTTTCACCAGTTCGAATACGAATACACTCTTCAATTGCTGTTATAAAAATCTTACCTCGGCCTTTATCCTTATCCTTTTTGGCTACTGTAGTAATAGCTTCTATAGCATCTTCTACAAAATTATCATTAACTGCAATCTCAAGCCTAACTTTTTTTAAAAGGCTGATTTCATGAGATATGCCTCTGTAAACTTCCGTTACGGGAATTTCTTTTCCCTGACCTCTAGCATTAGAGATCGTAAACTTGTAGATTTTTCTTTTAAGAAGTTCTTCTTTAATTGCCGGTAGCTCTTCCGGCTGAATAATTGCAAGAATTAGTTTCATTAATATTCTCCTTATTCTACAGTGAAAATTTCAAAGCCAGCATATGACTCCATATCATGTTCACTAATATCCAGTCCGATGATTTCTTCTTCTTCACTTACTCTCAGACCCATAATTGATTTTATGATGGTAAAAATTATAAATGAAGTAATGAGACAGAAAATACCATATGCAACGACACCCAGAGCTTGAACTCCTAAATTATGATTAGGACTAAAAATTCCAACTGCCAAGGTTCCCCATATCCCACATACTAAATGTACGGATATGGCACCAACTGGATCATCTATTTGAATTTTATCTATTTGTATTACTGCTAGAACTACAATAACTCCCGCTATAATGCCAACAATTACTGAGTTCATTGGACTTATTACATCAGCTCCAGCTGTTATTCCAACTAAACCTGCGAGTGAACCATTAAGTACCATCGACAGATCAGGCTTTTTACTGATGGACCAAGAAGTTATCATAGCTCCAATAATCCCACCTGCAGCAGCTAGACTAGTTGTCACAAAAACAAGACTTACAAGCCCAGGGTCCGCAGATAGTACAGAACCTCCATTGAAACCGTACCATCCAAACCAGAGTAAGAAAACACCAATTGCAGCTAAGGGTAAGTTGTGTCCTTTTATAGGTGTAATTTCACCACTCTTTGAATATTTCCCAATGCGAGGCCCTAATAAATAAGCACCAATGAGAGCAGCCCATCCACCTACGCTATGTACTAAGGTAGAACCTGCAAAGTCATAAAAACCTCTTTGGTCGAGCCATCCACCCCCCCACTTCCATGATCCTGCAATCGGGTAAATAAATGCTACATAAATTGCTGTGAATACAAGGAACGATGGTAATTTAATTCTTTCTGCTACTGCACCAGAGACGATGGTAGCTGCAGTCGCTGCAAACATTGCCTGAAATATAAAATCAGTATAATATGTATAAGCACCACCAGCATATCCAATTAGCCCTGCTGCTCCATCTGGATTCTTAATTCCTGCACCACCGAAGCCTAAAAAACCATTAAACTCACCAGGATACATAAGATTAAAACCACAGATAGCATATGTTAATATACCTATAGCTATGATTCCAGTATTTTTGAACAAAATATTTACTGTGTTTTTAGATTGTGTTAATCCTGTCTCTAGGCTTGCAAAACCCAAATGCATGATAAACACCAAAAATGTCGAAACCAACATCCAAGTATTGTTTGCGGTAAACATAGCTTCCGCACCAGTAGGACCTTCGCTCGCAAAAAGAAATGATAGGCCCATTAGAACAATTCCTATTATTAGCAATCTATTTTTTTTCATATTCAGACTCCCTTTTAAAGACTCATACCAACAACGAGAAAAGCTAATCCAGTATCAGGATTTAAAATCCAAGAGCAATTAAACTTATCATTACTTGCAGATACCCCTACTTCGATTGCTGTGAACTCACCATCAGATGTATAACCACCATCTCCCAGACCTAGCATGAAAGGGCCATAAGAAAGATTGATATATTTAGACATTGGTGCTTTATCATCTTCAAATGTACCATAAAAGCCAGGCTCAAGAACAAACATCGCAGCTGTAAGTCCTACTCCGCTAAAGGAACCACCAAGAGATACTTCTATATTATGAGCACCTGTGTCTGATGCAAACACGGTAAAGTCACCACCAGGAGGAGCTCCAGGAAAATAATAATCTGTAATAGTTAATGAATAATCACCCATTGCATAAGTTGCATACAAGTCATTCTCACTTCCATGTCCACTAAATTGCCATGCACTCCAAGCACCCAATGTTAAGGGTCCTGTAGTATATGAAATACCAGGCTGGATCGATGGACTATTTCCAAAATCAGTACCTCTCCATACATACCGGCTATATACATCACATGAAACTCCCCATTCTCCATAAATAGTTGTGAACCCTGAAATAATTACTAAGAAGTGTAAGATTATTTTTTTTGACATAGCTTTATCCCTTATAATATTAATTTTATTTATATATTATCATTATAATATTATTATATTAACGATATTAACATATAATATTAAGTTTAATAAGAATAATAATCAAGAGTATTATAAAATTATAAAGTAATATGTATAAATATATTATTATTATATAATTATTAACCCTATAATAATTAATATATAATGTATTTTAACTATATATTATAACTATATGAAATTATGGAATTATTGATCCTTAAATAGCTACTCATTTAAAACCACATTGATTCGATCCGCCACATGTAAATTATAAATATTGTCCAAATCCACAATATCCATGGCAGTTGGTATTAATTTCTTAAAAAATATTATTTCATTATCCCAGTTATTTATAATCTTTTTACCTATAGATGAATCAGTGTGAAAATTGTGGTTCCTCAGTAGCCTTAAAACCAAGCTTTGATCCTTTTTATCCAAATTAACTTCATTAATAAAATCTTTATTTATATAGTTTTCTAGCTTTTTTTTCTTGGAATAAACATAAGCAACACCGCCTGTCATGCCTGCGCCAAAATTTTTCCCTATTTGCCCAAGAATAATGATTGTTCCCTGTGTCATGTATTCACATCCATGGTTACCTATCCCTTCAATAACACCAGATGCTCCGCTATTCCTAACGGCAAATCTTTCACCTCCTCTACCTGCAACAAATATTTGGCCTCCCGTCGCTCCATAGAGCGCCACATTTCCAATAACAGTATGGTCTTTATCCTGTCTGCGAATTTTTTCTGGCATACGAATAGTAATCAAACCTGATGACATGCCTTTGCCGACATAATCATTGGCAATCCCTTTTAAACGTAATTCTATGCCTTTACTTAAAAATGCGCCTAAACTTTGTCCGGCTGTACCAAATAAACGGCACTGAATACTCCCTTTAAAATTATTTCTTCCATAAAGAAAAGAAATTTCACCTGATATACGCGCACCAATTGCTCTATCAGTGTTTTTTATATTTTTATAAATAACAGCATGACCATGAGTTAACATTTCCGATCGTATTTCATTGATAATTTCTTCATCAATGGTTTTTTTCTGCCTTACATCGGTATATTGTACTTTCATATCAGATTGTAATGGCAATCCATTTTTTGCACCTTTATTTAACAGGATATCAAAATTGAGTCCGCGACTTTTCATATATCCATTATACTTTCTATTGATACTTAATAAATCTGTACGCCCTATAATCGACTGCAAATGCATATACCCCATTTCAGATAATTCTAATCTTATTTCCTGGGTAATATTTTCTAAATAATAACTAACATTCTCAGCTTTGCCCTTAAACTTTTTCATATATTTTTCATCATTTGTAGCAATGCCTGCAGGACAAGTATTTAAATGACATTGTCTAGCCATGATGCACCCTAAAGAAACTAAAGCAGCAGTACCAAAATCGTATTCCTCCGCACCAAGAATAGCCGCAATGATAATGTCTCTTGCCCATTTAATTCCACCATCTACCCTAAGTATAACTCTGTCACGAAGCCCATTTGCATGAAGAACCTGGTGAGATTCTGCTAACCCATATTCCCAAGGGAAACCTGCATGTTTTAAAGAACCTAATGGACTTGCTCCTGTCCCTCCATCTGCACCAGAAATCAAAATAATATCGGCGCCTGCCTTTACAACTCCAGATGCAATTGTACCAATACCTGGTTGAGCCACTAGTTTTACAGATACTTTTGCACGTGGGTTTACTACTTTTAAATCATAAATTAATTGTTTGATGTCTTCAATACTATATATATCATGGTGAGGTGGTGGACTAATTAATGGCATGCCAGGCGTTGATGATCTGGCTGAAGCAATTAGATTTGAAACTTTGAACCCAGGAAGTTGCCCTCCTTCACCTGGTTTCGCACCCTGTGCCATTTTTATTTGTATTTCACGTGCTGCCGTAAGGTACTCAACATTAACTCCAAATCTTCCACTCGCAATCTGTTTTACATAAGAATTCACATTTTTATCAGGATTAGATACACTGTAACGGTCTTCCAACTCACCTCCTTCTCCTGTATTACTTCTTGCGCCAACTAAAGTAAAGCCTCTAGCAAGTTCCCGATGAGATTTTTCAGAAATTGCTCCAAAGGAGATTCCACCTGACCCAATTCGCTTAAGAATTGATTCTGATGACTCCACCATATCAATATTAATAGAAATTCTTTTACTTCCTATCTTGAAAAAATCTCTAATATAAACAATATCAATTTCATCAGAGGTTTTTGTAAACTTATTATTTTCGGATACAGATTGTATTTTTTTAAAATTTACAGGGCTAAACCCATGAGCCTCACCCTTTTTTCTATACCTGTATAATCCTTTTTCAACCATTCCATTCTTTTTTACATCAAAAGCAATCTCATGACGTTTCAATAAAGAATTATGAATATTTTCAATCTCAACCCCACCTAAATAGCTTGGAATAGTAGGGAAATGAGATTTGGAAATTTTTGGACCCAGTCCTATAGAATGTAGCAACATACTACCATGATAGCTACTTATAGTAGATATTCCCATTTTGGACATAATCTTGAGTAACCCTTTTTCAAGTGCATAACGATAGTTACTCATTTTTTCAGCCCAATCATCATCATTAAAATATTCTCTGATTAGTTCATAAGCCATATAGGGATATACCGCGCTAGCGCCTAAAGCTATTAAAACTGCAATATGATGGTCTTCAACAACATCACCCGCAATGCAAATAATTGAAACATTACTTCTTAACTTTTTCTTAACTAAATAATTATGTACGGATGAAACAACCAGGGGCATTGGTATAGGCAAGGCGCCACATTTTAATCCCTCATCACTTAAAAAAATAATCTTTGCCCCATTTTCTACAGATTTTGCAGAATTATAATTAATTCGTTGCAGTTTTAAACTTAGGTTCGCAGATTTTTTATAGTGGCAAATAAATTTTTTATGCATAAACCAATCTTTATAGCCATGAAGTTTTAAAATTTCACTTGGTGATAATACTGGGCTCGTTATTCTTATAGCTCCATTAAATGTTGGTCGAGTATTTAATAAATTATCCTCACTACCAAGGTATTTATATAAGCTCATTACAGATCGTTCTCTTATCGAATCAATTGGTGGATTTGTAACCTGTGCAAACCACTGTTTAAAATAATCATAAAACCTGCGGTCAATTTGTGAAATTGCAGCCAAAGGAGTATCATCCCCCATTGATCCCAATGGTTCTCTTCTATTTGTAGCCATTGGAATTAAAAATTTAGTGAGATCTTCCCTTGACCATCCAAGCGCAACTCTTAAACGCTGATCAAACCCATCTGGAGGTATTCCAAATATTCCAAATTCATCGGAAGTGTTTTGTCTATTTAAAACGTGCAAATTATTTTTTAAGAGCTGACCATAGGGTTTTTTTGATGCCTCCCTAATTTTTAATTCTTTATTTTTTGTAATTGTGCCATCAGATAGAGACACGCCAAATATTTCTTCCGATTTCATATGGTGGTGAAGAATTAGGTTATCATCATCCACTTCAAGAATACCCGCTTCTGATGCCATTATGACAAGATTATCCTTCGTAATAGTATATCTTAGAGGACGTAAACCATTACGATCCATTTTAGCACCTATAAAGTCACCATCGGTGTAAACAACTGCAGCNGGGCCATCCCATGGTTCTATAAAGTTTTCATGATATACAAAATAATCACGCATTTTTCTATTCATATNTCTGTTACTGTAGTATTTCTTTTTTTGAGANTATGTATCCGGAATCATNATCATAATNCTATCAAAAATATTCCGCCCACTTCTTACNAGAAACTCCAATACATTATCAAAACTTTTTGAATCGCTTCCGGTAGGTTCTATTATTGGTTTTAAGTTATCTAAATCTGATCCCCAAAATTTTGATGAAATTTCTTTTTCACGAGCTTTCATCCATAACCTGTTTCCTTTTATGGTGTTGAATTCACCATTGTGAGCAACCATTTGAAACGGCTGGGCCATGGCCCAAGCAGATCCTGTATTAGTAGAAAAGCGTTCGTGAAATAAAACCATTTTTACAACAAAATCCTTATTACGAAGATCAAGGTAAAACTGATCGAGCTGTGCTGATGCCATCAGTCCCTTATACACAATTATTTTCGATGAAAAAGAACAGATGTATGATTTTTTTCTTTCATTGAATATCTTTTTCTCAATTATTTTTCTTAGAAGATACAAACTAGTTTCAAAATTCTTTTTCCTGATTTTTTTCCCAGAAAAAATGAACTGTAATATTATGGGTTTAGTTTTAAAGGCAAGCTCACCTAAAGATTTATTTTCTGTAGGAACACACCTGACTGCATGTAAGCTAAATCCCGATTCCTTTAATTGTATTGCAAATAGTTTTTCAAGCCACTTCCGCTCATGTGCAGTTGTGAAAACCATAGCTACTGCTAAAATTTCTCTTCTTGGAATAGACTTATTAAACTCATTACGAAGAACAGTTCTAAAAAATGTTTTCGGTAAGTCTATAAGGATACCTGAACCATCACCAGATTTCCGATCATAGGACTTTGCTCCACGGTGAGATAGTCGTTTTAATGATTTTATAGCTAAAGGAAGTATTCTTTTCTCTGGTTTTCCAGATCTTGTTACAATGAATCCAATACCACAGGCATCGTGAAAGACCTGTGGGTTATATAAAGAATAAATTTTCTTTTCCTTATACATTTTTAATAATTAAAAATTAAAACCTAGTAGTTATATGGAGTGTTTCACCATTAAGCCATATTTTTCCCAATGATTAGGCATGTGTTTTTTCTTTTTTATTTATATTTATTTTCTGATTTACTTCTGTCTTTAATAAACGATAATTAAAACTATCCCTCAGTGCCTGCCATGTGGCTTCAATAATATTTTCTGAAACACCAATGGTTGTCCAACTAGCTACGCCATCCGAACTTTCAATCAAGACACGAACTTTGGCACTAGTGCCGTCCTGTTCATTTAATACACGAACTTTATAATCAGTAAGTTTTAATTCATTCAATTGAGGATAAAATCGTATTAATGCTTTTTTTAATGCATTATTTAAAGCATCAACTGGGCCTACACCATCTGCAGCTGTTTGCTCAACTTCACCATCTACAACAACTTTCAACATGGCATCTGCTTTATTATGTCCAGAATGATCATAGTTCACATTAACTCTGGAACTCTGTACATCAAAAAACGGTGTAAAAGCACCCTTTCTTTCAAGAAGCATAAGTTCGAAAGAAGCCTCAGCTCCTTCAAATTGGTAACCTTCGTGTTCCAAGGATTTAATATGAAGGACTATATCCTTTGTTAATTTATTATCTCCATTTAATGCCACATTAAGTTCATCTGCCTTGAATCGAATATTACTTTGTCCAGCTAGGTCTGATATGAGTACCCTTTGGTGGTTTCCAATAACCTTAGGGTCAATATGCTCATACATTCTACTATCTTTCATTACCGCACTAACATGAATACCCCCCTTGTGTGCGAAGGCTGATTTTCCAACATAAGGGGCTTGATCATCGGGATGACGATTCATGCTGCCATACACAAAATGGGTTAAATGGGTCAAATTTTCTAAATTGATTTTTGATTGAGTCTCATAATCCATTTTCAAAATTAGATTAGGTATGATTATACCCAGATTCGCATTCCCACATCGTTCACCAACACCATTAATCGTCCCCTGGACATGCGTGACTCCTGCCTCAACAGCAGCTAATGTATTTGCTGTAGCAAGACCACCATCATTATGAACATGAATTCCAACACGAGTATTATATTTCCTAGCTACTTTATCTGTAGCATTTTTAATAAACCCTGGTAAGGAGCCGCCATTTGTATCGCATAATACTAGAGTATCTGCTCCACCTCTTTGTGCTGCTTCTAACATCGATAATGCAAATGATGGCGAAGCCTTATATCCATCATAAAAGTGCTCAGCATCAAAAATGACTCGTTTTCCCTCTTTTACCAAAAAAGAGATTGATTTTTCAATAAGCTGGGCATTCTCATATTCATTTAATCCCAGGCCTTTTTCAGAATGAAGCTGCCAAGTTTTTCCAAAAAGTGTAATCACTGGTGTTTCAGCATCTAACAGTGCATTTAGATTAGGATCAGATTCAATTTTATCTGGCCAACGTGCTGTTGAACCAAAAGCACATATTTGTGCTTGTTGCAAATTTAATTCGCTTGAACGCTGAAAAAATTCCTGATCCTTTGGGTTACTCCCAGGCCAGCCACCCTCAATAATATTAATGCCAAATTCATCTAGCTTAGCAGCAATCCGTAATTTATCATCCACGGAAAGATTAACTCCTTCTCCTTGAGTCCCATCTCTGAGTGTCGTATCAAATAATTCGATTTTTTTTAATTTTTTATTCATCTGTTTGTAAACAGCCACGGCTGCCCTTTTTTATGGTGTAATTCAAATTTTTGTATCTCTTCCTTATAAGTTAGCGTTGATCCAATCTCATCAAGCCCTTTCAATAGTATGCTCTTTCTGAAAGCTTCTAATTGAAAGCCTAAAGATTCACCTTTGGGATCTGTTAATAACTGCTTTTCTAGATCTACTATTAGAAAAAACCCTTTTTCGGCTTCAGTTTTTTCAAAAAGGCTCTGGATGAGATTTTTCCCCAAGGTAATAGGAAGGATGCCATTTTTAAAACAGTTATTGTAAAAAATATCTGCAAAACTTTCTGCGATAACTGTTTTAATACCATAATCCAACAAGGCCCAAGGTGCATGTTCTCGACTGGATCCACATCCAAAATTTTCACGTGTTAATAAAATTGAAGCATCTATAAAACGTTTTTTATTTAGAACAAAATCCTTATTCAGTGGCCTGTTACTACAATCTTGACCCGGTTCGCCAGTATCTAAATATCGCCATTCATCAAATAGGTTTGGACCAAAGCCAGTTCGTTTAATAGATTTTAAAAATTGTTTTGGAATAATGGCGTCCGTATCAATATTAGCACGATCTAAAGGAGCAACTATTCCAGTAAAAGTTTGAAATTTTTCCATTTTATTTATTCCAATCTCTAGCTACATTGACAAAGTGACCATTTATAGCAGCTGCAGCTGCCATGGCTGGACTTACTAAATGGGTCCGACCACCTCTCCCCTGACGCCCTTCAAAGTTTCGGTTAGATGTTGATGCACAACGCTCACCCGGATTTAAACGGTCAGAATTCATAGCCAAACACATAGAACAGCCTGGCTCACGCCATTCAAATCCTGCATCTAAAAATATCTTGTCTAACCCCTCCTTCTCTGCTTGATATTTGACTGGTCCCGAACCGGGGACAACCATAGCTAATTTTATTGAGTTCGCTACTTTTTTACCAATTACAATTCTAGCTGCTTCACGAAGATCTTCAATTCGTGAATTTGTGCAGGAACCGATAAAAACCTTATCCAATGTGATATCTTTTATGGCTGTACCTTCCTTAAGACCCATATAAGACAAGGCCTGAGGCACCGAGCCCTTCGCAGAAACAGGAATGACCCCATCCGCATCTGTTACCATTTCTGGAGACGTGCCCCAAGTAACCATGGGCTTGATTTTATTAGCATCCATTTCTACTATTTTATCAAAAATAGCATCTGAGTCACTTTGAAGAGTCTGCCAATAATTAACTGCCTTTAACCACATATTACCTTTTGGAGCGTAAGGTTTCCCTTCCACATAATTAAGAGTTTTTTCATCGACAGCTATCAATCCGGCACGTGCACCCGCTTCAATTGCCATGTTGCATATTGTCATGCGTCCTTCCATTGATAAAGAACGGATTGTCTCACCGGAAAATTCAATGGTATGTCCTGTCCCACCTGATGTGCCAATATTCCCAATAATAGCTAGAATCAAATCTTTTGCTGTTACACCTGATTGCAATTGTCCATCTACTTTAACCAGCATATTTTTTGATTTTTTCTGGATAAGGCATTGAGTAGCTAGCACATGCTCCACTTCTGATGTACCAATCCCAAAAGCTAGAGCACCAAGGGCACCATGGGTAGATGTATGGGAATCCCCACAAACAATAGTCATCCCAGGTAATGTTAATCCTTGTTCAGGTCCTATAACATGTACTATCCCTTGGTTTGGATTTGACATTTTGAATTCCATAATATTGAATGTATCACAATTTTTATCCAAAGTATCCACCTGTAATTTGGATACAGGATCAGTAATTCCTTCATCCCTGTTTTGGGTAGGAATATTGTGGTCTGGAACAGCCACATTAGCCGTAGCTCGCCAAAGATTACGACCGGTTATCTTTAACCCTTCAAAGGCTTGTGGTGATGTTACTTCATGGATTAGCTGGCGATCAATATAAAGAAGACTTGTTCCGTCTTCATTTTTACGTACTGTATGGATAGCCCAAAGTTTATCATATAAGGTGCTACCAGCCATAATCAGATAGTTTCAGTAATTTTTTCAAAAACATTACCCATATCTTTCATGGACTCAAAATGATTTAGAGCATGCAGGTAAGATTTTGCACTGGCACGGATCGTGTCTGTGGATACTCCCTTGCCTGTATATGCGGTGCCAAGGATATTTAGGCGAGTAGTAACTTCACCAAGAGCGCCTTTCCCAGCTGTAATAGAGCGTACCTGGTAATGCTCTAGTTTTACCTGCTCTTGGAAATTAATCGCTCGGCTGATCGCACGAAAACAAGCATCTACAGGGCCATCACCCGTTGCTGATTCTTCATAGATTTTGTTTTTAGATTTAATCCTGACTGTAGCAGTAGCAATCGTTGTAGTCCCTAGGTTAACATGGAGATAATCAAGATGATAAAATCCATTATCACTTTCAGCTTTATCTCCCATAAGTACCCGGAGATCTTCATCATAAATTTCTTTCTTTTTATCAGCCAACTCTAAAAATCTCTCATAAAGATTATCCATGATTTCATCTGATATCTCATAACCAAGTGCTTCCATACGTGCTGAAAGTCCATGGCGGCCTGAGTGACGTCCCAAAATAATTTTATTTTTAACAATTCCTACCGATTCTGGGGTCATAATCTCATAGGTATGCCTATTCTTTAACATACCATCCTGGTGTATCCCCGATTCATGAGCAAATGCATTTTCTCCTACGATAGCTTTATTAGGCTGAACCAACATTCCTGTAAACCCAGAAACCATACGGCTGGTATTATATATTTCTTCGGTGTTGATATTCGTATGAAAATCCCAAAAATTGGAACGAACATTAAGTGCCATCACAATTTCTTCCATACTGGCATTCCCTGCTCGTTCACCTATGCCATTAATAGTGCATTCTACTTGCCGCGCACCATTAGATATGGCACTTAATGAATTTGCTACTGCAAGCCCAAGGTCATTGTGGCAATGGACGCTTATCACAGCTTTATTAATATTACTCACTCTACTTTTTATTTCTGCAATCTTGGCACCGAATTCTTCCGGCATAGTGTAGCCGGTTGTGTCAGGGATATTCACAGTGGTCGCTCCGGCAGAAATAACAGTTTCTATCACTTCTGATAAATAGCCAATATCTGTTCTTCCTGCATCTTCAGGAGAAAATTCGACATCATCTGTAAATGTTTTTGCATAT
>PBKF01000041.1 GCA_002722105.1 Fidelibacterota bacterium
AGAGAATTCTTGATCCTAACAAGGCCTTCTTAACAAGGGGTTTTGTAAATACAGATCAATACTCTCCGTTAGCGGTCACCCAAGAAAGAGCTGATAAACTGAAAGAAGACTTGGGTTATTCAGTTGATGACAAAGTAGTAATAATGATTGCTAGAATGAGTTGGGCTAAAGGAGTTAAGTACTTTTGCGAGGCTTCAGATATTTTGAGGGAAAAATATCCTGATGTTAAATTTCTAATGGTTGGTATGGAAGATAAGGGGAGTCCTGATAGTGTGCCTCTTAAATTTTTAGAAGAGTATATGCAGAAAGATAATTTTAATTGGCTAGGATACAGAGTAGATATTGAAGAGTTGTATTCAATGTCATATTTAGCTGTTTTTCCTTCTTATTATCGAGAAGGTGGCTGGCCTAGAGGAGTAACAGAACCGATGTCAATGGGTAAACCAGTTATTACGACTGATACCGTTAGCTGTTCAAATGCAGTCGATCATGGAGTTAATGGCTTGCTAGTTCCACCAAAAGATTCTTTAGCCTTATCAGATGCTATAGAAAAAATTGTAAATGATGAAGAGTTAGCTATAGATTTTGGAAAGAAATCTAGAGAAAAGGCTGTAAGTGAAAATGATGAAGAGTTGGTAATGTCTCAATTAGTAGAAGCTATTATTTAAGGAATTAAGAATGATTATAACTAGAACACCTTTTCGAGTGACTCTTGGCGGTGGCGGCACAGATTTAGCAAGCTATTATTCAAAGCATGGAGGTTTTATATTTAGCTTCTCCTTAGATAAATACATGTATATAAATGTTAAGAGGTCTTTTACTGATGATTTAATTAGAATTAAGTATAACGAATCTGAAACTGTAGCTACTTTGGATGAAGTTAAGCATGATATTGCAAGAGAGTGTCTTAGAAGGGTTGGTCTTTCTAGCGGTATAGAAATATCTTCCATGGCAGATATACCTTCTGGAAGTGGTCTAGGAAGTTCTAGCACTTACACAGTGGGACTTTTAAATTCTTTACATAACCTCAAAAGAGATTACTTTACACTACAAGATTTGGCTGAAGAGGCATGCAAAATAGAAATTGATATTTTAAAGAAGCCAATGGGTAAACAAGATCAATATTTAGCAACTTTTGGTGGTTTTTTAGTTATGGACATTGGCAAAGATGGGGTGGTAAAAGTATCAAGAGCTAATGCTAGTGCCTCTACTTTAGATGGTCTAAATAGAAACTTGTTAATGTTCTATACAGGTGAGAATAGGCTTGCAACAAGCATTCTTGCTGACCAGGATAAGGCAACCCAGAAGAATGAGGAAAAAGTTGTAGACTCATTGCATTATATTAAAGAGTCAGGCTATAAAATTCTTGAAATGGTTGAAACTGGAAACATAACTGATTTGGGTAAGATGTTTGATAAGCACTGGGAATATAAGAAGAAAATGTCATCAGGTGTGTCCAATCCTCAGTTTGATGAAATATATGAACTTGCCAAAAAGAACGGAGCAATTGGTGGGAAGATTTCAGGTGCTGGCGGTGGAGGATTCTTTACTTTTTATTGCGAAGAGAAACAAGAGATATTAAGAAAATCTATGAAGCAAGCGGGCTTGAGAGAGCTAAGGTTTGATTTTGATTTTGAGGGCACTAAAGTACTGGCTAACTTTATGAATTATAGATCAACTGGGTATGCGCTTTAGCTTCAAATTATCTTAATTCATCAATTACAACTAAAGTCATAATTTCTTTAATGCATGATAAGATTTAATTCATGACTGGGCTCTTAAAAAACAAACTAGCAATAATTACTGGTGGCGGTCGTGGAATAGGAAGGGCTATTGCCGAGAGGTTTGCAAAAGAGGAATGTAACTTGGCTTTAGTCTCAAGAACATATTCTGAATTAAAAGAAACAGCTGATTTTATAGAAGAGAAATTTTCTGTAGAAGTTAGTATTTTTGAGGCTGACATTAGCAATGAACCTGAAGTTCTTTCATTGGTAAATGATGTCCATAACAAATTTGGCGAGTTATCAATCCTAATTAATAACGCAGGAATAATAGGACCGATAGGAGAAGTATCTAAGATAGATGGAAAAGAATTCATGAATACTTTGAATATAAATGTAGGAGGAACTTTTCTCTTTACGAAGGCTGTTGTCCCTTATATGAAAGAGCAAAATAAAGGTTTTATAATTAACCTCTCTGGAGGTGGAGGCCTTAAAGAGTTCCCTTATTATGATGCGTATAGTGCCAGTAAATCGGCTATAGTTCGACTTACTGAGAACTTTGCTTTGGAATTAGATAAATTTAATATAAATGTCTCTGCCATTTCACCTGGACCTATTAATACTAAAATGTTTTATGACCAACTCAATACAACTAAAGATTTATTAGGTGAAGAAAATCTTAAAACACTTCTAGATCAAGAAACATCTGGTGGCGAGTCCCCTGATAATGCTTGTGAGCTTGCATTATTCTTAGTCTCTCAGACCAACAATCTCTTTAATGGTAGGGTAATCAGTGCTATTTGGGATGATTGGGAAAATATATCCAATAATCCAAGCATTAAGGACGATGATTTTAAGATGCGAAGAATAGTCCCGAAAGATACTAACTGAGATAGTTGATATGAGAGTTATCATTATTGGTTGTGGGAACATTGGTCTAAAAAGAATAGATGCTATAAGTAAAATTCGTAGTATAGAAATAGTTTGTTTAATTGAGAAAAACCCTAATCAACAGGCTTATTTAAAAGATAAATATAAATATGAAGTGTATGATGATTATAAACAATTTCTTGTAGATGATTCCATAGATGCATTTATAATTTGTACGCCTACGCATCCAGCTATAAGTATCATTGAAGATGCTTTAAAGGCAGATAAAAATGTCCTTTGTGAGAAACCGCTTGGAGAAAATGCATCTCAAACCCAAGCTATTACCGACATAGCCAATAAGAGAAAGGTAGTCTTGCAAGTAGGTTTTAATATTAGATATGACGCTGGTTTGCAAAAGGCTAAATCTTTAATAGAAGATCAAAGAATCGGAAAGCCTTATTATCTTAAGTGCACTTATGTTAATGGAAGTGTTCTAACTAATGAAAATGGAGTTGGAGCTTTGTTAGATATGGGTATTCATAATATTTACTTAGCAAAACTTTTTATGGGAGATATAAAACCTATAACTAGTGCTATACAGCGTTATGAGTATCCCATAAAGGATAAGGATGATAATGGTTTTGCATTAATACAATCCAGAGATATGGTTGGATCTATCCATTTTAGTCTAGTCAGATGGAAGAATGATTTCAAATTAGAGGTTACTGGAAGCGAGGGGTCTGTTGTTGTTGAAAGTTTAACTAAATGGGGAAATCAGACTACTACACTTTATGAACGCAAGTACCCTTCTGGTTCTCCTAAAGAAAAGAAATATACTTACAAGGGAGACGATACTTGGGAAAAAGAGCTCCATGAATTTTATAATAGAGTTACTGCAAGAGATTTAAGTGATAACAATGAAGCATTAGAGGCGATGCAAATTGCTGAAAGCATTCGAAATATCTCAATTACCTGATGAATAAAGCAATATTTTTAGATAGAGATGGTATCTTAAATAGTCTAATTTCTAGAGATGGAGGTTTTTATTCACCCAGAGAACTCTCTGACTTTGAGATTTCTTTTGATTCATCTGATCTAACAAGTTACACAAAGTCATTAGGCTATTTAAATATAGTTGTTTCAAATCAGCCGGACATTGCTCGAGGTTTGTTAAAAATAAGCGTACTAGATGCGATGACTGAAATTTTATTCAGCAAACTAAACATTGATGATGTTTTTTATTGCATGCATGATGATTCGGATGTATGTGAATGTAGGAAGCCGAAAGCTGGACTTATACTTGAAGCTGCGAAAAAATGGGAGATAGATTTAAGTAATTCTTGTTTAATAGGTGATACATGGAAGGATATTGAAGCTGCAAAGAATGCTAAATTAAACTCCTTTCTTTTAGATCGAGTTTATAAACAAGACTATGATTGCGATTCTAGAATCAATAAATTAACAGATGTCTTTAATTTTTTAGGATAATAAGAGTATGGATTTTATAAATAAGTATATTAATAACAGTAAGATAATTCTTGATAAGCTAGACCAAGAACAGATCCTTAAGACCGTGTCTATCCTTAAAGAAACCAGAGAAAATGAGGGCAGGCTTTTTATATTAGGTGTAGGTGGAGGGGCTGGGCATGCTTCACATGCTGTAAATGATTTTCGAAAAATATGTGGTTTGGAGTCTTATTCTCCTTCTGATAATGTTTCTGAATTAACTGCAAGGGTTAATGACGATGGATGGGACACATCTTATGTAAATTGGCTGATGGGAAGTAAATTAAGAGAAGCTGATTCTCTTCTTGTTTTTTCTGTAGGAGGAGGTAACTTGGAGAAACAGGTTAGTGTAAATATAGTTAAATCTTTGCAGCATGCGAAAGAAGTTGGTTCTAAAGTTTGTGGAATTGTAGGAAAAGACGGAGGTTATACAATGGAAGTTGCTGATGCTTGTGTAGTAATTCCACCTTTAGACCCAGATAATATTACTCCTCATACCGAAGGTTTTCAGGCTTTGGTATGGCATTTATTAGTCTCTCATCCTGAATTACAGAAGTATGAAATGAAATGGGAATCTGTTGACTAAATGAAAGCAATAATACTTGCTGCAGGTAGAGGACAGAGACTAGGTAAAGTAACAGAACAATATCCCAAGCCAATGGTTAAGGTGTCAGGCAAGCCGATACTTGAACATAATATTATCCTTTTAGAAAAAAATGGGGTTAAAGATATTTATATTAACCTTTATCATTTCCCTGAAGTAATAACAGATTATTTTGGCTCTGGTTCTGATTGGGGCGTAAGTATTACCTATAAATATGAAGAAAATCTTTTAGGCACTTCTGGAGCGGTAAAGAATTTTTCTGATAGTTTGCATGAAAATTTTTTAGTCTTATATGGGGATAATCTCTTTAACCTATCCACCGATATTGATTCATTAATTAAATTCCATAATGCTAGAGAATCTGATTTTACAATGGCTTTGTGCATGGCAAATGATATTTCCCTCAGTGGTCAGGTAAAATTAAACAAGGAACAAAGGGTAGTCAAGTTAATAGAAAAACAGAAAACTGACGGTCTTATTGCGGGTTGGGTTAATGCTGGGCTTTATATAATGAAACCTTTCCTTAACGAGTTTATTGCTCCTGGTTATAGTGATTTTAGTTATGATTTTATACCCTTCTTAATTCACTCAGACTATAATATCTTAGGATTTAAAATTGAAGAAAAAGTCATTGCGATAGACACCCCAACTCTTCTTGAAGAGGCAAATAAAATAGAAAATTAATATGGATTTGAAAATAAAACTTTTTGCTGATGGAGCTGATAAATCAGGAATACTAGAAATGGATAAAAACCCTCAGATTTCTGGATTTACTACCAATCCAACTTTAATGAAAGCTGCTGGCATCAAAGATTATAAGGCCTTTTCTCTTGATATATTAAGTCACATTAAAGAAAAACCTATATCTCTTGAAGTATTTTCTGATGACTTTATTGAGATGGAAAAACAAGCATTAGAAATAGCTTCTTGGGCTAATAATGTTTACGTTAAGATTCCAATAACTAATACTAAATCTGAATCTAGCCTAGATCTCATTCACTCTCTTTCTAATCAGGGAGTAAAATTAAATATAACCGCGATGATGACTGTACAGCAGGTTGAATCTATATTACCAGCTTTGTCAGCTGGGGAAGGCAGTTATGTTTCAGTTTTTGCTGGAAGAATTGCTGATGCAGGAGTAGATCCGCTTCCAATAATGAGTGAGGTAGTAAGCATGTTAACTAATCATAGTAATATCGAGCTTATATGGGCAAGTCCAAGAGAGCTCTATAATGTCATACAAGCAAATGATATAGGGTGTCATATTATTACAGCCACAAATGACATCTTAAAGAAACTACCTACCTTAGGTAAAAACTTAGACCAGTTCTCATTAGAGACAGTGAAGATGTTTTATGATGACGCAAAGGAAGCTGGGTTTTCAATTTAAATCCATTTAGCTCTCTGAAAAAAGGATTAAATAGTTTAAGCTTTAGAAGATGAGAATTCTACTAACCGGCGGAGCTGGATTCATAGGCTCTAATTTAACTGATTTCTTAGTTAATAAAGGTAACACAGTCATTGTAATAGACGATCTTAGTTCCGGAAAGCTAGAGAACCTTTCTATTCATTTAGAAAATAGAGATATTGATTTTATCGAAAGTAGAGTTGAAGACGTAGATTTAAATGCTTTCAGGGACATAGATGGAGTAATTCATTTAGCAGCTCAAGCTTCAGTTCCTCTTTCAGTTTCAGATTTTAGAAACAGCTCATCAACCAACTTATTGTCCTCTTTAAACATTATAAATTATTGCGTTATTAACAAACTTCCGCTTGTATATGCTTCTTCATCTGCAGTATATGGAGATCTTGAGAAGGGAAATGATCAATCAAAAGAAGTTGATTTATTAACACCTTATTCTGTAGATAAGCTTGTATTAGAGTTATATTCGGAAGTATTTTTTAAAATCAAAGATCTTTCAAGTGTTGGGTTAAGGTTTTTTAATGTTTATGGTCCAAGGCAAGACCCTTCAAGCCCTTATTCTGGAGTAATTTCTATTTTTATTGATAGGCTGCTTAATGACAAGAAGATACAGATAAATGGAGGAAATCAAACTAGAGATTTTATATTTATTGATGACGTTGTTAAATGTATATATGACTCTCTAATTTTATGTAGAGATAAATTGGTCAATAAGAGGTTAAATATATTAACTGGAATTGAAACCTCGGTAGAAGAATTGGCTGATAAAATCGCAAGTTACTTAAATGTTGTTCCTCAGAAAGAATATTTATCACTGCCACCAGGAGACCCTCTTAAATCTAATGGAAGCACTCAAGAAATGAATAGAGTTTTAGGAAAAGATCCAAAACAATTTTTTAACTTGACCGATGGATTAGAAAAAACTATTAATTACATTAAAGAAAATGATTAAAGATTCTTTGTATGATTGGGTAGTTATAGGCGGAGGAGTTTCAGGAATAGCTATTTCAGAAATTCTTTGCAGGGAAGGAAAGTCCGTTTTGTTATTAGAAAAAAATCAAACTCTTGCTTCAGAAACTAGTAAGGATTTTCATGAGTGGGTGCATTCAGGTGCTCTATATACATTAGTTCCAGATAACTTGTTAACTTTACGCTACTTACTCGGCGCTACAGATGACATTATTGAATTTTACTCTTGTTATCCAAGAATGAATCTTTTACCAACTGAGAACGGTATTAAGATGCATGATGATGGCTGGTTTAATGATGAAAAAATTGAGTTTCGTTACAGGTCTCATAAACTAAATCCGATATGGCTATCTATGGTTTCAAGGTCAATTTCTATAATAGACTTAATAAGCAACCATGACTGGCTTAGGAGAAGGGCTGGATCAGAATATGGAAAATCTAAAGTAAAAATGTCTTACAATTTTAATAGGGTCTCCGATCAACTGAGGAATAGAGAAAAATTTTTCAAAATTCAGAGTCCAGATTTTACTATGAATTCAAGAGATCTATTATCAGATATGCTCTCTTCTGCGGTCTTGATGGGTCTAGAAATAAATACTGAAGCTAAGGTGGACTTTCTAAATGAATTAGATTCTCATGTTGAAATAGGCGTGCAAGGTAAGATTTATCAATCTAAGAATTCTGTGATAACAAGTCCTGATGCAATTTCAGAATTTATGAATGTGCCTATCAAGGAAGGATTTGCCCCTATGGCAATAGTAGAGAATGTACCTGAAGAGGAAAAAAGTTTTGTAGAGTTAGATTATTTTATAAATAAGTGCATCAATTTATTGAAAAAGAAAAACGGTATAGGGCAAGCAGGAGGCATAACAGTTAATAAAGAACATAAAGTAGAGGATTATTTGCAGTATGTGATTCAGGAACACAAGAAAAGAAACCCTGAAATAAAATTAATAGATACCTACGTTGGTATAAAAAAGGAACTAGTCCAAAAAAAAGAAGAGAGAAATTATTTATATCATATAAACCAAAATTCTTCGAAAATCTGGTCAGTTGTTCTTGGGAAATTTACTCTAGCTTTCAGCATGGCGCCTGAGTTTTATAGACGTAATTATTTCATGAATCCTCGTAAGGATGTTTTGATCAGCGAAGAATCGGCTACTAATAAAAGTCTTTCTAAAACCGCATGGCAAGAAATAGTAGATATTCAAAAGGGATAAAAAATGGGGATGATAAAGTTACCAGAAAATTCGATAAAGTTCTTTGAAGATCATTGTAATGAAATTTTTGAGTCGGGCAATCTTGCAGAAGGGAAATGGAATGAAGAAGTTGCAAAATGGTGCTCCCACTATACAGGTTCTGAAGATAGTCTTGCTTTTAACTCCAATGGTGCAGGTTTATTTACTATTTTAAGACTTTTAAAAAGATATAGATCTAAAAAAACAATATTCTTGCAATCTAATACAATGTATGGCGTGAAGACCATTGCACTTTCTTCTGGTCTAGAGCTTAAGGGGTTTGTTAATTGCTCTCTAGATTTCTTAATGCCTACATTAATTCAAGTTAGAGATTTTATTGAAACTTTAGAAGAGCCTAAAAGTAGCGTTTTTCTTCTAACTCATATTGGAGGTTGGATAAATCCCGAAATAAAAGAGATTAGTGAGTTGTGCGACAAAAAAGGAGTAACACTTGTAGAAGATTGTGCACATAGCCTAGGCTCTGTCCTTAATAATAGTCATTCTGGGTTGTATGGAATCGCAGGAGTTTATTCTTTGTACTCCACAAAAGCCATTCCAGTAGGAGAGGGCGGCTTAATGGTCACAAATGACAAAGAACTTTATGAGATGTCCAAAAAATTTATTATGTATGATCGCTTTGATCAAGAAATTGATGTAGGTATAAATCTTAGAATGTCAGAAATAAATGCACTTTTATCTTATTCAGTTTTGAAAGAAACAGATTCGATTATTAAGAATAAATATGAGATAGCCAAGCAATATATTGATATCTGTAAAGAGAAGGGCATAAACTTTATCAACCCTAGAATAGGTCAACAAGTTTCCAATTTATACAAATTTATTCTATTGGCTAAAAGTGATGAGGAGTTAGTGAAACTGCAATCTTTAGAAACTAAGACTTCTCCAGTTTATGATTATTCATTAGGTCAAGATATTCAAGAAATTGCTTTGAGACATTTCTGTCTTCCAATTTGGTACATGCAAGATAATAACATTACGCTGCAAGTTATAGATGAACTAAAGCAAATTAATTTTTAAATAATTTGATGCATTTCCATAATTATGTCGTACGAGAAAGATACTAAAAACGCCTATAGAAACCAAGATAAGGCTAATGCTTATAAAAACCAATATATAGAAGGTTTCAAATGGGCTAGATTTACTATGTGGAAGCAGAAGAAGATTATTGAAGCTTTCATTAATTACTGTAGTTTTAAAAAGACAGATAGCATTCTCGATGCTCCTTGTGGAGCTGGCTACATAGGAGACCTTTTATCAGATTTAGATTCTGAAATTATAGCTTCTGATATTTCCATGGAGATGATGGATTTAGCAATAGGTGAATATAAATCTGATTCGTTTTCAGGCTTTATACAATCAGATATAACAAAATTACCTTTCGATTTTAATTATTTTAAATGCACAATTGTTTTAGCATTAATGCATAGACTTCCTAAAGAAATTAGAGAGGAAGTGCTTAATGAAATAATTAGGGTTACTAGTAGATATTTAATAGTTTCTTACAGTATTGAGAGCCCTTTACAGCAAGTTAAAAAATTACTATTAAAGATTGTTAACAAGAATTATCTCCCCGCTCCTTCTTCTTTATCATTTGATACCATCATAAATGAATTTACAGATTCAAATTTGAATATAATTAAACATAAGAGGATAATGCCTTTTTTATCAGCNAAGGTTGTNTTCCTGCTCGAAATAAATCAGTATTGATTATTTATAAACCTTATTTGATAATTTTAAATTTAGGATAAATTATGAAAAATAAAGACNCATTCTATGACGGTTTAGAAGATAGAAAAAAGAAAGANATTGAACACTCCGATAGAAGAAGAAAGATAGTTACAGGTTACGAATATTTTACTGATGCTTCTACNGATGAAGAAAAAAGAGACTATGTAACTAGTGAAGAGGAATATGAGTATCACTTCTCAAATACTAAGTTCTATAGCATAACCAAATCAAGTTTTGCCTATAGAGATAAGACTCTTTACGCAGANATAAAGGACAANGTAGCTCTAGATTACTGTTGTGGAAATGGAGAGATAGGAATTGAAATGGCTCAATCAGGAGCAAAAGAAGTTCATGGTATAGATATTTCAGAGGTTTCAGTTACAAATGCTTCTTCTTTAGCAAAAGACCATGAAGTTGCTGAAATATGCAATTTCGTACAAATGGATGCTGAAAATATGCAATATGCTGATAACTTCTTTGATATTGTTCATGAGTACGGAGCGCTTCATCATGTTGACCTTGAAGCTTCTCTTAAGGAAGTTTCTAGAGTATTAAAAAAGGATGGAAAGTTTGTATGTACCGAAGCTTTGAGACACAATCCATTCATCCATTGGTACAGAAAGAGNAGTATGCACTTAAGGACAGTTTGGGAAGTTGATCACATACTTGGAGTTNCAGATATTTATAAAGGTTACAAATATTTTGATACTATTAAGGTGAGATATTTCCATCTTTTTGCTTTAGGAGCGATTCCTTTTAGGAANACTTTGATTTTTAANCCCTTACTGAAGATNTTAGAACTTTTAGACGAAATCTTTTTGAGAATACCACTTATAAGAAGGTGGGCTTGGGTAGCAGTAATTGAATATACTGACCCAAAATAAGCTTGCCTTGGTAAATTCTTAGAATGTTAAATGTTTTATAGTTTTAACAAAATTATCTTAGATTATTTAGTTTCCTTAATTTTCATTATTATTTTAATTCCCTTTTTAGCTTTAATAGCTTTTTTTATTAGGGTTGAGTCTAGTGGGAAAATTTTTTATTTAGGCGAAAGAGTAGGTAAGGATTTGAAGATTTTTAAGATAATTAAATTCCGAACCATGATAGAAAATGCAGAATCACTTGGTGGTTTAGTAACTTCGGAAGAAGATAACAGAATAACTAAAGTAGGGAGGTTCTTAAGAAAATATAAGTTAGATGAACTGCCTCAATTNTTTAATATCATAAAAGCNGAGATGAGTTTAGTTGGACCTAGGCCTGAAGCATTAGAGTTTGTTGAATTGTATTCGAATGAAGATAAAAAAATTATTTATTCAGTAAAACCAGGGATAACGGATTTATCTTCTTTAGAGTTTATANAACTTGACCAAGTGCTTGGGCCTAAAGACGATGATAGTAAGTTCCAGGAAGAAGTAGATAANGTGTTAGATAGAAAGTTGGAATTAAGAAAACAATATGTCTTTAAAAGATCCTTTTTGATGGATCTAAAGATATTGATGCTTACATTTCAGAAATTGGTAGGACTTGAGTGAATAATATAAAACTCACAGGAACAGAACTGAATGTATCTAAAATTGGGTTCGGTTGTGGGCCTTTGGGTAGTAATGAATGGGGTAAGTATGATCAGAAAGACACTCTATCAGCTGTTTCTGAAGCTTATGACTTAGGTATCAATTATTTTGATACTGCCGATGTCTATGGATTAGGCAGGTCAGAAGAATTATTAGGAAAAGCCTTAGGNAAGAATAGGCACGAAGCTGTTATATCAACAAAATTTGGNGTCAACTGGAAAACTTCTAAGGAGGGTTTAAGGGCAGAAACCTTTTATGACTCTAGCCCAGAAAGAGTCGCTAAAGCTTTAGAAGACAGCTTAAGGAGATTAAAAATAGAGTCTATACCACTTTATTTTATGCATTGGCCTGATCCAAATACACCTTTAGAGATGACTTTGGAAGTTTTGAGTAGCTTTTTAGATCAAGGAAAAATACAACATATAGGACTATCTAATTTCTCTTTAGAGCAAATTAAAGAAGTAAATGGGATTTTAAGCATTGCAGCAATCCAAGTTCAACATAGCTTGATTGATAGAGATCTAAANATTGGATTAGTAGATTTTTGTAAAAACAATAACATAAATATTATAAGCTACGGATCCCTTGCCCAGGGACTCCTTTCAGGAAAGTACGACGAATATTTTGAGTTTAGTGAAGACGATTGCAGGTTGAGGTTACCTCACTTCCATGGCAGTTTATTAAAAGAACACTTCCCTTTATTACATAAATTACAAAATATTGCAGATAAATATCAGGTAAGTTCTTCTCAGGTAGCTCTAAGATGGGTTTTAGAAGAACNAAGCATTTCTTCAGTAATAACGGGTATTAAGAATAAATCTCAACTTAAAGATAACATTGCTTCTTTGGATTGGAAGCTTGAAGAAGAAGACTTTAATTTCTTTAAAAGATCACAATAAATGGTTGTTATTCGAAACTTCCTTTAAAATGTTTAATGAAATTGTAATTTAAGCAAATGAAAGATAAAGAAACCCCAGTATCTGGTGGATTAAGAACTTCTGAAGAGGATCAAGAGGCTAGTTTAAATAAGGAATGGTTTGATAAGAATCNNTCTTCTTGGGAATCTAAGTTAGAAAATTTTCCTAAATATGTGCGAAGACAGAATTTAACTAGATTCATAGCTCTTTATGAGATATTTAAAGAGGTTATTGAAATTAAAGGNTCAGTTATTGAATGTGGAGTTAATCAAGGATTCGGNCTTATGACATGGTCAAAGTTGTCAGCAATCATTGAACCAGTAAATTTAACTAGACGTATTTATGGTTTTGATACTTTTGAAGGGTTTCCAGAGATTTCAGATAAAGACATTTCAGCTTCTAGTAAGCACGTAAAAAAAGGAGATCTTTCGGCAAACACTTTTGAAGAATTAGAAGCATTGGCTTCTATCAATGATAGTACAAGATTTTTAGGGCATATTGAAAAAACCCATTTAATTAAGGGAGACGCTACTAAAACTATTCCTAAATTTATAAAAGATAATCCTCATCTNCTAGTCAGTCTTTTGTATCTAGATTTTGATTTATATGAACCCACTAAAGTTGCTTTAGAAAATTTTTACCCTAGGATGCCTAAAGGGGCAGTTATTGCATTTGATGAATTAGATAATCCTTTATGGCCTGGAGAAACTGAAGCAATGCTCGAATTCTTTGATCAGAATAAACTAGAGATACAACGTCTTCCTTACGATCCATATATTGGATATGGTGTAGTAAAGTAAAATAAGTTATTCCTAATGGGGAGTAGATTAGATATAGAAGAACTAGCAAAAGCAATTAGGCTTAATGCAGTGAGAATGGTTAATTCCGGNNATAGTTCTCATATAGGATCTATTCTTTCTTGTGCAGATATACTTGCTGTCCTTTACGGTTCAATANTGAATTTAGATCCTAAAAACCCNAGCTGGNAAAAAAGAGATAGATTTATTTTAAGTAAAGGTCACGCTGGCGCTGGAGTTTATGCTGCTCTAGCAGAAACAGGTTTCTTTTCTATAGATTTGTTAAATGATCATTATAAAAATGGTTCTATATTCAGTGGTCATGTTTCTCATAAAGGAGTTCCAGGCGTCGAGATTTCTACAGGTTCATTAGGACACGGATTGGGTGTTGGGACTGGTATGGCTTTAGCTGCTAATTTGGCTAAAGAAGACCATGGAATTTACGTTTTATTATCAGATGGTGAATGCAATGAAGGTTCGAATTGGGAAGCAATCTTATTTGCTGCACACCATAAACTATCTAATCTAAAAGTAATAATTGATTACAATAAAATACAGAGTTTAAAGACTACAGAAGAAACACTTGCTTTAGAACCTTTTTCAAATAAATGGATATCTTTTGGTTGGGATGTGGTGGAAGTAGACGGCCATAATTATAATGAGTTGGTCTCAGCTTTATCTAGACAAACCGATGAAAAACCTTCTTGTATAATTGCTCATACTATTAAAGGTAAGGGCATATCCTTCATGGAGAATAAAGTGCTATGGCATTATAGGTCTCCCCAAGGTAAAGAATTTGATGATGCAATTTCAGAGTTAGAAAATGCGTGATACTTTTATTGAAGAATTATCCAAAAGAGCTTCTACAGATCCAAATGTGTTTTTAATTACTGGAGATCTTGGCTTTGGAGTCCTAGAAGAGTTCGGGGAATCTTTCCCTGATCAATTCTTAAATGCAGGAGTTGCAGAACAGAATATGACGGCTATTGCTGCTGGGATGGCATTTGAAGGAAGAAAAGTATTTACTTATTCTATAGGCAACTTCCCAACTTTACGTTGTCTAGAACAAATAAGGAATGATATTTGTTATCACAATCTGGATGTTACTATTGTAGCAATAGGTGGTGGCTTTTCGTACGGGCAGTTAGGAATGTCTCATCACGCTACAGAAGATATAAGCATTATGAGATCCTTACCCAATATGGAAGTATTAGTTCCTTCAAGTTTAGATGAGGTAAGAGGTTCTTTTAATCATATTATTAACAATAACGGACCTGTGTATTTGAGACTTGATAAGTCTAAAGCAGATTTTAAAAGTAAAAATAAATTTTCTGTTGGTAAGGCTTCAATTGCCAGAGAAGGAAACAGTATTACTTTAATTGCAAGCGGTAGTGTTTTAGAAGAAGCTTTAATGGCCTCGGAGGCACTATCAAAAGAGAATATCGATTGTAGGGTTTTGAGTATGCACACTATAAAGCCATTAGATACAGATGCTATTCAAAAAGCTGCGATAGAAACGGAAGGGATTGTAACTATAGAAGAAAACAATATTTTGGGAGGTCTCGGAGGTGCTGTTGCAGAGGTATGTTTAGAGTCAGGGTGTTCACCTAAATTCTTTAGGAGAGTAGGACTTAATGACACTTATTCAACTGTTGTAGGAGATCAAAATTATTTAAGGAATCATTACAATATCAATAATCAAACTATTATTGATACAGTAAGAGAGATAGTTGCTTTAAACGCTAAATAAGGACATTAAGTATGGATGATAAAGAAAGACTCGAGCTTTTTAATTTAAAAAAAGCACCATGTACTGAAACATTGGGCATGAAAGTGGTGAACTTTTGCTCTGAACCTCCTTCTATAGAAATGGAATTTGAGGCGAAGCATGAATTTACTCACTCAGAAGGACAAGTTGTCCAAGGAGGGTTTGTTACAGGAATGTTAGATGCTCCTATGGCTCACTTACTGATGGGTCTTTTTGATTTTAAAGTTTCGCCAATGACTTTGGATATCAATGTGAGTTTCTTAGCCCCTTCTAAACCAGGAAAATTAAATTGCGTGGCAGAAGTTGTGCAATTAGGAAAGAGTACCGCTTTTATGGCAAGTAAGTTGTATCAAGACAACTCTTTAGTTGCCACTTCTACTTCAACAGTAAAGCTTATACCTTTTAGTAAGTCTTAAACTCCAAAATCCCAAGAAAGACCATCATGATATTTTTTAAGGATTTCTTTAGCTATAAGTATCCTGTGAACTTCGTCAGGTCCATCTGCGAGTCTAAGAGTTCTAAATCCTTGATACATGCCTGCTAATGGTGTGTCGCTAGAAACACCTCTCCAGCCATGCATCTGAATGGCTCTATCAACAACCCTAGTACCTGCCGCAGGAACAAAGACTTTAATTGCTGATATATCTACCCTAGCATCACCTTCTTTGTCCATTACTTCAGCACAGTGAATTGTCATCAATCTTGAAGCCTGTATATCCATGTAAGAATCAGCGATGAAACCTTGAATAAACTGTTTGCTCTCTAGCTTTC
>PBKF01000042.1 GCA_002722105.1 Fidelibacterota bacterium
TCATTGATAGGATTATTTTTCAACTATTCTTTTGATTGGGATTGGAAATACATACAATTTTTAGGTCGATCTCCAAATAACATAGCCACCCCACTAATTACTTTTGGTTATATAGGCATAATTATGCTTTGGATACGAAAAGGAATTTTTATAAATCTTCAAGAAAAATTGAGAACAATTGGTAAAACTGCATTGACTGCATATTTAATTCAAACAGTTATCGCTACATTCATATTTTATGGAATTGGACTAAGTTTATTTGGCTATGTTAATAGAGGATATCAATTAGTGATAATGTTTTTTATTTGGTTCGTATTGTTAAGATTATGCCATATGTGGGCAAGTAAATTTCATTATGGACCAGTAGAATGGATTTGGAGGATGTTAACATATATAAAATTGATTCCCTTATTAAAGACAAAATAAATAAAAGAATAATCCCCAAATTCAAGGGAATTTTTATATGTACGATGATATTATTTTATAGCGTTAAAGGCTGACCTTAATAAATCATCAACTTTATCTGCAAGATTGGAAATAACATCATTTTCTGTTACTTCTAATAGGCTTTTAGCAATAGGGAAAACTATTTTAGTAGAATTATTTTCATTATCAATTAATAAAATATTACATGGCATTAATATCCCAATTAAAATTTCACTTTCAATTGCATTATGGGCTAATATAGGATTACAAGCACCTAGAATCTTATAATTTTTATATTCTAAATTGAGTTTTTCTTTAAAGGCATCTTTCATATTAACCTCAGTTATAACACCAAAACCAATATTCACTAATGCTTTGCGAATTTTATGCTCAGTATCTTCAAAGTTTGATTCTATATCTTTTGAGTATGAATATTTCATATTATAGTTTACATAACAAAGGAGCCTTTAAAAAAGTAGCTTTCTAATTTGTTGTCAAAATTATCTAAACTATCATATGTTTTATATTAATAAATACTTACGTGTTATTTTTTATTTCTGGGATGGGATTATTTTAACTTTTTTAATATTTCTGCGTCAAATGGAACAAATAAACGATTGAGGCTTTATATGCAACTTCTTAGGATAACACTACTTTTATTATTTTCTATTTCTTTAGTATTTCCTCATAATCGTTATAAAAAGAAAAAAAAATATAGAAATAAACACCACCTTAAGACGTATCATCACACGCCAAGATTAAAAGTAAAACTTGGATACAATTACCCATATTGGATGAATAACTCATGGTCTGATTGGAGATGGAAAAATCGATGGATTAATAGAGAAGTCATTGTTTTGAAAGAAAGTAATGAAACAAAAGAAAATAAAAGTGAAAAATTTGATGAAATAATTTCTCAAATAGAGAAACTTGCTGAGCTAAAAGAAAAGGGATTGATTACTGAAAAAGAATATGAAAAAAAGAGGAAGAAACTTTTAAAACAAATTTAAAATTTCTCTAATAAATGGGAACCCTTAGAGTTGTGATTATTTATGTTTACGGTATGTTGGATAGATATTTAATATGCATAAATATTTATCATTAGTACTATTTATCGGGTTGACTGTTTGGGGATGCGAAGATAATGAAAAATGTATAGATGAATCAAAGATATCTAATAATTCTTGTTATGAAATTTATTCTCCAGTTTGTGGATGTGATGGTAAAACTTATTCAAATGATTGTTATGCCGAAAACGCAGGTATCGCTGAATGGAATGAAGGCGAGTGTGAATGAAAAACAGAACTACAATCAAGCCCTACTATCGTAGGGTTTTTTGTTTGTGGGATGATGGGTAGATTTTGGTATGTCAGATAAAGAAACAAACATAGATGAGTTAAAATCTCTTATAGAAGCTTTTGTTGATGAGAGAGACTGGAAGCAATTCCACAATCCCAAAAATATATCAATGTCTATATCAATAGAAGCAGCTGAACTAATGGAATTATTTCAGTGGTTAACTTTGGACGAATCTAAAGAAGTGTTGAAATTGGGAAAAGTTAGGGAGAATGCAATTGATGAAATTGCAGATGTGATGATTTATGCAATTGCATTTTGCAATAGGAATAATATTGATATTTCAGACGCGATTAGGAAAAAGATGGAAAAGAATGTCAACAAATATCCGAGTGAAAAATTCAAAGGGAACTTCTAATGAAATCACAAACCTGTAGAGTGTATTTGTGAGATGATGGCTAGATTATAATATGCAGTTTATATGGAAATATCGATTCTTTTTTGCAATGGCTCTTTGTTTTTTCTTATCATATAATGGTTATGATGAATTATCGTTCCCACTATTTTTAATAGCAATTGTTGATTTAGCAAGAGTTTGGGATGGGAATCCTTCAAAAGATGAAACAATATCTGATGAAAAAGAATAGCCATATGAAAATACCTATTTAATAATTAATAATGCCCCACATTCGTGGGGATTTTTGTTTATAATCTAAGATTGATCAAAATAGTAGAAAAACCCCTAAATTGGATTGAACTCACGAGATCTGTCAGTGGTTTTATTTGTTAAGTTTGTATTATATTTTTCATATGTTGCGATCTACATTATTATTCTTATCACTATCATTATTTATAACAAAATCATGTTATCCAGTTTCTCATATCATTATTGGAGAAACACAATCGTCTATAGATTACACCAATGTAAAAGTTTATAATGATTACCCTGAAAACTTTGAAAAAATTGCAATTATTGAAGCAAGTAGTGATTTAGCATTCAAGGACTTATCAATTGACATTACACATCAACAAAAAACAAATAAAGCTTTAGAAAGATTAAGAAAAGAGGCTGCTTCATTAGGAGCAAATGGTCTTGTAATTAAAAATATATCTACAAACATCAAACCACACTTTCACTTAAATGAGAATGAGAAGGGAGATGTTAGTGCATCTACAAGATATGAAAAGCAAAAAGAGTTAAATGCAATCGCAATTTTTGTAAAATAATTTCAAACTGTAATCATTCAACCCCACAATCGTGGGGTTTTTATTTATTGTATGAAGAGTAGATTTGAGTATGCGTAGATATTTATTACCAATTTTATTTGTATCACTGCTCTATTGGAGCTGTGAAGAAAGTACACTACCAGAAGATTGTTCAGGAGTTGAGGATGGTAGTGCTTTAGTTGACAGCTGTGGTATATGTGATGATGATCCTTCTAATGATTGTTTATTGGATTGTTCGGGTGAATGGGGTGGTATGAATATATGCGGGTGTACAGAAAATACAGCAACAAACTACGATAGCACAGCGACTTTTGATGATGGAAGTTGTATTTCAGGATTAACTTGCGAAAGTTATTATAATGAAAATATTTCTCCAATATTTTCTAATAATTGCTATACTTGCCACTCGGGCTCAACAACATCCGGAGGGCTAAATCTAAGTTTATATATCAATTCTCTTAATGCAATGGAAACAATACTTGACCGTGTAACCCGTGAAGAAGGATCTGGTGGGTTTATGCCTCCTGGTAGTAGCAAGTTGACTCAGTCTGAAATATCTATTTTACTAACGTTCTTGGAGATGGATTGTGAGTGAATGGTAATATATATTAACTGATATTATTAAACATGAAGCTCCCTATTAGTGGGGTTTTTTGTTTGTGGTATCATGGCTATTTTCTGGTTATGAAATCCCAAAAAAACAGTCATAAAGAAAATCCTTTCCTTAGTCTTTGTTTTAATATTTTACTTCCTGTACTAGTATTAAGAAATGGAGATAAATGGCTGGGAAAATTTTTATTATATATTAATAGTGGAAATTCAGATTTTCAGAAATCATATTTAATAAATACTCCACCAATAGTATTTATTATAGCACTGACTTTTCCAATCACATATTTTATTTATGATTTATTCAAAAGAAAAAATATAAATTTTATATCAATCATCGGATTTATTAATATTTTACTCACAGGTGGTATAGGTATCTTTGGTGCAAAATTAGGATTATCAAAGAATTGGTTCATATTGAAGGAAGGACTGTTGCCATTTATTATAGGGTTATGTCTGTTAATAATGAGCAAGTATAGACAAAATGTATTGATGAAGATTTTACTTAATGATGCACTTTTTCATAATGATAAGATTCAAGCATCAATTAAAGAAGATGAACAAAATGAGTTCGAAAATATGGTTAAAAAGGCAGGCTATTATTTGATTGCAGGTTTATTTATTAGTTGTATTATTCAGTTTATATTAGCATCAATAATAGTAGTCTCAAATCCCGGTGAGCCATCTTTTAATAAACAGGTCTCTACTATGACCTGGATAAGTTATATTGCAGTATTACTACCTACTATGTTTATTCTTGGTAAGGGGTATTGGGACTTAACTTCAGGGATAGAAAGACTTACGGGTTTGAAAAAAGAAGAGTTTTTGAAATCTTAAAATGATTATTTCCTTTATTCTTCTATCATTTATAAAACAAAGTTCCGTATTTGTAGAGCTTTTTATTTTTCGTAAGGTTTTTTTAGACTTCAAATACTAAAGTTATATAATAAAAATGGAATCAAGGCAAGAACCATCATTTAAATATATGTAAAAGCAAGTAATCAGTACTTTAAGAGTAGTAGATTAATTCTTTAGTGAGCCATCTTTGTTCCAAAATTTTTGAGAAATCATTTTTCCATCCTTATAGATTCCTTTAGAACTCATTTGTCCATTATCATACCATTCAACTAATAATCCATTTTTTTTCCCATTTTTATAAGATCCTCTAAAATACTTTTGTCTATTTTCATGCCATTCAGTCCATAATCCATCTAATTTTCCAGCATTGTAAGTTATCTGAGACATCTTATCTCCATTTTCAAACCACCAAGTCCATAATCCATCTTGTTTTCCATCCTTGTAAAATCTTTGATTTTTCATTATTCCATTATTATGCCACCAGTTCCATAATCCATTCATTTCTCCATCATTATAAGTTCCTTCCCATTTTTTCTGTCCATTTTTATACCAAGAAAAAAATGGTCCTTCATCTTTTCCATTTTCATTTTTATTCTTAAAGTAAGATAATTTTCCATTCTCATAAAATCCCACCTCACAATTAATCAATATGATAATTTGTGAATAGATAACTTTTTTATTTTTTTTGACTATTTCATAGCCATTATCGATAAGCTCACAACCGCATTTGAGTAATTGATTTACTTGTTCATCAAATTCTTTCTTATTAGATGATTGGATAGTATGTATTTTTTTATTCATTTAATAAAAATATACATATAATAAATCAATAAAGTAAAACATCCCATTCACATGAATAGTTAATAATATCTTCAGTAGACTTTATTTAAATAATCAGAATATAGATGAGAATTATATCTGGGATGACAGGTAGATTTATTTACAATTACGAGGAGCTTTTTTATGAAATTCGAAATTATAATAATCATATCTATATATTGCTCATTTTTATACTCACAGTCCATGGCTTTGAAAAATGTTGAGTTTACTCTTGATGAAAAAGAATCAAATATTAAAAGTAAAATAGAACAGATGGGGGTTAGGTTTATAAAAAAGGATACTTTTGTTAAAAATGCATATCATGTTAATGTTTGGGAAATTTATCCAGCTACAGAAGATATAAGTCAAATAGATTTGAGTAATGCAAGTGTAGAAAATAATGGTTATAGAAAACCCGATAGTATTTATATAAATTGGGGTCAATTAACTGTATTAAATGGTTCCGTAGTTTCTATAAAGAGTCATGATATGGGATATAGTTTTAAATCAGTTAATCCCCAAACATTAATTAATCAATTATTTAATGCAATCCAAAAAATATATGGTATTTACAATAAGGGATTAGAGGTAAATACCTATGCAAATTATGCAGATGGAAGAATAAATATTAATTTTTTAAAGAGTTATGGATCTGAAGTTGATGCTTATTCAAAGGTGCTAAGCTTGTCTACATCAAATCAGATGGGTAACTATTCAATGTATTTTACAATTGAAAAAAATAATTGGGTAGAAAAAGCAGAAGAAAGTATGAGAGAATATTAGGATATTTTCAAGTAGAATAACCAATATCCAAGATAAATAGGGTATATTTTACAATATTGGAAAGTTAGTAGTTATTATATTAAACCAATTACATCTAATATATTTCTATCTGATTCGAATTATTGAGTTACTATAGAAGCGATAGTTAATAGTGCTAAAATAATTCGACACTTTTAAGTTATAACGTTCCACATTCGTTAGGTTTTTTTGTTTGTGGTATGATATGTAGATTTGGGAATGCATAGCTATATATCACTATTATTTTTTATACCATTTGTTACTTTTGGTCAGGACAAGTTTCAACCTGGCAATACAAACATAAACTCAGTAGATAGAATTGCCATCAATGATGTTATAGATGCTTATGGTATTTATTGGGACAATAATGACCTTGAATCTTATTTGTCTCTATTTTCTGATGATGCTATTGGTGTGACTTACAGTCCAAACGGTGAAAGAGTTGAAGTAAGAATAAAAAATGAATACTCCATTGTTGCAAGAGAAAGGATGAATTATTTTGAGACAAATGCAATGCAAAGAAGAAAAATGATGGCTAATAAATTATTTTTAGAACTAAATGAAAATTATGCACATTTGCACCAATATATGACTTTATTAACGACAAATAATAATTTAAAAACTGAAATTGTTAGTTCTGTTTTCTATGTTTTTAAATTGAAAAAAAATAAATGCTGTTTGGAATATATTTTATAGAGAGGTAAAAAAACTAATACAAAACTTGACCTTCAATTCAAATAGATAATCAAAAATGTTTTTGAGTAGAAGTGTCATTATTTTGCAAATGTTAAATAGGCACAACTATATAAAACATTACCATGGAATAATAATAATATAGTTGATTATGTATAAGTGAGTGTAAATTCGTTTGACATCAAAATAATTATCTAACGATAACAATGATTTCTTTGAGATAGAATTAAAAAAAGTTTCACACAAAAAGAAAGGCAATCTATGAAGAATTCTCTAAACATTTTCATTCTAATCAGTACTGTTACTGCAGCAACAATTCATGTTCCTGCAGATTATCCTACAATTCAAGAAGGGATAGATGCATCTACTAATGGAGATTCTGTTATAGTAGAACAAGGGATTTATTCGGAAAATTTAATTCTTGAAAAGGAAATCGTTCTGGCCAGCCACGCCATCTTTGATGATCTAAGTACGAACTGGATGAATAATGAAACTATACATGGAACTGTTATCAGGGGTGAACATAATGGTAGTTGTTTAGTTGTTCGTTACGGAAACATCCAACCAACTGTCATGGGTTTTACGTTCGAAGATGGAAATGGTACATATATGAGAATCAATACAGGTTGCTCTGAAAGTAAAGAGAGATCAGGCGGTGCAATGGCGATTTATAAAGCTTATCCAACTGTTAATTACAATCGATTCATGAATAATGGTTTACCTGAAGAGAATAGCCAAGATGTTGCGAGTGGAGGTGCGGTTAGTCATTTTGCTGATGATGATGTGGAGTTTGATGAGGATCGGGGTAATGCAAGTCAAAATAATAATCTAAATAGGGACATACCTGGCGAGTTAAATTTTCAGAATAATTATTTTGAAAATAATGCCAGCGGTGATGGGAAAAACTTTTATTCTTTTGGTTATGACGGTTCAATTAATGTAAGCGGTAGTATATTTGAAGACATAGATTGCAACTTGAATACTGTCAACGACTTTGTTTTACGTTCAATTGAAGATGAAGCAGATTATATCCAAAATAATATATCTGGTAACTGTATAGAAGAAAATACTTATTATGTATCTGCTGTAGATGGTAATGATGCCAATTCCGGATCAGAGACAAATCCTTTCCGGTCTATTCGCCATGCATTGAGTCTTGTTAAACACGCAGTAGGTGGAGTCACAACACTTTATTTGGCTCCAGGGGTTTATTCAAAATCAACGAATGGTGAGATATTTCCAATTGTACTTCCCGATAATGTTTATCTCATAGGAGAAGATCCAGAAACAACAATATTAGATGCAGATGCTAATCAAAATAACGAAGCAGCTGTTATTGTTATTAAAGAAGTTGAAAATGTACGAGTTGAAAGTTTGACCCTTACTGGGGGATATTCAGAAGTTAATCACGGTTGTGCTGGTGGTGGTGCTCTTTTAATTACAGCGAATGACATAGATAATCTTGCTTGGGAAATGGTACCAAATAACGCAGAAATTGAAAATATAATTATTGAAAACAGTCACTCTCATAATGGTGGAGGGCTTTCGTTATTTAGGGTTGATGGCCCTACCCTCAATGGTGTGACAGTACGAAATAATGAAGCCACAATGATGGGAGGTGGTATCAATGTCTATGCTTCCAATATTACATTGTCAGAAATTGAAATTTATAATAACTCTTGTATTGGAACATACTATAATGGATTTAATGAAGTCGGTCATGGAGGTGGTCTTTTCTTAAACCATTCTTCTGGTACCTTTGATCAATTACATATTTATAATAATACTGCTTCCATGAATGGTGGTGGTGTTTGGTCTAGTGAAGGATCGGATTGGGTAATGTCTAATTCAGTGGTGGAAGATAATATAGCTCCATATATGGGTGGTGGTTTCGGGTTTTGGAATCACAATGGTTATGATGATTTAAATGCAACACTGCAAAATGTTACTATAGCTAATAATGTTGCCCAACAGGGATTTTTTATTGGGTACGGTGGAGGAGTTTGGGCAAATAATTCTAGTACTGTTTTTGAGAATTGTAGTTTTATTAATAACGTAGCGCATAATAACGGAGGCGCTGTTAATTATCATGGTGGTAGCTCTTCACCAGTATTTAAAAATACTCTTTTTGATGGTAATTCATCCACAGCATATGGGGGAGCTATTTATATAGCTGAAGACGCAGGAGGTTTTCATGTGGAAGGTTGTACTTTTGTCAATAATTCATCCGCAAATAATGGGGGAGCTATTCAAACTAGTAAATCTGGAAATGTAATAAATTCCACCTTTTTTGGAAATACTACGGGCGAATATGGTGCGATCAGTATAGGCCAGCAATCAGTATATGTTGATGTTTACAACTCGATATTGTGGAACGATAATCTGTCCCATGAATTTGGAGGGTATGTAGGAGGTTTTACTGTAATGCACACCAATATACAAGAATCAGGTAATCCTGACTATGACGGATATTGGACAGGAAATGGTAATATTATTTCTGATCCACTTTTTACAGATGCAGAAAATGGGGACTTTACTTTACAAGCTGGTTCACCCTGCATTGATGCCGGTACAGCAGATTTAAATGGTAATGGAACAGACGATATATTTGACTATTTTGGATTAGCTCCAGATATGGGAGCTAATGAATTTATTTCGGTAGTAACGGGCGTGCAATACGCGATTGTATCTTCGTCAGTTGTTCTTTACTGGGATTTAATTGATAATGCCCAGTACTACAAAGTAGAAAGATCAACAGACTCTACATTTACAGAAAATCTCCAATCTAATTACGTGCAAACGATCACCTATACAGACAATAACTTGGAATACAATACAGAGTATTTTTACAGAGTTTCTGCTTTTTTGGGTAGTTATTGGTCTGGGCACTCAGATGCTATATCCGTCACGATAGAATATGTGGGATTAGCTGACGGTAACCAAATACCAAGTGAATATAACCTTTATCAGAACCATCCAAATCCTTTTAATCCCACAACAACACTACGCTATGATCTTCCTGAAGATGGCATGGTAAATATTACAATATATGATATGATGGGAAGAAAAGTCATTTCTCTGGTAAATGATCATCAGACAGTAGGATATAAATCCATCCAATGGAATGGAAAAAACAATTTAGGTGAGCCTGTATCAGCAGGTGTTTACTTATATATGCTTCATGTAGGTGAATTCCACCAGACAAATAAAATGATCCTATTGAAATAAATTAAATACATATCAGGAAATTTTAAACCCCGTCTTTTTGTTGATTCAGAAAACGGGGTTTTTTTTACAATATCAAAATATGAATAATTCTATAAGAACATTCAATTATAAATCTATAGTAATATTATCAATACTTGATTTTCAAGTAATTTTTAAATCACAAGAGACCTAAAAGGAAAATAAATCTAATGATCAAATATTTTTTATGCCTAATCTTTATTATTCATCAAGGTTTTTGTCAAAAAAAACCAAACGTGGTGATTGTCATGACTGATGATCAAGGCTATGGTGAAATGTCTATTCATGGGAATCCAGTACTAAAAACTCCACACTTAGATAAATTAGCTGCAGAAAGTACACAATTCAGTGATTTTCATACCTCACCCATGTGTGCGCCGACACGTGGGTCTCTTATTACTGGAATGGATCCAGCCAAAAATGGTTGTGTCAATGTTAGTAGTGGAAGAGCTAACCTGAGAAAAGAACTTACTACTCTTGCAGATATTTTTAGCAATAACGGATATGAAACAGGAATCTTTGGAAAATGGCATTTAGGTGATAATTATCCTTACAGGCCTCAAGATAGAGGGTTTAAAGAAAGTATTTGGTTTCCTTCTTCTCATATTGGATCTGTACCAGATTATTGGGGTAATGATTATTTTGACGATACATATATACATAATGGTAAACGCAAAAAATTTAATGGATATTGTACCGATGTATTTTTTGATAATGCAATCGAATATATAAAAAAAGCTAAAAAACAAAACAAACCCTTTATGGTTTTCCTTTCTACAAATACTCCACATTGGCCATTTATACCCAAAGAAGAAGATGCTATCGCAATTCAAGAAGAATTTAAAAAATCAGTTATTTCTAAAAATAATATTAATAATAAAGAAGATTTAATCAACTATTTAGCTATGATTAGAAATATTGATACTAATATTGGTCAATTAAGAAAGTTCTTAGATAAAAATAACCTCGATGAGAATACGATATTCATTTTTTTAACAGATAATGGGAGTATTTGGGCACCTCGTTATTATGATGCTGGGATGCGAGGAGAGAAAACACAATTTTGGGAAGGGGGACACCGCGTACCCCTTTTTATCCATTTCCCTAATGGTAATTTCAAAACAAGCATAGTGGACGGTCTAACACAGGTTCAAGATATTCTTCCCACTCTAATAGATCTTTGCAAGTTGGAGATAAATCGTTTTGTGGATTTTGATGGTATCAGCTTAATACATCAACTTAAAGAAAAGAAACCTATTCCAGAAGAACGTATCTTTGTGAATGCTTATAGTCGAATGCCAGGTGGTTTTGAATATCCATCACCCTATGGCCAAACATTGGTAAAAAAAGAAAAATCTGTTGTACTATGGAAAGAGTGGAGATTATTTGAAAACCGAAAACTATATAATCTAAAAAATGACCCGATGCAAACTACAGATGTCTTAAATCAATATCCTGATGTCGCCTTAAAAATGAAATCTCATTTGAACACTTGGTGGGAATCTGTAAAAGATATTGCCAATGAACCGCAGCGCATCATAATTGGAAGCGAAAAAGAAAACCCAATGATGCTTACAGCATGTGATTGGATAGATGTTTTTATTGATCAACAATACCAAGTAAAAATAGGTTCTGAAAAGAATGGTTATTGGCTTCTTGATGTTGCAAAAAGTGGTACTTATGAATTTGAGCTACGTAGATGGCCTAAAGAATTAGACCGTGCCCTTTCTGAACCAGAAAAGGGTAAAGAATCGATCCCTTTAAAGCAAGCTCGACTTTTTATCAATAATGTTCTACATCAGGATGATTATAAACCTTATTCATATGAGGGTGCAAAGATTAAGCTTAACCCTGAAGATAAATCAGCGAAATTCAAAGTTGAATTGAAAAAGGGACCAATTGCACTTCACACATGGTTTGATAAAACAAGATATAACACAGCATTTGGTGCGTATTATGTGTATGTTGAAAAACTATAACCAAATTATTGTTATTAATTTTTGTGGGGTTAGAATTACAATAATATAAATTGATCTATTTATCGAAATTGTATAGAAACAAAATTGCACCTAAATTTAAAGGTTTTACGACGAGGAATTTGTGAAATTGCCTTCGTAGTTCAATGGATAGAACAAGTGCCTCCTAAGCATTAGATGCAGGTTCGATTCCTGCCGAGGGCACTTTAAGTTCAATTTAATTGTTAGGAATGTTATGTTAAAACCAAAGAAAAAAATTACAAAAAAAGAAATTCAAAGGGATCCATTCTTAGAATCAGTTGACAAAGCACAGGCATATTTAGAGCAAAGAAGATCTCTGTATATGAAAATTGCAATTGGAATTATTATAGTCTTGATTGGTTATAATATAATAACACAAAAAAGCGAACAGAGAAATATTGAAGCAAATAATTTATTGGGACAAGCTATGGTAGCTTTAGACCGTAGTGATGTAAATAATTCTAAATTTCAGCTAGAGACTATTGCAAATGAATACTCCGGAACTCATAGCGCAAAACTAGCGGGTTATTATTTAGGTAAATTGATGTATGAATCAGGTGATTACGCTTCTGCTGAAATTCATTTATCCAAATTCTTAAAAGATTACTCCATAGATTTAATAACACCTGCAGCATCTTTAATGTTAGCAGATATTGCCATTCAAAATGGACAATCAGATAATGCACTATCTTTGTTAAATCGCCTAACTAATAAAAGGGTCGGTAGTCATACTTCACGTATGATGGAATTAGAAAAAGCCAAGGTATTTTTGAATCAGGGTGATTTAGAAGCTGTTGGTAATATCGCTAATAGTATTTTAAACGAAAAAAATGTTTCTTCAGTTCAGAAGCAAATTGCTGAAGAACTCATGGGAAAAATATCTGGCTAAATTATTGTAAAAATGTCTGAATTTGCTTAGTATTGCGGGCTGAAAAGCGGGTGAAATGCCCGCTTTTCTTTTGTCTAAAATGAACAAATTGACACCAATAGTTAAAGAGAACTTGTCTCCGGGGATGATCCTTATGGGAATACAAGAAGATTATCGAGGAAATTATCTTCGAATAATTATTGATGCCGAAGCACCAGTAACTCTTGAAGAGACAACAGACTTATCTCTAAGATTGAGAAATTCAAAAACATTTGAATCTTTTTTCCCAAATGGATTCAGACTAGAAGTGACGACTCCAGGGCTTGATAAACCTTTACTTTATCCATTCCAATATCGAAAAAATAGAAACAGATTGTTGAAGGTGGAATTTTATGAAGATGATAAACTAACTACCATCACTGGTAAAATTCTTCAAGCAGATGAAGAAAAGATACAACTGGAATATAATTCAAATGTCATTGATGTGTCTTATGATAAAATTAAATCTGCACAAGTAAAAATTTCATTTAAATAGTTTTAGGAGGTATTTTGGTTAATAGAGAACTCATTGAAGTATTTTCTGAGATAGCACGCGAAAAAAATGTGGAAAGATCAGAGTTGGCCACAATTTTAGAAGAATTATTTTTATATGTGATAGAAAAAGAATACGGTGATTCATCCAATTGTAGTTGTATTGTAAACCTTGATAAAGGTGAAATTGAAATTTATGCTGAAAAAATAATTGTAGAGGAAATTGATGATTTTAAAGTAGAAATCACATTAAGTGAAGCTGTCGAAAAAGATTCGGAAGCTGCAGATCTTGAGCTTGGTGATGTTTTTGTTGAAGTTATAGACCCGAGAGTATTTGGACGAAGATTAATTACAACTGCCAAACAATTTTTTGCACAACGTCTACGAGATGTTGAAAGAAATTATATCTATGAAGATTATGCAACCAGAATAGGCGAAATTGTTATTGGAGTTGTGCATCAGGTTCAACGAGATAGTATATATATAAATATAGAACAGGCAGAACTTCGGATGCCGAAAAGTGAACAAATTAAGTCTGAAAGGTTTCGCGGAGGTGATACGGTGCAAACAGTAATTAAGTCTGTGGAAGTAACGCCCAAAGGGCCAGATATTGTTGTATCACGTAGTGACAATCACTTTTTATTAAAATTATTCGAAAAAGAAGTTCCTGAAATTGATGATGGTATCATTGACATAAAGGCAATTGCTAGACATCCAGGTGAAAGAGCAAAAATTATTGTTCGCTCTAATGATCGTAGAATTGATCCTGTAGGGGCATGTGTAGGAATGAGAGGAGGCCGAATTCAAGCTATTGTTCGTGAATTAAATAATGAAAAAATTGATATTGTAAACTATAGCGAACAACCGGAGATACTTGTAAGTCGTGCATTATCACCTGCCAAACCAGTTAAATTATTTATTGATGATGATAAGAAATACTGTGTTGCTCTTTTTGAAGATGAAAGTCTTGATTCAGCTATAGGACGTAATGGTATGAATATTAACCTAGCTTCTAAAATAACAGATTATAGAATTGATGCGTACGGTGTAGAAGAATATGACCGAATTCAGGAAGATCATAAAACATCATTAGAAGATATTGATGGAATTAAAGTAGATGAAGCAAAAGCTTTAAGCGGAGCAGGCGTGAATATTGTTTCCGAACTACTAGAATCAGATATGGAAGATCTATTATCAGTGGATGGTATCGATGAAGACAGTTTAGATGTCATTTATGAGGCAGTACAATCTTTTGTTGAGAGAAAAATTGAAACTGAAAGCGATGAAGAAGATACCGAGTTACCTGATATTGCGCAAATTCTTACGTCATCTGAAGATGACGATATTGACGATAAAGATTCTTTTGATAAAACATTAGAAAACAGTGAAGAAATAGATGAATCTCAAGATGTTAAGTCCGAAAAAACTATGGAGAATGAAGACTCCTTATCTGAAGGTGTACAATAAAATATGGGAAAAATCCGAATATTTCAGATTGCAAAATCACTGAACATTTCTCATACAGACATTCTCAGTTTCTTAAAAACAAAAAAAATTGATGTTTCCAGCCACATGTCACCAGTGGATGAAACTGTTCATCAGATGATTATGGAAGAATTTGCTAAAGATAAAGAGCAAGTAGATCGCTTTAGGAAAGAACAAGTTAGGCGTGAAATCCATGACACAAGGCTCAAAGAACAGCAAAAGAGCTCGCGGAAATTAGAGCTTTTGTCTTTAAATCAACAACGAGAAATAGAGATAAAAGAAAGTGAAAAGAAAGAAAAAGTCGAAAAAAACAGGAAGAAAGAAGAAGAATTAGAGGCACGAAGATTAGAAGATGAAGCCACAAGAAGAAAAGAAGAAGCGGAAGCTCTTAAAAAAGTGCAAGAAGAAAAAGAGAAAGCTCATAAGGCAGCTTCAAACAAAAAAGCAAAAGCATTAAAAAAGAAATTTAAATCCACAAAAAAATTACGTTCAATCAATTTGACTGATATACAATCAGAAATTGGCGTAGGAACTAGTAAACAATCATCTGGTAAACAACAAAAGAAAGAAGATAAGGTTCATAAATCTGTTAAAACTAAGGTAAAGGGTATTCTGGCAAAGATGGATACCAAGACCAGGAAAAAATCACATAAAAAATCAAAATTTAAAGCTGAAGATGAAATTCAAGAAGTTGTTGATAAACCTACTATACAGATTGCTGAATTTTCTAATGTTGAAGAATTAGCAAAGATTTTTGAAGTCACATCCAGTGATATAATTCAAACCTGTATTGAACTTGGAGTGTTAGTGACAAAGAACCAAAGAATTGATTGGGATCTTATTGAACTTTTGGCAGATAATTTTGATTTTACAGCAGAAAAAATTACGGATGTTGGTGAAGAATTATTTTCATTTGAAGAGACTGAAGAAGATTTAAAAAATGCTTTTCCACGTGCGCCAATTGTGACAGTTATGGGGCACGTAGATCATGGAAAAACAAGTTTGTTAGACCATATAAGAGAAACCAATGTTGCTGAAGGAGAATCTGGTGGGATTACACAGCATATTGGTGCGTATAAAGTCAATTACAATGAACGTAGAATAACATTCCTAGATACTCCAGGTCATGAGGCATTTACAGCAATGCGCGCTCGTGGTGCACAAGTTACAGATATAGTTATTCTTGTTGTAGCAGCAGATGATGCAGTTATGCCCCAAACTATTGAGGCTATTTCTCATACAAAAGCAGCAGGTGTACCTATGGTTGTTGCCATAAATAAAATGGATAAACCTGGAGCTGATCCGGAAAAAGTTCGACGTTCATTATCGGAACATGAGGTACTTACAGAGTCTTGGGGTGGTAAAATTCAAGATATTGAAATCAGTGCTAAAACTGGTAAGGGAATCGAGAATCTCATGGAAAGTATTTTATTAGAAACAGAAGTACTTGATTTAAAAGCAAATAAAGATTGCCATGCAAGAGGAACTGTTATTGATTCAAGATTGGATAAAGGTCTTGGTCCTGTTGGTACGGTATTAATTCAAAAAGGTACATTAAAGGTGGGTGACCCTTTTATTTGTGGTGATTTTCCTGGAAAGGTTCGTGCAATAACAAACGAACATGGTGCCCGTTTAAACGAATCTGGTCCTTCAGATGCAGTCCAAATTCAAGGATATGAAAATGTGCCACAAGCCGCAGATATTTTTGCAGTTGTAAATGATGAAAAAGAATTGAAAAGAATTTCCGGTGAACGTCAAAGAATTCGTCGTGAAATAGAACAGAAGAAAATGGCTTTTTCTTTAGACCGCATGTCATCATTAATTAAAGAAGGAACCATGAAAACACTACCATTAGTTATAAAAGGTGATGTAGATGGTTCAGTTGAAGCATTAGCAGAAACATTGGAAAAACTCAATACTTCAGAAGTAGGAGTTAAGGTAATTCATAAGGCCGTTGGAATGGTAACAGAATCAGATGTTCTATTAGCGGAAGCTTCTCAGGCAGTTATTATTGGTTTTCATGTACAAGTAAGTTCAAATGCAAGGTTACAGGCTAGACAGGCGGGTGTGGATATTAGAACGTATAATGTAATCTATCAGGCTGTTGAGGAGTTAACCATGGCATTAGAAGGTATGCTGGAGCCTGATAAAGTAGAAAGCAGTCTTGGTAAGGCAGAGGTGTTAACTCAATTTAAAATTCCAAAAATTGGATTTATTGCTGGGTGTAAAGTTGTTGAGGGTTTAATTATAAGAAATGGAAAAGCAAGAGTAACTCGTGATGGCGATTTATTAGCTGAAGGGTTAATCAACTCATTAAAACGACATAAAGATGATGCTAAAGAGGTTAAAGATGGCTTGGAGTGTGGAATTGGCATCGATGGTATTAAGAAATTTCAAGAAGGTGATATTATAGAAGTTTACGAAGTAAGAGAAGTAAAACGTAAACTGGAAATAAATTGAACAAAAATAGACCCTACAGCCGTGTGGAAAGGGTAGGAAATCAAATTCTCGATATTTTAAGCGGCATTCTAACAAAATATATTGATCTATCCCATTTGGGTTTTATAACGTTTACAAATGTAGATATAGCACCAGATCTTCGTTCAGCAAAAGTTTATTACAGTGTATTAAATAGAAAAAAAACGGATCAAGATATATATATAGCGATTAACCAGAAAAGAAAAGCATTTAAGAAATATATGGGACCGGAGCTTCAAATTAAAAGTATCCCGGATTTACATTTCTACCATGATAAAAGCCTTATTTATGAAGATCAGCTCAATAAAATATTACATGATATAGATATACCTAAAAAAGACAATGATACTAAATATTCATAAACCAGTGGGTTGGACATCATTTGATGTCGTAAAAAAGATTCGTGGTATTATTCAAGAGAAAAAGGTAGGTCATGGTGGTACATTAGATCCATTTGCAGAGGGTGTGCTTATTATTGGAACTGGTTCAGACACTAAACAACTGAAAACAATTTCTGCTGAAGATAAGTCCTATGTCGCTTTGCTCTTACTTGGTCAAGAAACCAATACTCTTGATATAGAAGGTAAAGTAATTAGAAAAAAACCCGTGCCTGTATTGGAAATTGAAAATGTTCAGATAGTGTTAAATTCGTTTTTAGGGAATTCAAAGCAAACGCCGCCTATGTTTTCTGCCAAAAAAGTTAATGGGGAACGTCTATATAAACTCGCCCGGAAAAATATCAAGGTAAAGCGTGAGCCTAAAGAAATATACGTTCGTGATATCCAATTACTAGATATAACTGATGAAAAAATCACATTTTCAGTTACTTGTTCAAAGGGGACTTATATTCGCGTATTGGGTAAAGATATCGCACAAAAATTAGGAACCGTGGGATATTTAAAATCATTGGTTCGGACGCAGGTTGGCGGATTTTCTATTCATGAATCCCAAAGTATTCAATTATTTGAATCATTATGGAAATCATCTACAATTTAGATCAATTTAAACCATTAGATTCATCTGTAGTTACTATTGGTTCTTATGATGGCATTCATCGCGGACACCACAATATATTAACATCTGTAGTTAATCATGCACACGTTTTGAATGTACCTTCAGTTTTGGTCACATTCGACCCTCATCCTCGTCATATATTAGACCCCGATGCAGATAAACTATCACTCATAATGGGAATTGATCAAAAATTAGAAATTATCCAAGAACTGGGCTTGAGTCTTGTCTATGTCATTAACTTTACACAGGCTTTTTCAAAAACCACTGCAGGTGAGTTTTTGGATAAAACAGTACTTCCATATTTTAATCCTTGTTATATGATTGTTGGTTATGACCATCATTTTGGATATAAACGTGAAGGTAGTCCAGAATTTTTAATGACATACTGTTTAAGAAAAGAAATTGAATTGGAAGTTGTTGAACCTGTTTCCGATGATGGACATATCATTTCCAGTACCCATATTCGTAAATTGATTAAGGATGGATTTGTCCGTAGAGCGAATTTTGAACTGGGTTCTGTATTTGGATTTTTTGCAACCGTAGTTCGTGGTGCAGGAAGGGGTAAAGATTTAGATTTCCCAACTGCAAATGTTATTCCTTTGGAGAAAAACCAGCTCATGCCTAATCCTGGGGTATATTTTATACGTGGAAGGATTAATGGACTTCAATTGTTTGGTATGTGTAATTTCGGGATAAGGCCCACCTTCAATGAAGAAGATCTTGTAATGGAGATTCACTTTTTTAATGATAATATCATTGACTTGTATGGGAAAGAAATTAGAGTAGAGTTTTTAGAGAGAATTAGGGACGAAAAAAAATTCCCATCCCCTGAAGAATTAAAGTTACAGTTATTTAAAGATAAACAAATATGCCTTGAGTTACAGGGCAAGTATGAATAGGAGAAAAAAATGCCTATCACAAAAGAAGAAAAACAAAATTACGTTGAGCAATTCGGAAAAGATGCGAACGATTCAGGCGCGCCGGAAGTCCAGGTTGCTATTCTAACTCATCGTATAAGAGAGTTAACTAACCATGTAAAAGATCATAAGAAAGATCACCACACACGTCGTGGATTGGTTCAGTTGGTTTCAAAAAGAAAGAAAATGCTGAAGTACATCATGCGTACAAATGCAGAATCTTATGTTAATTTAGTAAAAGAGTTGTCAATCAGAGGTTAGTAAGAAAGAGAACTCGTAAGAAAAGAAGAAAATAGAAAATGAAAAGTAAAGAAAGAACAATCGCTGGGAAGACTATGCGATTGGAAACGGGAAGAATTGCCCGTCAAAGTAATGGTTCCGTTTTGGTAACCTATGGAGAGACAACTGTCCTTGCTGCAGTAAATGCTGCTAAGGAACCAAGAGAAGATATTGATTTTTTCCCTCTTCAAGTAGAATACAGGGAAAAACATTATGCTGGTGGGAAAATCCCTGGTGGATTCTTTAAACGTGAAGCAAGGCCTTCAGAACATGAAGTTTTGACTAGTCGGTTAACAGACCGACCTATACGACCATTGTTTCCAAAGGGATTTAAAAATGAAACCCAAGTGATGATTACTGTCCTGCAGAGTGATGGTGAAAATATGGCTGATGTATTGGCAGGAGTCGGTGCATCTGCTGCTTTAATGACTTCCACAATCCCTTGGAATGGTCCCATTGCAACTGTCCGTGTTGGACGTGTCGATGGAGTATATGTCATTAATCCAACCCGAAATGAACAACAAGATTCCGATATGGAAATGGTTGTTTCTGGTAACAGTGAGACAGTTGTTATGGTAGAAGGTGAAGCAGATTGTATTTCAGAATCTGAAATATTGGATGCTTTGAAACAGGCTCATGCTGTCATTAAAGAAATAATTGATATGCAAAATGAACTCGTTGCTTCTATGGATGTGGTCAAAGATGAAATTGTAATTTCTGAGCCAGATGAAACATTGTTATCTGCAGTCGATGGAAAAATTGGAAGTCAAATCGATGATATTGTCAAAATTGTCGATAAACATGAACGTTCTGATGCAAAAGATGAAATGGTGAGTGCCACTCTGGAATCTATGGAAGAAGAATTTCCTGATGAAGGAGGGAGCATTAAATCTATAATCGATGATCGATTTAAAACTGCATTTCGTGAACAAGTATTAGCTACAGGTGTTCGAAGCGATGGAAGATCCACAATGGATATTCGTGAAATCACTATTGAACCGGATATATTAAATAGGACCCATGGTTCTGTATTATTTACACGTGGAGAAACACAAGCTTTAGTTGTGACTACATTAGGATCCAAAAGCGATGAATTAATTATTGACAGTATGGATGAAGATTATAAAAAATCTTATTATCTTCATTATAACTTCCCACCTTATTGTGTTGGCGAGGTTGGACGTATTGGATTTACAGGTCGTCGGGAAATTGGACATGGGAATCTAGCTCAAAGAGCAATTAAGCCTGTACTTCCTGAATATGATGATTTTCCATACACAATTCGAATTGTTTCAGAGATCATGGAATCGAACGGTTCATCATCAATGGCATCTGTATGTGGCGGATCTTTAGCACTTATGAGTGCAGGGGCACCTTTGAAAAATCACGTAGCAGGAATAGCCATGGGTCTTATTACAGATGGAGAACGTCATGCAATTCTAAGTGATATATTAGGAATGGAAGACCATCTTGGTGATATGGACTTCAAAGTCGCCGGTTCAGAAGAAGGAATATCAGCGATACAGCTTGATCTGAAAATTGAAGGTTTATCCTTTGAGTTAATGGAACAGGCACTTGAACAAGCCCGTGAAGGTAGGTTGCATATTCTTGGTAAAATGAACGAAGCAATGGCTCAACCAAATGATATTTCCCCATATGCACCACGAATTATGTCAATCACAATTAATCCGGAAAAGATTGGTGCATTAATTGGGCCTGGTGGTAAAAACATCAAAAAAATCATTGAAGATACTGAATGTGAGATTAATGTTGATGACGATGGTATTGTTACGATTGCTGGGGAAAATACCGATAAATGCAATGATGCCATTGAATTGGTCCAAGCCTTAACGTTTGAGCCGGAAGTGGGAATGGAATTTGATGCAACTGTTACTCGTCTAATGACTTTTGGTGCATTTGTGGAATTTGTACCCGGTCGTGAAGGAATGGTCCATATTTCAGAATTGGAGTGGCATAGGGTAGAAAAAGTAGAAGATGTTCTCAAGCCTGGAGACGAAGTTCGTGTGAAATTAATCAAAATTGATGATCAAGGTAGGTTGGATTTTAGTCGAAAAGCCTTGCTTGAAAAACCTGAAGGTTATGTGGAACGTCCAAAACGTCCACGTCGTGATGGAAACAGGGGAGGTAGAAGACCTTTTAAAAAACGTCGATTCTAACTTTAACCTAACATTCTAATAAAACGGTGGAGATACTGAATAAGCATTTTCACCGTTTTTATTTTCATGATATTCATTAATAAATTACTATACAATATTTTATGACAACGAATATATCATCACATTTTCAATCTAGAATTCCTTCTGCGATTCGTCAAGCGCAGATCATGTTTTCGGAAAGGAAGGATAAAGACGATATTCAAGTCGTGAATCTTGCAATTGGGAATGTATCTTTACCAATGTACCCCGCAATGAAGAAAAGAATGTTTGAATTAGGAGAGAATGCTTTTGATGATGGTATTATAAATTATAGCCCAAGTATAGGAACCACTGAAGCAAGGAGTGCTTTTCTAAATATCATAAGTTCAGAAGGAGTAGATACTTCTAACCTGCACTGTATGATAACTGATGGTGGTTCTCAAGCGATGGAACTTATGATGCTTGGTGTGTGTGGACCTTCTTCTAAAAAGCCATTAATGTTAGTGGAGCCTGTTTATACTAATTACATTGAATTCAGCAAACGGTTATCGATACCTGTAACTACTGTTAATCGTGAAATAGATGAAAATGGCTATTTTAGTCAAGTTTCTTTGACTCAACTAGAAAATAGAATAATCGAAAATGATCCAGGTGCTTTAATTATAATTCCAGCAGATAACCCAACCGGCCAATTCATTTCACAGAAGCAATTAATCAAAATTGCAAAAATTTGTGTGAAACATAATGTTTGGATAGTCAGTGACGAAGCATATCGTCAACTTTATTATGGTAAAAATAAAACATCAAGTATTTGGAAAATATCAGAAGAAGATATTCCTGGTATCACCGGTCTAAGGATTAGTATTGAATCAGCTTCAAAAGTTTGGAATGCGTGTGGCTTACGTATTGGCGGATTAGTGACAGACAATAAAGAATTTCATAAGGGTGCAGTTTCAGAATATACGGCTAATTTGTGTGCCAATTCTATTGGACAGCACATATTTGGTGCAATGGCACTTGAATCTCATGAAAAATTACACCAATGGTATGCAAAACAGCGAGAATACTATAAATCGCTTATGATTTTTCTTCGGAGAAAGCTCATAGATAAAATCCCCGGATTAATCGTAACACATCCTGAAGCTGCAATATATTTTGTGATTGATTTTAGATCTATATGCGATGATGAATTTGATTCTTTTGAGTTTGTTAAATATTGTGCTTCAAGGGGAAAAGTAAATATTGAAGGAAAGTATTTCACTCTATTACTTGCACCCATGAATGGATTTTATTTAGACTCAAATAATGGTAAGACAGAATTAAGGATCGCTATGGTAGAAGACCCTACTCTTATCGCAAAAACTCCTCAATTATTAAATTCACTTTATAATTCTTATAAAAATACTAACTAATTTCATTTACCTTGATCATAGATCTGGTCTTTATTAATTTAAAGTATAACTTTAAGTATATTTGAATATGGCGAAGATACAACCTAAGGTAAAAAAACTTTATTATTCAATTGGAGAGGTCAGTGAACTCACGGGATTGAAAGCTTATGTTCTGAGGTATTGGGAAACAGAATTTTCCCAATTAAAGCCTCCAAAAAACCGAGCTGGTAATAGAACATTCCGCCAAAAGGATATTGATGTTATTCTTAATATAAAAGACTTACTTTACAATAAAAAATTCACCATTGAAGGAGCTAGATCTGTTATAGCTAGGGGAGAATCCATTCTAGAAAAATCAGAAAACTCTGAATCTTTCAGTGAGAAGCAACAGATCATCTTCAATAAAATTAAAGAAGATTTGGAATCAATTTTAAAAATTATTTCTGAATGAATTAACGGAGCGTGGCGCAGCCCGGTAGCGCACGTGCATGGGGTGCACGGGGTCGCAGGTTCAAATCCTGTCGCTCCGACTATGAAGGTTGTAAAATTAATAAAAGCTATCTTCAGGAGTGGTTTTTAAATTGTTTCAATTTATTTTCTAAATTATTTGATAAAACATAATTTAGAAATAATCCAATTTTTTAATTTTAATTGAATCTGATTATTAAAATTGAATATATACTATTTGATAATTGGATTATTTAACTGTACTGAGTTATAATGCATGAAGAATTTTTGAAACTTAACCTAATTATTATCATATTTAATTTAGTTTGCCGATCTTTATCTGCTCAAATCGTAATCAACGAATTTATGGCTTCAAATGATTATACTATAGCTGACAATAATGGAGATTTTGATGATTGGTTAGAGTTAGCAAATTATTCGGATGATATTATAAATCTATATGGTTGGTATTTGAGTGATAATGAATCTGATCCTTTTAAATTTCAGTTTTCTGACTCTATATACCTTTACCCGGACTCTCTTTTATTACTTTGGGCTGATAACGACGAAGAGCAAGGAGTTGGCCATTTAAATTTTAAACTTAGTTCGGTTGGTGAAGAAATACTACTTACAAATCCTGACCAATCCTTGATTGATTCTATATACTTTAACCAACAGCAAACTGATTTCAGTTATGGCAGGTATCCAAATTATAATGGAATATGGGGTTTAATGGATAATCCTACGCCCGGAGTGTTTAATCTTCCGCATGATTCAAGTGAATATTCTCAGGAAGCTTTTGTATCCATAGAATCTGGAGTTTATGAAGAAGATATTGTTGTTGAAATATTGTCTGACACTGAAGATATTGATATTTATTTCAGTCTTGATGGAAGTAATCTAGATATTAACTCAATGCAATATTATGAGCCAATAACGCTTTCAGAACCAACTGTTTTACGTATAATGACAATTGAGCCGGGTCTATTACCAAGCAGGATTCAAACATTTTATTATTTAATTAACACTAATTATAATTTGCCAGTTATGGCACTAGTGATTGATCCTGATGATTTTCCAATTGGGCTAGATGAATATAATCTACATGTGACTTATTTTGATCAAGATGGAGAACTAGGGTTCAGTACTGATGCAGGTATTGAACGCCATGGTACGAACTCAACACAGAATCCATACAGAATAGAGTTTAAAGCACAATACGGCCAATCTTACATTGAATATCCAATATTCCCAAATAGGACTTATAATAGGTACAAAAGACTAATTCTTAGAAATGCAAGTAATGACAGATTTCCAGAATATGGAAATAATAATAGAGCCCATCTTCGAGATGGGGTTATACAATCTGTTTACAGTCAACTTTATCCACATGGTGGATATTCATCATTTCAGTCTGTACATGTATATATAAATAATTCATATTGGGGAATATATCATCTCAGAGAGAGGCAAGATAGATTTTATATTGAAGAGTTATTCGATTATGAGGATATTGACCTTTTGGAAAGAGCCTTTGGTTATCCATCTAACAAGAATGCGATTGAAGGTGACTGGCAAGCATATGATGCGTTTGAAACTTTTATTGAATCAGAGGATATGAGTCTTTCCGTTAATTTCGAATATTTAAAAGAAAATATTTACTATGAGGAGTTTTTAGATTATTGGTTATTAGAAATTTTTGTTGGCAATTTTGATTGGCTCACTAATAATATGAAATTATTTCGTCCCAGTTCGGGAGAGGATAAATGGCGTTGGCTTCTATGGGATACAGATCATGGACTTGGAATAGAGTATATTTATTCAGGAATAAATTGGGGAGATGTTTCTACTGATTATTTAAACTGGTCGACAGGATTAGAAGGGCCAAGAATTGGA